>CP029803.1:1200000-1530000 GCA_003226295.1 Candidatus Moanabacter tarae | reverse complement strand
GGTGAGAGACTTTCAAAGAGGCGGAAAGCATGGTGGGGGGGTATGATCTCATCATTTTCTGCGACAAGGATGGCGATGGGATTATCAAATTTCTGAAGATTTCGAATGTTGTCGTATTTGTCGCGAAGCAGCCACTTGGCAGGAAAGTACCAATAAAGAGTCTGGACTAAATCAGCGAGAGTATCCCATGGAGTTACTAGAATGACTCCATCGGCTTGGGTTAGAGGATCCGCAGCAACGGCGCTCGCAATTCCGCAACCAAGAGATTCGCCCCATAAATAGATGGGGCCTCCCAATTCGGCCTTGGCGCGTCGGACTGTTTCCTTGGCGTCGGAAACAAAGGACTTCTCGTTTAGGCTTCCATCACGTCCACCGTAGCCCGGATATTCAACCAGTAGAACATTATAACCTAGTGGGTTCAAGGCTCGAGAATAGTGCATGCGATCGGCGGCAGTTCCGGCGTTGCCGTGAAAGACCACGACTAGACCCTTGGACTTTTCTGCTGGAGTGGTTGCCAGCAGACCACGGTACAAGTTATTGTTTTTTGGCCAGAATCTGAGGCCCCCGTCCTGGACAATTTGCCGAGTAGGTTTGGGTTTCTGGTTACGGTAGATTAGGCTAGATTGGAAAAATGAAACAAGAAGAAGGATGGCACCGTAAGCGATCGCAATCCCTATCACCAGACGGAGGGCAAAATTCATTTAGAGTCGTGGACTTCACGGCCTGCCCACATTGGCGATGAAATTTGTCCTTTTGATTGTTCGTACATTGAACGAATTAGCTGATAAGTTAGATGTATTGGGGCAATTTAACTATTCTCAACGCTATTTTGCGTGTGTTAAGTGAATCACGAATTAACCCTCCAGCGATTGATGGATTCTTGGTCAAATTCAATGCCAATTCCATGTCGATCGGGTAAGTAGATTTCGCCGTTAGTTGGCCTTAGGCGGGTGTCTGGAGTAAGGAGGCGTTCGAAATTATAGATGTCCTGTTCTAAGGCAAAAAATTCGACTGTTAGGCCGTTGCTGACAGCAGCGATGAGCTGGGCATGTAGATTCGCGTGCCAGTGAGGGGCTAATGGAAGATTGAACGAGGCGGCACAATGAGCGATTTTCATATATTCCGAAATCCCTCCAAGAACAGCGGCGTCGGGTTGAAGGATATCGGCAGAATGATGTTCTATAAGCTGGCGAAATTCCCATCGGGTGGCGTGAATTTCGCCAGTGGCAACCGGAATTTCAAGGGTGCGGGCGACTTCTGCGTGCCCCTCGAAATCATCAGGTGATAGCGGTTCTTCGAGCCACCAAATATCGGCAGTTTCAACTGCACGAGCGAACCGGATTGCTTCATGGGGCCACTTCCATGCATTGTTTGCATCGAGAGCAAGGCGACCACTGGAACCGATGGTTTCACGTGCGACCTTTACGCGGGCGACATCAGTGTCAAAATCTGAACCTCCTACCTTGATTTTAAAGTCAGTGAAACCGAGATCTTGGTAAGCTGTTATCTCCTCGCGTACATTTTCAAGCAAATCACCAGGACGATAATAACCGCCAGAAGCATAGGCAGGAACTCGATCGGAACTCCCTCCGAGGAGACGGTAGAGAGGAAGTCCGGCGGATTTCGCCAAAAGGTCCCAGAGTGCGATATCAACGGCAGAGAGAGCACGAATGGCAGCTCCACGGCGACCTGAGAGTAAAACTTCTTGGTACATTTTCGACCAGAGGCGCTCAATAAGGTGAGGATCGCAGTCCAGTATCAGAGGAATAAAGACGTCCTTAACAAATGATAAGGTAGAATAGCCAGCAACTGTTCCAGCATAGGTGTAGCCGTGTCCCGTTTCTCCAGAATCAGATTCTACCGAAACAACGACGTATTCTCTTGCGCTGAGCTGCCTAGTTGAGATTGAGGTCGGCTTTTCAACGGGAATACGGACAAGGGAGGTATTAACGTGGGCGATTTTCACTAAGGGTTTGTTCAAAATTCTGTGACGTCTTCCAACCGTATTTAGAAGATAATCTTATTCCTGACTTGGCTTTCCTAAAGAATTTGACTGCGACGACTGGTAAATAAATGGAAGGGATCAAAACAAAAAATCTCCTCAACAGAAGGAGCGCACCTTTCGTTATTAAGTAACGGATGTCAAATTTGCTGTTATTTATTAGTATTCCGGTGGCATGGTGCAATGAATCTGAAGTTTGAATCGCGTGAACGCCGACAAAATATTGAACAGATGCACAGTCTCCGTAATCTGTGAACGAACCTTTAATTGGAAATACAACTTAAAATCCGGATGAACTTGTCCTGAGTATTGATCTCGGGTTTTGTTTGCTATGGATGCGTTAAGTTAGGGAGCAGTTAAAGTCGATAACTTGGCAAAATTAAGGCGATATAAGATTATAACCTTCACAAGACTTGGGCAGCTGTCAGATATCCAGGCGAGGGCTTTCTGAGATCTGCACAATACTGTTTTGTATGGACTGCCTCAGGGTTGTACTTGTCACGGGTTTCTGTATCTCTTGTAGCTATTCTATATGAGTCTTGTTCCAGATCGATTAAGTTTGCACAGCTATCCCTGAGGGATTTTCCTAGTGCCCGATATTTGAACCACGATTTAGAAAGAAACTCCAATCAAGGAGCTTATGAATAAATTCCTCCATACCCGAGTGCGTGTCAGTGATTTAGAGAAATCTATAAATTATTATTGTGATAACTTCGACTTCGTTTTGAAAAGTCGAAACGACAAGTCGCCTGCCGGAAATCAGATCGTGCACCTCGAATTGCCTGGGAATGAAACAACTCTAGAGCTAACTTATTCGCCCGACTATGAGGTAAATATACCAGATGACCTTATGCACTTAGCGATTGGAGTTCCGGACATCATAGAATATTGTGATCGCTTGGAAAAGAATGGTCTGGAGATTTGGCCTGACGGTTGGCGCGAGCAGTTCGTCTCTGGACTTAAAATGGCATTCGTGGATGATCCGGATGGATACGAGATTGAGATCCTCGAGAGTTAGACCTCCCGAGAAGCGTCAAATCTTGGTACTTCGGGTGATAGACTTTCCGTTATTGTGAACAGTAGGACTCAGCGGTCATAGATTTTGTAGAGCGCTTGAGTGCCAAAGTCTTCACCACCTTCTGATACAACTTGTTCGTAGAGTCTCTTAGCGAGGGCGAGACCTGGAAGATCAAGTTTCATGTCTTCGGCCACTTCGATCGCAATCTTCATATCCTTTATGAAGTGTTTGACGAAAAAACCGGGGTCAAAATTACCTTTGAGGAAGCGAGGAGCTAGATTACTTAGCGACCAGCTGCCAGCAGCACCGCTCTCAATGCATTGAACAACGCGTGCGGGATCAAGCCCAGATTGCTTCGCGTAGATCATCGATTCGCAAATCCCAATCATTCCTGAGGCAATAGCGATCTGGTTGCTCATTTTAGTGTGTTGGCCGGCTCCAGCCGATCCCATCAGCATGATATTTTTTCCCATGCAGTCAAAAAGAGGCTTGGCCCGGTCAAAGGCCTGCTCTTCGCCGCCAACCATTATAGAAAGACGAGCTTCGCGAGCCCCGATGTCACCTCCTGAAACTGGCGCGTCAAGCGTGTCGACTCCCTTGGCGGCTGCTGATTGCGAGATCTTTTGAGCAAGGACCGGACTTGAAGTAGTCATATCAATGAGGAGCGATCCCGAATTCGCATTTTCTACAATCCCATTTTCGCTGAGGTAGACTGATTCAACATCATTGGGAAAGCCAACGATAGTAATGACAACAGAGGAGGATGCGGCAACTTCTCCAGGAGAATTTCTCCAGACTGCACCTTTTTCAAAGAGAGAGTTTGCCCTTTCCTTGGTGCGATTATAGACGCTTACAGGGTAGCCTGCGTCGAGGAGATGGTTAGCCATGCTACGGCCCATAACTCCAGTTCCAATGAATCCTACGGTCTCGCTACTTGGCATAATTAATAGTCTCAGTTTTGGATTGTGATGTTAAAGTATAAAGATTGGAAAGAAGAAGCGGGTCTTGTTTTTTGTCAATCGTGATAAATCTAATTACTTCCCAGTATCTTGAGAAAATGGAGCATATTAACAACTTTTTCCTAATGGTGTGACTGCTTTGGCAGGGGACTGCTCCACTAGATTTCCCAATTAATCGAGTTCTTGTTGGTCAATTCGTAAATAAATCATTCGGAGGTTTAGATTTTCCGCTAGGACTGTCGTTGATCAGGAAAAGAAACTGTAGCGGTGAATAGGAGGGCGGCAATCAATGGAGAATAATATTTAAGTAATTAGTGGATGATGAATTCAAGTTAAGAGAACTAAAAAAGGAAGGGGATTAACTCCAGCTTTTCTCTTCCTGAAAGAGTTTGGCTTTTAGTATTCGGATTGAGTCAGTGCAAACGCCAAAGATTCGTCGGTTTCCTTGGATTAGAATTATTTGTGGCTGACCGTGTTGTTGAAATGCTTGGAAATGAAGCTCTGAAGGTACGATTTTAGTTCCTCAATTGAAGGAGTCATATTCTCGTAGCCTCGGTAGGCTTGATCCCCTGCGTTTTTGATTACGATCACTTCAAGCATGGCCGTTGTTTCCTTGGCGGCTTCCCGAAGCCATTCGGCTTGTTCCCTTCTTTTGTCCTGGTTTCCCACAATGACAAGAGTAGGTGGGGAAGAGCTATGAAAATAGTTTACAGGACTGGAAGCTGCATAGGCTTCTGGAATCTCGTCGACCCTGCCGCCGAGCCCCAGCTTAAGTTGGTTATATATCTTCTTATCTCCCTTTTTACCGCTGTCAGTAACGCTTTTCGCGATACGGGTAAGATCAGCAGGAGGGGCAAACGCCATGATAAAGGAAGCTGGATGAGGGGGCTTTCCATTGGCGGTCGGTTTCCCTGCCCCAATTTTGCTGTCCAGGCCAGCCAATAAGACCAAGTGCCCACCACTTGTTTCTCCGACTAGTCCGATTCGTTCAGGGTCGAGGTGATATTCGGAAGCACGTATGCTGAGCCACTTAACGGCATCTCTCGTATCCTCAACCAAGAGAGGGAAGGGAGCCTTTTTGCTCGCTTTACGATAGTCGATTGATGCGAGGGCATAACGTCCCTGAGCAACCGGCTTAAGGAAAGTTTCATTCATAAATTGGACAGCGCTAATTTCATCTCGAGTGCCTCGTCGGTAGCCGCCACCATGGACGTAAACAATAAGAGGGAATGACGATTCATTGGAATGCCCTTTGGGGAAATAGAGGTCCAGTGCGAGGGTGGTTTCTCCGACTTTCTTATAAGCAAGAGCCCGCTTAATCTCAATCCCAGCTGGAATTCTAGGGCCGGGTTCTGCTATTTCGCTACACAACGTTTCATCCGCAGTTAGGGTAACGGATATATAGAGTGTGAAAAGTAATAGAATGAGGTGTTTTCGCATTTTTATTCTGAAGTAATCTGATTATTCGGCTCATCCCCTTTCTCACGAAATCTTACAAATCCTGAATAAGGAATTCCTTTCCAACGGGGTATATTCCCAGCAGAGGTTAGGTTCCGTTTCTCCCCCAAGAGGGCTTGATCATCTGAGCCCTTAAGGATTTAAACTCCTTCGGGCGCCAAATCCGACGCCCAGGGAGCATTGCCTAGATCAACTGTCAGCATTTTATCGCCTTTGCTTGCCCAACTCCATTGTAGCCCATTGAGGTTCGGAATACCTCTGAGCATTTCATTTGTGTACGGCCTCCCGTAGACTTGGGCCAGACGCTGTCGTATCATTAGACTCGCCCAGAGCCCGACCTGGTTTTGCTGGCATAAGGGGGCGTAGTCGTTGGCAAGGATCTTCGGAAGTGGGGGCAAACCGAACTCTCCTTCGAAATAACTGTTAAGATAGCCGTAGCCAAAACGCAAATGTCGGCCGACTATGTTGGCGTGTCCCACGACAATAAAGTCGATGAGGCGGTCCTGGACCCAGGTGTGCCAATCGAGGTAGAGGTTGCCCAATGGGGGGCCAAAATAGTCGCCCGGTGGCACCCCAATTCCAAGCTCGAGGCCCCGTTCTTCGCATAACGTTCTAACTTCACGAATATACTGCGTCACAAACTCGCCGCGCAAGCGCCGCCAAGCTTCGAGGTCGAAATTCTGCGTAAGGATATCAACGCCATACCGCTCCGCGAAGGCTGAGACGATGGGTTCATTGAAGCCGTACTGATCGCCATTCACCGCGGAGAGACGATGACCTCGGGTACTTATGTAGACACCGTCCCAGGAATAGTTGTCAACCAGGTAGGCGAGCTCTTCGCGGCACTTGTAGTCGCGCACTTGATCATAGGCGTACTCGGGCACGCCCCAGTGTTTGTTCTGCCAGGTGCGATCACAGGCATAGAATTCTGGGTGTTTCGCAAAGAACTTCGACTCCCAGTAGTAGTGATTGTTGTTCCAGCTATCGACGTGGAAAGGCTGACCTTCATCAAACATGTCGATGTAGCAGAAGATCTTGATACCGGCTTCACGAGCTGCCTCACAAGCGACGACGGCGTCGTCCACCGAATGCGTTATTTCATAGCCTTCGGCTTGTGGAGCAGCCTCGCCATACTTGGACACCTTGTTGTAGGCATGTGGGTGAATATTCGCGAATTTGTCTAGCCACCGTTCCTGACGCCAGAGAACGCCGGCGAGATTATACTTCTCCTTCCATTCAATAAGTGCATCGCGAATGCGTTCGGGTGTATTTAGACGGTGTTCTTCTTGCTCCGCCTGCAAGGTGTCGCCCCAACTGCACAGCAGAAGATCGCCTTTCATCTCGTTAATGACCATTCCACTCATCTGGACCTTTATAATTAGGATACTTTCAGCACAACCTCAGCGGCACGATAGGACCGAAATCCGTTGGTAAAAAGTCTCTTTCCCATCGTGCAACCCAGCCTGTATCAGTAGGCGCTCCGTAGACAGGATAGGGTAAAAAACTGGTATTTAAGTCAAACAAATTGGGATTGCTTTCGAATTATCCGTTCCCGTTTCACTGCCTTTAAAAACCTTACGAATTACAGTTCCTATCCAGGTGCAACTTTCCGTTGTTGGGGCGTCGGACACCGTCAAGACTCTGTCCTAACATGGAACCCGTATATCCGTTTCCAGGGGGTAATTGTCTTGTGAGAGCTACTGCGTCCCATCCTAGCCTGCTACGGATTCTGGCATATTTTCGATACGCGTCAGCCAGTATCCGGTGTCGAAGGTTTCATCCCCGGTGAGGAAGCGCCAAAACTTGATCCGGTTGACAATTTCCAGCTGGCCGTCCGCGAACTCGAACCATGACTCTTTCTTACCTAGGATGCGTTTGATCTCCGATCTGATTTTTTCCCCACCTGAGTTCTGTTGATCAATATCACTCACATCCCATAGGCGCTTTTGGCGAACCTTAGGATTCAGCCGCAGCTTGAACATATATCGGATGCGATTTGTCTCATTGCGTCCTCCTCCGTGCCAGATGCCGTGATGCAGTGCAAACACTGTTCCTGCCTTTCCATGCATCTTCTCCTGCCCCAGGAAGTTCTGGTAGCGTGCGATGTCGGAACAGTTGATTCTTCGGAAGTGGCTGCCGGGTATCAGCATCGTTCCTCCCATTTCTGGTGGCACATCATGCGGAAAATAGAGTAGTTGGATATCGAAATGCATCCGGGTGTCGATGATGGCGTCACCGTGAATGCTTTGTGCTATCACTTGCCTGGGTTCCCGCGTGTGGATAGAATGGTGGTCGTACTCGCAACCGGGGCCTACTAAGCTTTCAATGATTCCTTGGATCTGCGGCAGCCGAATGATTTCGCCAATGGCGGAGGGGGCAGGAAAACACTCCGATAGCGGCGTGCCGGCCGCCAGGCGCTGGGGATTAGATTCGGCCATTTCCTCGTGCGCGGCTGTGTTCAAATCGGCCGGAACCAATTTATCAAAGCGAAGCACGCCGAGGGCGGCGAAGCGTGCCATTTGCTGCGAGTCCAAGAGGTGATTTCTCATACTTTTAGCTTTCTTCAAGTTTCTCGAAGATGTATTCAAATTGCATGAACGAAGTCGAGTATTCTGCCCCGGGAGCAGACGGAATCAGTTGCGGGAATTGAATGACACGCCATCCGTCTAACAAAGCATCCAATCCCGATTCATAGGGTGGGGAATCACTGTCTCCGTATGTCGGGTGTGATTTGCCGGTTCCGTCGTATTGCGTCCAGGCCAGAACCTTGCTGTCGAGGGCCGAATTGTCGAGGTAGAGGATCAAAATCTTCTGTCTTCGATTTCCCATTGGCGCACTACACTCTAATCCTGCGCAACCGACGGAGAATGTCAACATATGGCGAAGATGCTAACTGAAGAGGCTGTTAGCCGTTTGCTTCTTATCCAATCCTTTCGTACTCAGCATAAGATGCTTCCGCAATTGCCCCGACCCAAGACATTCCATCAGATCCGCTAGCTCGATTTCTATTGGCATATCTTGTCGCACAGCTGGCCACTAATCAAATGTTAGCAGGTGTTAAACGTTTTCGAAGGTCCGGATGCCCTGCAATTCTCTCTATATTGCTATTCTGAATTATTCTACAAGCTGTCTTTAGACTCCTCAGCCAGTTCTTTGGGCTCCTTCTTGGCTTGGATGAGTCTCGTTATGGACTCGTTGATCTGATCAAAGGTGTAGTCAGAATAGGAGAGAGAGACGCGTTTCATGAGGTCGTTGAGCTGGCTCTTGGAATTTGCTGTTGAATAAAAAATAAAAACAGGTCTCAGATCAGTCATCCCTGGCACATCCGGCTTGTCGGAGGTTTCGAAGTCAGCGATTCCCGTATCAGGCCCTTCTTCGGATTTCAAAGTTTCGACAGGCTCGGGTGACCCCGGGGCCTCTGTTTTTCCTATGAATCCGGCCGGGTTACGGCCAATTCGGAACGAAAAGGTTTCACCACCAAAGAGAAAAAACTCGATATGTTGGGAGTTTTCAAAGGCTGCCAGAGCGTCTGGATTATCGGGTTCCTTTACGTCTGAGAATCTGGCATTTATGAGGGTGCGAATGAGATCTTTGGCCGCTGAGTCATTAATTTCCTGGTCCTGAGCGATGTTCTCAGAGGAAAAAATAGAATCATGTGTCGCGCGGGCAATAGAAAGGAATCTATCTTCTCCGGGGTAATCTAGTTTTACGACCTCGACGTGATTCGGTTTGATGTCGAGGAGTTTCTTTTGGGCCCAGTTTTTCTCATCGGTGTCGATGTATAAGCTGATATCGGACAAGTAGGCTGCATCATAATCTTGGACTTTAACGAAGCGGCCTCCAGCGTTATTCCCTTTTCCAGTGATAAGCGACCAGATATTCTCACCCTCGGCAGATATGAACCGAACCGTATTCTCATTGAATTCAAGTTGCTTCATTCGTTCCGGATTTCGTGTTACTAGTCGAATAAATTTTGCGTTGAGGAGAGAACTAACAAAAGATTTTAGTTTGTTAAAATCTACAGGGAATTGGTGATATTCGGGAAGAATCCAGATGTTATCTTCCAGCTTAAGATGCACTTTGTTTTCTAAATCGGAATCACCGAGTAAGATCTCACTGGTTAACTCTATGGTTTTATGTGCAACTAAATTCTCTCCGACCGGTTTCTCCTTCGTCTTTAATTGGGATTGTGATCGATCGATCCATAATGCAAGTGCGGCGAGTGTACCGAGGATCGCAATAGCTAGACAAATACGTTTCAATCTCATCCGTATTCAGTTCTTTTGTCGTTTGTTGCGTTTGCCGAAAAAGTTTAGACCAAAAATACAGATCAGTACTGGAACGGTGAGGAGGTTGAAGAGAGCAAGCCGACGGTCTAGACTCTCGATTTTCTCCCGAAGTCTCTTTCGAATTTGACGGAGGGCAGCACGTTTGTCGGCTTCTTCTTTACGATATCTTACGATAGCGTTTCTAACTTCTTGTGTTGCGACCAACTTTCCTCTTTCGGCTTGATCATTCTGTAGATTTCGCAACTGATCTTGAATTTCGTTAAGTTCATTTTGGATAGATTCATACTTATCCTGGTAACTCATCTGCGCCTTGATCTCGAGGTTCCGAACGACCGTGAACGGTCGAATTGCTGTTCCCTTCCCTCGGAGTGAAATTAGGTCTTCGCTTCCCGAGAGAAGCTCGAGAACATTGGTAACAAAGTTGAGATTATCATTGAGAGGCCTGAGCGCGGATAGACCAAAGAAATTAAGACGGCGAACACTGTATTGATCAGCCAGGAAGTCTGTATCTGCGATGATGGCTACGGTACTCGTAAGTTCAGATTCCTTGAAAGATGTTTCACTATCCTCGTCGGGAAGCATAAGGGAAGGGTTATCTCTCTCCTCAGCAGACTCAATTTCTTCGTCTTTTTTAGGCTTCCCCTCCGGGAAGGCGGATTTAAAGTTTCCGCGAACAATTCCTGCCAGGGTGTGTCTAATTCCGGTGGGCTTAAGTTGTCGGAACACCTCATCTGGTCCGCCAAAGGTAAGTATACTCTTAGTGAGTGAGCCGCTTTGATTAGAGCTGGTCAACAGAGGAGTAAGCTCATTATCCGAACCCTCCACGATTCTGAAACTTCCGGTCTCGACCAGAAGGACGGAATTGAGTTGAGCGGTAGCCGGAGTGTCGGAATTGAAGGAGTCAATGAGTAGCCACGCAGGATAGCGTATTTGACTGGCTCCAGCGGCAACGGTCGCTGCGTATTTAAGATCTCCTACGAAGAAGAGGGGATCAAATTCGATACCCCAACTGTCGAAAAGTTCAGAAAGATCGCTAGAAGTGAGATTTATTCCCCGCATCATCGCCTGTTGCCCCACTTGTGATTTCTGTATATCCGATGAGGGGTCAATGGCGATAAATGCAGGTCGACTAGAGAGGACAAATTGATCAATAGCGTATAGTAGTAAGTCGGAAAGATTCTGGGGATGGATAATTGCTAGCAGGTCGATATCATCTGGAATTCTATCGGCGGAAGTCTCGATCTGTTGGATCTCAAAGCTAGTTCGGAGTTCTTCGATGAAGACCCAATCCTGTGGCATTTGCTGACCAGGAGGCATCATACCCGGAACAAGCTGGCTGATTACGGGGAGTCCAGAAACAACACCGAGCTTGGGCAGTTCGTATTGCTGGACGTGATGGATTTTTCGGGAGATGTCGTATTCGAGTAAAGATTCGCGAGCGGGATCAAAGAAGGCTATCGTCTCTTCCTGGTCGGCGTGAATCACCAAGAGTCCGAAAAAGACACTTCCCCCGCTAGAAATCAGCTGGTTAGTGATGCCTGATCGTATTGCGGCCTCCTCTTCCTCCGTGTCTTGTTTCGGATCGATAACAGAAAGCTCGATTTTTCCGCCAGCAGCGTTCTCGTATTGTTGAAGGAGTGTTTCCACTCGAGTTGCGAAATCCTTGAGGTATTTGGGGACGTCTTCTACGCTGCGGCTGAAATAGAATTCGAGAGTTATTGGCTCTTCGATTTGCTCGAGAAGGGAGCGGCTACCATCGGACAGGGTATATATGTTGTCCTCGGTAAAGTCTAGTTGTCCAGGCATGAAATTCCCGATGACAGTTATGAGAGTAAGGCCGATCAAAAGGAGAAAAAAGGCGACCCACTTGGATTTCATTCTCATAGTAAGTGATCAACTCAACGTTCTAGTACCAGCACATTTACGAAAAGGGAAAAACCCATAACGGAAAGGAAAAATAGGGTATCACGCACCGTAACGAGTCCTTTCACCATTGGTTCAAAATGAGTCAGAAAACTGAAACTAGAAAAGCTGTCTACAAGCCAGACAGGAAATCTAGCTGCCAGCATCAAGTCATTAAAAACGCTCCAACCTAGGAAAACTAGGATGAGACAAGTGATTACACTTAGAACAAAGCTTATAACCTGATTCTTGGTTAGGGCAGAAGTTAATGAGCAGATGCTGAGATAACTTCCCGCCATTAAGATAGTACCGAAATAGCCGGTAAAAATTGGGCCCCAATCTGGGTCGCCAAGATAGCCTACGGTCAGAGGCATAGTAAAGCTGAGGACGACCGCGAGACTGATGAAGGCCCAGCCAGCGAGGAACTTACCAAATACGGCTTGAGTAACAGACAAGGGGAGAGTAAAGAGCAGTTCCCAGGTTCCGGAACGTTTCTCTTCCGCCCAGAGACGCATGCCGACGGCTGGGATCAGAAAAAGAAAGATCCATGGTTGAATATAGAAATAACTAAGGAGACTGGCGCTATTAGTTTCAAAAAAACTCCCCACGAACCAGGAAAGACCAACGGATGCGATGAGAAAGACAATAAGGAAGACATAGGCTACGGGTGACCGAAAATAGCCCAGGAATTCTCGTTTTAGGACCGTAAATATGATACGCATTTGCTCTTACTATAATTTGTGTTCAAGGCAGAGACAAATTCAATTACTGTGTGTTAGATTCCAAAATACATCTTCAAGGCGGATGGGGGTTTTTTCTATATTTTTAAGTTCCCAATTCTTTTCCTGCGCCATTCGGAGAACGAGGGAATCTATTGACCTGCCATCAGATGGCACTAAGAGAATGGCTCCATTTTTTTCGTGTACCTCCTCAATTTCCGGAAGTTCATCCAGTTCCTTCCTGATTTCTATAGATGATTGGCCTTCTGCGATGTTTAGTTGAACGGCGTTGTATCTTGGATGGCGCTGCCGAAATTCCTCTGGTTTTTCATCCACAATAATTGCACCCCGCGTAATGATGACGACGCGATTACACATTGCCTGGACTTCCTCAAGTATATGAGTGGATAAGATGATAGCCTTCTCCTCCGCCATCGATGCAATTAATCGTCTAACTTCTTGTTTTTGGTTTGGATCTAGACCATCGGTTGGTTCATCCATAATAAGATAGGGTGGGTCGTGAATAACTGCCTGGGCCAGCCCGACTCGCTGACGAAAGCCCTTGCTTAGTGTTTCGATTGGCTGATTTCTAACCTCTCCAAGGTGGCAGATCTGGACGACTCGATCGATTCGGCGGGCTTTTTCAGTTGATGCGCGATATCCCCGAAGCTCGGCAATGAATCCGAGGAATTCCAAGACAGTCATCTCCTGATAAACTGGTCCGCTTTCAGGAAGATAACCAAATAGTCTCTTAGCCGAGATTGGATCTTTGTGTATATCAAATCCCCCCACTCTAGCCGTGCCAGAAGTAGGTGAAAGAAAGCCCGTGATCATCTTCATGGTGGTGGACTTCCCGGCGCCGTTGGGTCCCAGGAAACCCAGAATGTCTCCCTTTTTAACGCTGAACGTAACATCATCGACGGCACGTATCAGCCCGAAATCTTTTACCAAATGATCTGATTCAATCACTGTGTTTCTGTTTTTTCGTGGTTAGCCGAAAAAGAATTAGTTCCTTTGTCAAAAAATGGATTGGGTGAAGATATTTCTTCAATTTCGTGATGAAAAAATGGTGATTTCTTCTGTGTCAATCTTGTATTTAGACTGAAAGGAAAGTTGTATCCGAAAGAATTTTCACTCTTTTAGCGAAGGTTCATTAAAAAAGGTTGGCCAAAGACGTTTGGCACATAGCAAATTAGACGTATTTTAACTTAACAGGCGGATAGTCCAAAAAGAGATTATACATAACTATCGGGTCCGGATGGAAATGTACAGAATTGTGTTTGTCTAGATTTTCCGCATCCTCTACTTTGATTTTTTGAGTTTTCAACAAGCAATACTGGCTTAATAATTTGTGGACTGTCTGATCAAGTGGAAAGAGAAAGAGGCAAAGAAAGGGAAAATCCATGTCGCTTCCTAATGACTTCGATAATATTCCGCGAATTTGCGTTGCACAGTTACCAACTCCAGTTCATGGGCTTCCACGCTTAAGTAAATCTCTCTTGGGACCAAGAATTTTAGTTAAACGCGACGATCAGACGGGTTTAGCGACTGGAGGAAATAAGGCCCGAAAACTTGAATACCTGGTAGCGGATGCGATTGCGAAGGGTTCTGATACGTTACTGACTGCAGGTGCTCCTCAATCCAATCACTGTCGTCAGACGGCGGCTGTGGCTGCACTTAAAGGATTAAATTGTGACTTGATTTTAGGAGGGGAAGAACCCGAAATATGGAATGGGAACCTTCTCTTAGATCGGCTTTTGGGTGCTCGGGCACACTTTACGGAAAAGGAGAAACGAAGTGTAAAAATGGATGAGATTGCGGCGGATCTAAAAAAGCAAGGACGGCGGCCGTATGTGATTCCGATTGGTGGATCGAACGGTGTGGGTGCATTGGGATATGTCCGGGCAATGGTTGAATTGCAAGGGCAGCTTAAGCAATTAGGTGAAAAGGTCGATCGGATTGTATTTGGATCCAGTTCTGGGGGCACTCAGGCCGGGATGGCCCTGGGTGCTCGGATTGCGGGATTCTCTGGTCAGGTTCTGGGGATCAGTGTGGACCAAGAGAAGTTGGATGACCTTCCTTATCAAAGAGAGTTAGCAGAAATCTCTAATGAGTCAGCGAAGCTAATTGGAAGCGAGGAGCAATTCGGTCCGACGGACTATGAACTGAGTTACGATTATCTTGGAGGCGGTTATGGAGTCGTGGGTGACATGGAGAGGGAAGCGATCCAGCTTTGCGCCGGAACGGAAGGCTTGCTGCTCGATCCGGTTTATACGGGAAGAGCATTTGGCGGGATGATTGATCTGATACGCAAAAGTTACATTTCATCGGATGAAACGGTGTTGTTCTGGCATACTGGAGGGACTTCCGCCTTATTTGGTTATGCGGGAGAAATATAGTGAGGTGATATAGGGAAGGGAAAGTGCAGCCGTTGGCTACGCAACATCTGGTGGTCTGAGTAAGTTATTAAAACTATTTAAAAGAATGGAAAGAGCTGAACTAATCATCGTTGGCGGTGGAATTGTGGGGCTGGCGACAGGATACAATTTCCAGAGGAGGTATCCGGATAAGAAGGTTATCATATTGGAGAAAGAAGGAGAACTGGCGCGACATCAGACGGGCCATAATTCAGGAGTTCTCCACTCTGGAATCTACTATCGGCCGGGTTCGCTCAAGGCAGAGAACTGTCGATTTGGGAAGTTGGCAATGGAAGAATTCTGCCGCAGTGAGGGTGTCTCTTTTGAAATCTGCGGAAAGGTTATCGTAGCGGTTGACGATAGTGAACTGGGAAGGTTAGATGGGATATACGAGAGGGGGCAAGCCAACGGGGTAAAGTGTGAACTAATTGGGCCAGAGAGATTGAGAGAAATCGAGCCTTATGCTGCGGGGATTAAAGCAATCCATGTGCCGGAGGCAGGAATTATTGACTTTGTTGAGGTTTGCGAGCGCCTTGGTGGGCGAATTCTTGAGAATGAGGGAGAAATTCATAAAAACACGCGGGTGGTTGGGTTGAAGCGAAATTCAGATGAGATCATTGTGGAAACGACGAGAGGGGAATTCGCTTCAAGATTCTTAGTAAATTGTGCTGGCCTTCACTCGGACCGAGTCACATCTATGAGTGAAAGCGCGAAAGTGAAGATTGTACCGTTTAGGGGAGAGTACTTCAAGTTGAGAAAGGAAGCCTACCATTTATGCAGGAATTTAATCTACCCGGTACCGGATCCCCGATTCCCTTTCTTGGGAGTTCACTTTACCCGAATGATCGACGGAGCTGTTGAATGTGGACCAAACGCTGTCCTTGCTTTTGCACGTGAGGGTTACAAGAAAATAGACTTCAATGCCTTTGATCTTTTCGAAACTCTGAGCTATCCCGCGTTTTGGAAAGTAGCGACGCGATACTGGCGGACTGCGTTAGGTGAAATCCACCGTTCTCTGAGCAAAAAAGCTTTTGTGAAGGCTCTACAGCGGCTAGTACCTGATATCCGTGCGGATCAGATCTATCCAGCACCAAGCGGAATTCGGGCTCAGGCGCTTGCCTCTGACGGGGAATTGGTTGATGATTTTTTTATTCAAGGGAATAAACAAGTGCTTAATGTTTGCAACGCACCTTCTCCAGCTGCTACTGCATCACTTAATATAGGGAAATTAATCGTGAACAGACTAGCTGCACGGACAGACTGATTCTTGAATAACTAAAGTACAGCGCGCACAGAAAGGATAGTAGGAAAATGAATATTACCTCATGGCCTCTAATTGGAACCGTAATCATTGTTGGTGTTATCCTCCTGATTGGTTCGAGACTGATTGTAACTGTGGAAGCGGGCCACGTTGGAGTGGCGGCATTATTTGGAGAAGTCCAGGATAGGCCCTACGAGGAAGGTCTCCATTTTCCAGTTAACCCTCTCTATAAGTGGATGTTTTTTGACACTCGTCAAAAGACACTTAAGGAGACTGCGAGCGTTCCTTCCCAGGATCAGCTTCAGACAAGAATTGATGCCAGCGTACAATACAGGATCATTGGTGGGATGGCCCCAAGCATTCTCAAGGAAACTGGTTCCATTGGAGAAGCGGTGACAGTTCACTTGCTACCCACACTTCGCTCCTTACTGCGCGAGCAGGGGAAAACGATCAAGCGTGCTGAAGACTTTTTTCTAGAAGATACCCAAGAACAATTACAAGCATCTTTGGAAGTGGCTCTTAAGGATTACCTAACCGCGAAGGGTATTGAAGTCCAAGCGGTACTGATTCGTGATATCAATTTACCGGTTGCCATAACAAGGGGAATCGAAGCGAAGAAAACACGTGAACAGGAGGTAGAGAAGCAGAAGGCAGAGTTGGAACGAGTGAGAATCGAAATGAATCAAAAGGTCGTTGCGGCCGAGGCTTCGCGAGCAGCAGCTGAGGAGGAAGCAGAGCAAAGGAGGGTTCTGGCAGATGCTCAAGCCTATGAGATCAACAAAATTAATGAAGCGATCGCTTCTAATCCCGCCTATTTGCAGCTTCAAGCTCTTGAGGCTCTAAAGGAAATTAGCGAGGATCCCTCGACAAAATTATATTTTCTAGATGGTGATAGTCCGATGCCGCTTCCATTGATGAACATAGGTGATCCGCTGCTTGCAAAGTAGGAGGTTGATCTCCGAGATCGTAATCTCGGGTGTAAAGTTGACCAGAGGTATGATGTGTTTGTATAGCAGCTCGAAAAGAGATTTTCGGTTTCTAAAACCATCTCCAAGATGGCAGTTCTGAATTCAGGTTTGCTATTTGAATCACGTTTTTCGTGTCATATTCCTATACGATACAATTTCCCCACATTAAATTGGCCTGTGATGGAAACATTTTCTGACATTTGAAAATGGTTATCGGCCTAACAGGAGGCATTGGATGCGGAAAATCAACCGCGCTTGCAGGCTTCGAGTCCGAAGGGGCGAAAACGGTGGATTCTGATGCTGTTGTGAAGGAGTTGCTTGACGGGGACAAATTGGTAAGGAGTGCTCTTAGAGATCGGTTTGGCGAAAGAATCTTCGGAAGACGGGGAAAGGTTGACAGGAAGCACCTTGCTAGTATTGTATTTGGCGGTGCGGGGGATCTTGAATGGTTAGAAACCCTCCTTCATCCCTTAGTTAGGAAGCACTGGGAATTAAATGTTCGGGCAATGCCCAGGGTTCTTTGGGTTGTAGAGATCCCTCTTTTGTTCGAAAAAAACCTTGAAAAACTATTTGATTTTACTGTTTGTGTATCGGCAAGCCAGTCTTTGCAGTTAGCGAGATTGAGGGCTAAAGGGTTTACCGACGAGCAGGTAAAGCTGCGGATTGATCGACAGTTGCCCTTGAGAGAGAAACTCAATCGTTCAGATTTCGTATTGTCCAATAATGGACCAGTTAAATTTTTACTAGAGCAAGTCTCAGTACTGAAGGCAGAATTTTTCCTTTGTTGAGTAATCCCAAACTTGGGCGAATCCATTAAAAGGAGATTCTAAAAAGAGTGCAGTAGGATATGCCTACTGCGACGTTACTATGTCGAATAACGAAGAAAGCAACAAAGAGGAAGTTGTCCTCGAATCCGATTCTGGAAGGAATGTAATCTCAACGAATACTCCTTCCGAGGAGCCCGTTATAAGTGATCAGAAAGGAGAACAACGCGAAAATCACAGGAGGCTAGGTGGAGATACAGCGAAGGGTCGTAGAAATACGAATGAGGGAAACAGAAGAGGATCACGAGGGCAGTCAGGAGAAAGGAGATCGCCTAATAACCGGTCGTTGATGCCAAGAAAGAAGCAAAAGAGGAAGCCTCGCGGACGTCCGCAGCGCGGCCTGCAAGAGATTGAAAATGGGATTGGAACAAATATTGGCAATCTGACCGGATATGACTTCCTAAGCAACCTGGAAGAGATGGAAATCTTGTCACAGGAGCATTCGACCGGGGGGAGTCCACTTCTGGTGACTCCACTTTTGAACATGTCTCTTGTGGAATTGGTGGAGGAGGCTAAGGCACTTGGAGTTTCGACAAATGGAGTTCCCAATCGGAACATGCTGATCGATGAGGTGATTCGAACAGGGTTCGAGCGCCGAGTGCCAATTGTGATGAGAGGAGTATTAGAGATTACGGATCAGGGATTTGGGCTGATTGTCTTCGAAAATGATAACTATCGTATACGGCCCTACAGTGCCTTTGTGTCAGCTGGCTTAATTAAGCAATATGGGCTGAAAAGAGGACAGATCCTAGATACCCAAGTGCATCCCCATCGGGAAGGGGAGAGCTGCCCTTTCGTCATCAAGTTAATCTCGGTTATGGATGATGCAATGGCGAAAAATCAGGGGGTAGCGCCGTTTGAGGACCTGATCCCCTATTATCCGCTTGAGCGCATTCTTCTGGAGAGTAATTCCGATGTAGGCTGGGACAACCTCTCAATGCGTATCGTTGATTTACTGACTCCGATCGGCTTGGGGCAAAGGGGGCTTATCGTTGCACCACCGAGGACTGGGAAAACAGTACTCCTTCAATGTATTGCGAATGCCATCGCATTGAACAACCCGGATGTTCACCTTATTGTCCTACTCGTTGATGAGCGGCCAGAGGAGGTCACGGATTTTAAGCGGCAGGTTGTAGGCGAGGTTGTGAGCTCGACTTTCGATCAATCGGCCGAGAGCCACGTGCATGCTGCAGAGATGGTGATCGAAAAATCCCGGAGAATGGTGGAAGATTCGCGAGATGTCGTTGTTCTGCTCGATTCTATTACCCGGCTGGCGAGAGCATACAATACTCTTCGCCCCAGTAGTGGTAAAATTCTCTCGGGAGGAGTGGAAGCGAGTGCACTCCAAAAGCCAAAAAGATTTTTTGGCTCGGCTCGTAATATCGAAGGAGGAGGGAGTTTGACCATTATTGGAACCGCCTTGATTGAGACCGGCAGTCGGATGGACGAAGTGATATTTGAGGAATTCAAAGGAACCGGGAATATGGAGCTGCATTTGGATCGGGCTTTGGTCGACAAACGGATGTATCCAGCAATTAATTTGGAACGAAGTGGGACGCGAAAGGAGGAGCTTCTCTATCATCTGGATGAGATGAATAAAATCTATTCTTTGCGTCGAGTAATGAAGGGGGTTCCTTCCACAGAGGCTATGGAGATGCTTATCCAACGAGTTAAGAAGACGAAGACCAATGCAGAATTTCTAATGGGACTAAACCGATAGGGACAAATGGAGCGCATCCTTGAGGCTTTAAGGGATTAGATCTCACCTGAAGAAAAGCAACCTGAGTGGGTTTGTTAAGTGGCCCTTTCCGAATCGGTAGATGGCCGACACTTCACTTACAGAGTCACTAACAAGGTCCTTTACTGTCTCTTGAGCAATGCTCTCCGTGTATCTCTGTTTCCTGGCCATTCTGTTTACTCATACCGTGCAGGGTTCGTTGCTCTAAGTAGTCTTTTGGAGTATCGATGTCATTTATCAGGCCTGAGTCTTGAGATGGAAATGGAAGAATAAGGTGCTTATAGGCTTCAAGGGCTTCTTTTAGGTGAATAAAGTTCCGAGAAGCCATAGAGCGAGCGGTTGATAGGGGCAAAATTACAGGGTGACAGCGTTTCTCCTTATATTGAGGCTGGCAGATAGATTCAGGGTTCTTCCTGGAAAATTGGGTGAGTTGAAAAATAGTAGCCTTTCTAATCTGTGGCTGATCGCCGAGAACAATAGCGATGTGTGTGATCCGGTTAGACCATCCTTTCCAACGGATCGCACAAAGTACTGAACTGTACATTTCTGGCGAGATCTTCGGATTCTCAATCCAATTTGGTGAGGGAATTGCATTCCGTTCGAGTTCATTCCTTACGGCAGAATTACCCCTAGTGTAAACAGCTGTGATTTGTGACGTTGGAAGAGTTCTATAGAGTGTGATCAGATGGCCAAGAATCGTCGAATTACACCAGGGCAAGAGGAGTTTCTGTTTGCCCATCCGTGTTGATTGTCCGGCGGCAAGAATAGCGACCCCTAGATGGTTATTATGCTCCTTGTTTGATTTGGGTTCGGGTGTCATCGAGTTCGACGGTTATTACCGAAAACCCTGGGATTGCACCGTTTGTTAAACGCGTACGAGCAAAAGTCTAATCTGAGGTCGGTCGGTTTGTAATACCATCTCCCAAGACAATCCAAAACAAACGTGCCTGGATTTCCGAAAGCCTGCCCCTAGGAATCCGACTGAATGGCTTGATCGATTTTTTCTAGAATCGCTTCTTTACTAGTAAAACCGACAATCTGCTCTTTTACCTCACCGCTGTTGAAAATTAACATAGTAGGTATAGCTTGAATTTCAAAGCGACTGGCTAGGGTAGTGCTATGATCTACGTTAACTTTCCCTATTTTAACCAATTCCGATCTTTCTTTTGCTACTTCCTCAAGAACCGGTGCAATCATTTTACAAGGACCACACCATTCTGCCCAGAAATCGACAAGCACCGGAATCTCAGAATTCCCAACCTGCTCTTCAAAATTAGCTTCAGTTATTTCGACTGTATTACTGCTCATTGTTTTTCGTAAAATATGCTTCTCAATATATTAGACTGTACAAGGCAAAACCTCTTTTCGTGGGTTTCCATTGGACATTAAAAATGGAAGAATGCGGGAATGAGGATTCCTTGCCAACTGAACCCTAAAGTGTACTGTGTGTTCCGTCGCAGTGAGGATTATCGGAGGAGAGCTTGCAGCCGCAGAAGGCCACGACTTTCGGCTCATCGATAACAACTTCAATTGGCGAGAACTCGGTTCCTTTGTGAGCCCCATCGCAGAAAGGTTGTTTATTGGAGTAGCCGCAGCGGCACCAATAATAGGTGCCGGGGTCCATTTTTTGAACGAAAGGCCTGGTCTGAGCAATTTTTGGTTCTGACATTTTTTCGCCTTTTTTTAGATCTGGTTTTGGTAGGCAGGTCCTAGGGTTCGGATCTACAGTGGCAAGGGAATTTCAGTTGTTACTTACTCTAACCACAATTTATGGTACTAATGCATACAATCCTGAGGGAAGTCGGACAAGAATAAAGTGTGTTTAGGGCATTCATTTCTGTTTCGGTCTAAGGCGGTTATGCTTCTGAAGAATCTCTTTAAGACGTTTGTGGGGAAGGGCGATAATCCTGTGATTATCCCTTCCTTCCATAGTCTCTGCGGCCACAAGGGCATTGATGATAGCCTCTTCTGTAGCTTGAACTGTCGCAGTAAATAATGGGTTCAAAAGTCTATTAGGTACCATATCTGCCGATTCCAGCGAGGAATTCTTCAGTTTATGAATTGGCTTGATGGAGAAGGCGATAAAGAAATCCCCGGATCCATTAGCCGAAGTGCTTCCAGTTCGGGCGAGTCCAAGCGATGCTCTCCGAGCTACCCGCTTGAGTTGATGAGGAAGAAGGGGTGCATCGGTTGCGATAACGATAATGATCGAACTGTTTTGCTGGGGAGGCTTCGGGTTGGACCTCTTTTTGAAAGTATATTCAGAAATTTCCCGTCCCACAGGTATCCCAGCGATGAGAAGCTGTCCACGTCTGCCACAATTCGCTTGGACCAGAACCCCAACTGTATAGAACTCTTTTTCAACCTTAAAAATTCGGGACGAAGTTCCAATACCTCCCTTAAATTCGTAAGAAACCATACCGGTTCCCCCGCCCACATTCCCCTCGGCAACAGGCCCCCCTCGAGCCGATTCAAGTGCTTCGTAGACGTGTCGCTCTCTAACGTGAAACCCATTTATATCATTGAGGTGTCCATCCCAAGTCTCCGCGACTACTGGAAGGGACCACCAGTATCCAGTCGAGTCTGGCCCCGCTTGCCGAGTACGCCAGGAGATTACCGAATGATGAGTCATGCCAACGCTGTGGGTGTTAGTGATGAGGATGGGACCTTCCAGAAAGCCCGACTCTTCCACCCATGCTGCCCCTGTTACTTCCCCATTTCCATTTAGAGCAGAAATTCCGGCAAAAACTGGTTCCGTTAAAGTTATAGATCCTAACGGAAAAATTGCCGTAACTCCTGTACGCACGGGCCCCTTGCCTACTCTCAGCTGTCCTTGACCTTTCACGATCGTGCTGTGACCTACGGTCACGCCGCTGACGTCGGTAATAGCGTTCAAACTTCCGGGATTCCCTTCAAAAGGTATCCCAATATCTCTTGCCTTTGAAAGAAGCCGACCGTTGGCGAGGACAAGGATAAGGAGAATAAAGGCCCAGCTTTTATATTTGTATAATCGAAGATTGGAGCTTTGTCGGAATCTCATTATATGTCCGTGATGGGTTCTATCCTATCTGATACGTCCAGGACGGTTGGACTCAATCACAACTAATAGATGCAAAACACAATGCAAGGATGGAGATATTCCATGTTTTTCGAGATTATGGTTATATTTTCTTCAGTCGGGATATTGTCGATCATGCTATTTCTCTCTTCATAAAGGTACGTTGTCTGCTCGGAATAGGGTAGTGAATAGAATAATTGCAGGCAGATTGGATCAGCTGATAGCCAGTTCATTTTGAATCAAATTATTTCTGGAGCAACAAAACGGATGATAGTGTGTTCTGTTTGCAGTTTGCATATTGAAATTTGTGAAGTTGTTCCTTACGAGAACTGAAATTTAACAATAATGTCGGCTCTTTCGCCTATGAATGTAGATTTTTAAATAATTGTCGGGTGTAGTTCTTTTTTTAACAACATTCTCGTGTTTTAGCCTTCTAAAAATATGGCATGATTATGCTAGGAGTACGTTAGATTTTTTGATTCGATAAAGATTAAAATATGAATTCCCTATAGGTAGATTGCTTGTGTAATGCGAAGGACGCGAATTATTGATGCTCTGAGAAGTGACTCAGAAATCGACTCAGTATTGATACAAGGCTGGGTGCGTACTCGCCGTGATACGAAAGAACTCTCATTTGTTGAAGTTAACGACGGTACCTGCCTTAAGAACATTCAAGTTATCGTTGAGTCCTCCCTTCTTGAGGGTGCCAAATCAGTTTCGATTAGCACGGGTTCGGCAGTTGCGGTAAAAGGGAGTCTTGTTGAGTCTGAGGGCAAGGGACAGAGATGGGAGATTAAAGCAGAGACGGTTAAGTTGATTGGGAAGGCGGAAGAATCGTATCCACTTCAGAAGAAGCGACATAGTAATGAATATCTCAGAGAGATTGCGCACCTCCGACCTCGTTCTAATTTTTTTGGGTGCGTGTTCCGTATCCGCAATCATCTTTCTTATGCTGTGCATAGATTCTTCCAAGATCGGAAATTTATTTATGTCCACACTCCGATAATTACTTCGAGCGACTGTGAGGGCGCGGGTGAACTTTTCCAAGTAACGTCTTTGGACTCGGCTGCTCTCCCTATTGAAAAAGGGGAAGTTAATGATGCAAAGGATTTTTTTTCTCGGCCAACCTATCTTACCGTAAGCGGCCAATTTGGAGTGGAGGCTTTTGCCCTCTCTCTCTCAAACGTCTATTCCTTTGGACCTACTTTTCGGGCGGAAAATTCAAACACATCACGCCATGCAAGTGAATTTTGGATGATTGAACCGGAGATGGCTTTTTGCGATTTAGAGGGGAATATCAAGTTGGCAGAGGAATTCGTTAAATTCCTGGTTGATGATGTTGTAGAGAATTGCGCTGATGACCTGGTCCTTTTTGAGCGCTACGTTGATAGGGGTTTGAGAGAACGTCTGCGGTTTGTTTCAGAGAGGCCCTTCCTCCGAGTTTCTCATGCTGAGGCGATCGAGGTTCTGAAGGCCTCCAACAAGACCTTCGAATATCCAATTGAGGAGGAAGGTAATTTGCAATCCGAGCACGAGCGATATCTTACTGAAGAACACTTTGAATCTCCGGTTTCAATCTATGATTTCCCCCGTGCCTCAAAGCCCTTTTACATGAGGGTAAATGACGATGAGAAGACAGTTCGAGCCATGGATGTCCTTGTTCCTGGCATCGGAGAATTAATTGGTGGCAGTCAGCGTGAGGAACGACTCGATCTGCTCGAGGAAAACATGGATCGGCATGAAATCGACAAGACGGACTACTGGTGGTATCTAGACCTCCGGCGCTACGGCACGGTTCCTCACAGCGGTTTCGGACTCGGGTTCGACCGGATGTTGATGTTCGTCACTGGTGTTTCCAATATCCGGGATGTCATTCCGTTCCCCCGAACTCCGGGTAACGCGGAATTCTGACCTGAGTATCGTCGGAGAGAAGCGTTCACGTTCCTCTAAGCAACTATGCCATTGGAATTCGCAAAATGTGAACTGGTTAGCTATAGAAATCATCCCCCGTATACAGTGGGTTTGTTTTGCTAATCTACGTTTCTTCTGTCCTCGAATAGGAATTCTTTTTCGTTCTTAGCTTAATGAAAGAGAGTACAAATACTGGAGTGAAGGACCCGAATTCGAAAAAGGATCCATTTGAAAAATTCCCGAGGTAACTCAACAGTGTAATGTAGGCAGAATAACTTTTCCCATAAGAATCGTTGCAAACCCGATTTCCTAGGGCGTTGGGGCGTCTTCCCTAATAAGACCGTCCTTTCTCAATTCGTCCCAAAGGCCTGATGGGATCTCACGGATAAAATCATCGCGATTGGTTGGGAGGTATTCCGGTTTGATTGAGCCCGGGATTATAGCAGCGACGATTGGATGGGCGAGGGGAAACTGCATTGCAGCCGAACGAAGAGAGACGCCATGTTTTTTGCAAACAGATGCTATGCGGCATGTTTTTTCCATTATTTCCGGACTGGCGGGTTTGTAACCGTAGACAGCTCCTTCAATAGGACCAGTCGCGAGTATGCCGGAGGCAAAGGGAGATCCGATGACAATGCCAACGCTGCGGTCTGCACATCGTGGAAACTCGCTATCCAGCGCACCTTGGTCAAGGAGGGTATAGGGCATAGCGACTATGAAGAGATCGAGATCCATTGAGTCCAGGAACTTGGGTATTGTCCCAGGGAGGTTTACCCCGGCACCGAACGCTCTTATCGCACCGCTATTTTTAAGATCTTGAAGAGCTTGGTAACCTCCCGAAAGAAGTTGCCCAAAGTATGCATTGAATACGTCTGGACCATGGAACCAGGGGTCGAGATCATGAATCAGCAATACGTCGATTCGATTGAGTCCAAGGCGTTGTAGGCTATCCTCAAAGGAGCGCATCACCCCGTCATAGGTATAGTCGAATTGAAAATCAAAAATGGCATCGATCCAGAAATCTGACTTGAAGTTCGCGGGGTCCTTGGGGGCGCGAAGCACTCGGCCCACTTTGGTTGAGAGGACGAACTCGTCCCGATCCTTTTGTCGAAGAAATTGGCCGACTCTAAGCTCGCTCTTTCCATGGCCATAGAAGGGCGCAGTATCGAAGTAACGGATGCCGGAGTTCCAGGCAGCATTCAGAATGGATTCGGCTTCTGGTTCGGCAAGCTTTTGGAAGAGATCTCCAATAGGGGCTGCGCCGAAGCCCAAGGAGGTTACCTCCAATTCGGTTACTCCAATTTTCCGAGAATTTATCGAATTTTTCATCGTCCCTTGAGATTCATGCACTAATGTTGATGTTTCAAGCCTGGATCACTACGAGATGAGGTTGGCCGTGCCAAACAAATTTGGCTTGGGAGGATAAGCAAGAGATAAGCCGACAGAGTTGCCTTTGGGTAACAGTGGCTAAAACCCTGTGACTCACTTGTGTTCCTAATACGCCACGACTTAGATCCAGGGTGCCTGAAGTTTCTATCTAATTACGACTCATCAGATCTGCTCACAACTGTTGCTTGTTGCCTCCCCTTTACTCTGTAAATTACTCCAGACCAGATAACCTTGTTCCCGATTCGGGACCGACAAACCATGAGGAAATGGACAGTCATGTAGAAAAAGGTACCAAACTTTTCAAGAATGAAGGTTGGTTTGAGACGATTCAAATCCTTCTCGGGAAAGAGAGTCTTTTGGAGGGAGATCCGTTCTGAAGCTCGCATTTGATTGAAAAGGAAGACAATTCCAATGGGCAGTAGAATTTTGAAATCACCGGTGATCAGCGACACCCAGGCAGCAGCAGATCCAGAAATGTATAGGGCCGTTATTATTAGGGTGGACCACCATGCCCACGGAGCATAGATGCGGACGTGAAAATATTGTCTCCATCCGAACTCGAACATGGTTATCCAGTTGTATTTTTCCAAGCTCGGAAGCATAAGGGAGCGAATATAGGCGATTTTATTTCCTTTATATCGGACGTGGTGAGCTGTTTGAAGATCGTCATTGAAGGCTCCCTTGAGTTTCTCAGTCATTCCGATCTCCTCGTGGGCTTCACGGGTGAGAGCGTGGGCCCCCCCCCACATTAGGTTACACCACTCAGGACCTCCCATGGTTGCTACCGAAGAATTTACCACGGAAGCAGTCCACATCCCGAAATGGCGGTTGAGGGGAATCAACCAGCGATAGCCTGTAGCGGCGACGTGAGTACCTTGATTAAGCGGTTTCAGTAAACGAGATAGCATGTTTTGAGGAGGATTAATGTCAGCGTCAGAGGCGGCAATCAGACGGTCCTCTTCTCTCAGTTCTTGAAGAGCTCTTAGCTGATTGTGTACTTTCTGTGAGCCCTCATAGCAAAGACCAACCACTATGAGTTGGATTTTCCGCAGACCTGGACTAACTTGTACAGATGACCCATCCGGTGGCGGTCCTGCATATGGAGACCAAAGCAGTATTTCATCTGTTAACCCCAACCTGGTTCTAAGCCTTAGATACAGGGGGTCATTAGTCGATTCAATGGTAAATACTAGATGGTAATCCGGATAGTCCTGATTGAGGAGACCGTTTATATAGAATTCAAAATTATGCCGAATTCCTTTCATCGGAGCCATTAGTATTGCTGGAAGAGGGGGGGATCCTAGTGGTTGATCAAGTTCTTCATCCTGAATACGCATTCGAGTTCGATAAAGCCAAAGATTCAACCAGCCGTAGAATCCCTGGAGGGACCAGAGGACGAGAAGAAAATAGAGGATCCATTCCAGCTTCATAGTGCAAAAATGATTAATGAAGGTTGGGAGATGCAATCTTTGAGTTGTTCTTCATGAGGGAGAATTTACTGTTAAGAAGTCCCAGGTTCGTTTAGGAATGAACGGTATGATAGGAGAGTGTGTTGCCAAGGGGAATTTTTGAAGGTACAATTTTGTCTGCAGGATCCACAAAGTAAATAGAGACAAATGTCCGAGAACAGAAATTGTTCGCCGATAATAGAAAACTCCCACCAAGTTTTCCTCTAGCTGGAGTTTATAGCGCGAAGGATAGAAAGAATAGCGTTGGAGAACACCGTGGGAAAACAATTATTCAAGTTATATCGTTACGTTTCAGATAATTGCTGTCAGGCTTCCCTGATCACAGCTTATCCACTCGAAATGAATATAACTCTGCATTCTTCATATAAAATCGAACCCTTGTGTATCCGGGAACCATATTAATTCCCGACTGCCCTTTCCAAGCCACCACGTGAGATGTTTCGTCACCGGTGAATCGCTTGCAGTCGGAGCGCGAAAAACCTTTCCAAACCTCATCCATGATATCGGTGATTTCTACTTCGATATAGCCTTTGCTGTGACAGCGGGCATTTATAATTAGTTGTTCTCCCGTTGAGAAGAAAGGTGTGGTGGTGATGATTCCCTCGCGCAGACCACTGTCCAATGACACGAATCCGTCGGCGCGGAAGGTTGCCAGCCCCAAACTCTCGTTCAACTGTTCCAGAGAATAATTTACCTCCGGCGTGTCGAGGCCCTGGGCTTTTCCTACCATTGCCCAATCGTGATGAAAATCAGCGCCGCCATAAAATACCAAATGATGATCTCCCAATCGCAAAGGTGGGATAACGGTATCGATTTGAAACTCGTCCCAGGTCCCCTGGCCTCCCCGCTGAATCCTCCAAGGTTCTCGCGGATAATGGTGCCATTCTATTCCGTCGTGGCTGTATACTAATTCAGTGTCCTTAGTATTGTCGACCGCATGAAACACGGGCATCAGGGCGCAATGGTAACGCCCGAGCCGAAAGTAGGCCAACGAGTAGAACTGATCGTCAAGGTTGTGGAGCGTACCTGGCGTTAGCACCCGTTTTGGTTCTGACCAATGGATCAGGTCAGTGCTCTCTATACGGTAGATGGCTCTCTTAGAAACCCATCCGTTTGGTTGAGCAGGATAGTAAGGCGTAAACCATTGGTCAGAAGAAGGGTTACCGGATTCTGCCATATAGTGGCAACGACCATAAATGACGTAGCGCTCGTATTCCATATCGTAGGTCATGGTCAGCACGTCACTCCCCCAAATATCAAGTACCGGGTTTCGCTCTTCATGTTCCCAGTGGAACCCATCTGATGAGTAAGCAATACACAGTCCCAGCGAATGGGAATGCGCCATGACACTTTTCTTTGGTACGTTGACGTTGTAGGCTTCCGGAAGGTAGGCCATCTTATAGCGCCTTTTCGGATCAGGATCAATGGGGTCGCGGATTACTGTCAGTGCTACTGGTTGTCCCGGAGCTGCTTCCCAGTCGATACGATTGGTGTCTCTCCCGTCGATCTTAACCATGCCGAGGTTAGGCTTTTCCCATTGGATGCCATCAGTCGACTCGGCGTAACTCAATTTCGGCTTGTATAGAGCATCGGCACCACCTCCTTCAAAACTGAGATTTGTGACGTCGGTATACCAACAACGGAAACGGCCATCATCGTCACGCAATAGAGTCACTGTTGTGTTGAAATGAAGCCAAGCCTCCCAAGGCTGGTCACGTCGAATAACGGGATTTCCGTTATATTTTTCCGCCACGTGATGGGTTCGTTTGATATTCTTAACCCATTCGATTATGCTGTCATCGAGGAAATACTGGGGCTGGTTCCCAATGATTTCGAAATGATTCTTCGGGCTATATTTTGTGAACATCGATATTTTTGGTGAGGTCCATATCACTCAGGTTTTCAAATGGTGGCCTTGTTAATCTAATTGAGTAGTCTGGAAGCCCCGATTCCATTGGTGCACAAACTTTCATACCTCATGGAATCATGGCAAAGGATAAGTATCAAGAATTCTGTTAGGAATAGGACTTAAACTCTGTCTCCCGGACCGCATTCGAAACCCTAACAAACTTATTCGTGAGTTTGAGCAGTGCACCAAAATAAAGATTCTTGACCGAATGGGGAAATTAAAAAGATAATTTTATATTGGTTAAAGAATTAACTTGTCGAAGAATCTCGACCTGGCCTGCTGACTTAATTGGGTCAGTTAAATTGAGTATGCCCTATAGGATCCTAGTAATTTATAGGGGTTACTAAATTGAGAAATGAATTCGCGAACTAGAGGTGTTTTAAGGTCGATCATTCTGTCTTTTGTTATCCTAGGTGTCGCAGTTTTGTTTGCCATCTATATGGACAAGTTGCGGTCTAGGCCTGAGGAGAAAGAAGATCTTCCGGTCCTTCCGAGGGTTGAGGTTGTCAGAGTACAGCTAGAATCTCATCGGTTGGAAGTGGTGACTCACGGCACTGTTCAGCCTCGGACGGAAACGAGCCTAACCAGCGAGGTTTCGGGTGTTATTGTTGCGGTTTCTCCTAACTTCTTTCCTGGAAAATTCTTTCACGAGAACGAAGTGCTCCTTGAGATTGATTCTACTGAATATCGGGCTCTGCGTGCAGAAGCTAGAAGCAGACTCGCCCAAGCCAGACTCGTTTTTAAGCAGGAAAGTGCCTTCGCGGAGCAGGCTCGTGATGATTGGAACGATCTTGGGTTAGGAGAAGGGGGTGATTTAGCCCTGAGAAAGCCTCAGGTCTTTAGGGCGAAGATGGAGATGGAAGCGGCTGAGGCGGCTCTTGAAGTGGCGGAACGCAATCTTCGCTTAACAACAATTCGCGCTCCCTATACTGGACGCGTAAGGGAAAAGTCTGTGGACATCGGTCAGGTGGTAGCCGCGCGAGTGACCCCTTTAGCGCGTATCTATTCGGTCGATGTGGCCGAAGTTCGGCTACCGATTTCGGCAGAGGAGGCGGCATTTGTGGAATTACCGGAGCAATATCAGGATGACATTAACGCCTCAGATAAACCGGAAGTCATCCTTGAATTCGACTATGCTGGAAGACGTATTTCTCGGCTTGGATTTGTTGATCGAGTTGAGGGTGCCATTGAGGTTTCAACGCGGCAAACCGTCGTTGTAGCTAAGGTTTTGAAGCCGTTTTCTCGGGCCGGAGCTTCCGACGAACCACCCCTGAAACCAGGACAATTTGTCCGAGCCCGTATCTTAGGACATCTTATCAAGGATGCAGCGATCATTCCTCGAGGTTCATTACACAATCAGCTTGTCTACGTGATAGATGCCCAGGCCCGCCTGCAGATACGTCCTGTAAGAGTTGTGCGCAAGGGGATCGATAAAGTGGTTGTCGCTGAAGGGTTGAACGAGGGTGATCTCGTCTGTATAACTCCTTTAGTATTCGCAATCGAGGGTATGGAAGTCATCGTAGAAAATATTTCTGGAGATGCCCTCCCAAGGGAAGCTAAAGACCTCCCATGATTGCTTGGTTCACTCGTAACGGAGTCGCGGCTAATCTGTTAATGCTGCTACTGGTATTCGGTGGCGGCTATTCAGTACTCACCGTTAAGCGAGAGATGTTTCCCTTCTTTTCCCTCGACACAGTAGTAGTGCGAGTTCCCTACCCGGGTGCGTCACCTTCGGAAATTGAAGAAGCGGTTATTATTCGCATCGAAGAGGCTATTGAGGGGATTAACGGAATAAAAGAGATAATGGCAACTGCTTACGAAGGCCATGGGTCCGTGGCAGTCACCGTAAATAAGGGCTACGATGTCACATCTGTTAAAGATCAGATCAGGGCTCGAGTAGATGCTATTCCATCCTTCCCAGCAGAGACGGAGCGACCCATTGTGGAAGAGCTCCTTTTTGATCGTGATATCATATGGGTTGCCGTTTATGGGGAAGCGGATGAAAAGAACCTCAAGGCCTTGGCAGAGAAAATTCGGGATGACGTCGTCAGAATTCCGGGGATCTCCCGGGCTTTTGTCCAGGGCGCGAGAAACTACGAAATATCGATCGAGGTTTCAGAGGAGCAGATGCGGAGGTACGGGATCAGCTTCGATGCGGTCGTACAGGCAATCCGGCGCAGTTCACTAGATTTACCTGGTGGTACGATCAAGGCATCGGGCGGGGAAATTCAATTGCGGACCAAAGAACAAGCTTACACCGGCCCCGATTTTGAGGAAATCGTTCTCCTCACGCATCCTGATGGAACTCGGATATATTTAAATGATGTGGCGGATGTTCGTGACGCTTTCGAAGATCAGGATCTCTTCAGCCGTTTCAATGGGCATTCGGCGACTCTCGTTAAGATTGAAGAGGTTGGCCGTGAGGATCCACTTGATATTGCTCATAAGATTTACTCTTACGTTGAGGACGCCAAGGGAACTTGGTTGCCCGAAGGTGTCGAGTTGGTTGCTTGGGGTGATTTCTCATTTTATCTTCAGGACCGTTTGAATATGCTGATGAAAAATGGGTTCTATGGCTTTGTGTTGGTTATTCTTGCTCTCGCCATTTTTCTGCGCCCGTCGCTCGCGGTCTTTGTAGCCATTGGGATACCCGTTAGCTTTTTGGGCACTCTCATGATTGCTCCTGCAATCGGTCTTACTATTAATATGATTTCTCTTTTTGCCTTCGTCCTCGTTCTTGGAATTGTGGTTGATGATGCTATCGTAGTGGGAGAAAGCGTATTCACTGAGTACCAACGAAACGGGCCAGGCGCGGAGAGTGCTATTAGGGGAACTCACGCAGTTAGTACTCCTGTCACTTTCGCAGTTATCACTACGATTGCCGCTTTTATTCCGATTTTTGCGCTGCCAGGGCTCATTGGAAAGTTTTTTGTCTCGGTGCCTCTGGTGGTTATTCCTACGCTGATATTTTCTCTGATCCAGAGCAAGTTGGTGCTTCCATACCATCTTTCCTTGTGCCGATTCGATGAACGAGTTCGACGGGGGAGATTCAATCCTCTTTTTAGATTACAACGCTGGTTCTCAGATGGTCTCGAAAATTTCATCAACACCCGGTATCGCAAGATACTAAACCGAGCGATGGAGCATCGGTATGTAACTTTAGCAATTTTCGTTGCTCTATTGATTATATCAGTAGGTTTCACCCTTGGAGGTTGGGTGCGCTTCGTTTTCTTCCCCAATATTCCTTCCGACTATTTTATGCTTGAATTGAAAATGGCCGAAGGAATTCCTCTCGCAGAAACTAAACGCGCTCTGAATCATATAGAGGAATCTTTACACAATATTTCCCAGGAAGAGATCAGGTCTGGGAAGCCGGATCCGGTAAAGAACAAAGGGGTTTTCCTAGGGTATGTCCCAATGGCAGCTAATGTGGAATCTATGGGATCCACCTTTTCTGCCAGCAACATTGGTTCGATGTTTGTGGAATTGTCAAAAAGTGAGGTAAGGGATTCAAATGCGTTCGAAATATCAAGACGTTGGCGCGAGGCGATCGGAGCCGTTCCTGGGGCGAGAAAATTAACGATTCGAGGCAATGCTGGCGGCCCCACGGGGTTACCTGTTGATATTCGTCTCACAGGCCCGGATTTTGAGGATCTTAGGAATGCTGCCAACAAGGTTCGTAGGCAATTAGCCGAATATAAGGGCCTTTACGACATCCGAGATACGTTCACAGAAAGTAAAAAGGAGATCAAAATCAGGCTCAAAGATCAGGCTCGTATCCTGGGATTAAGTTCCGTTGATCTGGCCCGGCAGATCCGCCAGGGTTTTTATGGCGAGGAAGTGCAGCGAGTGCAACGGAATCGAGAAGACATTAGGATAATGGTCCGTTACCCAGCGCAGGAGCGGATTTCACTGGGCCATCTCGAGTCGATGAGGATCAGATCTCCCGAAGGTGCCGAAATCCCAATCTCTGAAGTAGCGGATATCCAGGTCGGGGATGGATATTCCTCTATCGTTCGAATTGATGGTCAGAGGGTAATCAATATTCAAGCGGATGCTGACAAAGACGTGGCCGATGTTAGTGCCATAAACAACGAACTCTATTCGAATGAAGGTCCTTTGGCGCAGATCCTAGATCAATTTCCCCAGATTGTATCTTTGAAGTCGGGAGAAGCCAAGGAGATGGCTGAAATCCTTCCTGTAATCAAGAGGGGAGTAGTTATGGTCTCGGTGGTCATTTATATCCTATTGGCGATTCCTTTCAGAAGCTATATGCAGCCACTCATTGTCATCGCGGTAATCCCTTTTGGGATAGCAGCAGCCATATTCGGTCACTTTATTACATTTCAGAATCTCAGTATTCTTTCTTTTTTAGGTGTTATTGCCTTAACTGGTGTGGTGGTCAATGATTCCCTAGTGTTGGTTGACTACATTAATCGCCTTCGACGAGAGGACTGCGAAATCAGAGAAGCTGTATGGGAAGGAGGTGTTGCGCGATTTCGGCCCATTATTTTGACCTCGCTTACAACCTTTTTTGGGCTTGTCCCAATTCTTTTGGAATCAAGTCTTCAGGCCCAGTTTCTGATTCCGATGGCTACTTCCCTTGGGTTTGGGGTTCTTTTTGCCACTGGTATCACCCTCATACTTGTACCGATTTGCTACCTAATCTTAGATGATATCCGTCGTGCAGTTAGGTTTGGTGCTTTCTTTCTTTTCTCACGAAGAGAGCTGAAAGATTTTGATGCCCAGTAATTTATTTTATAGTGTCCTTGATAAGAGTTTCTTCGTCGGGCTTGTTTTAGTATTAAGGGCCCGTCCCCTTTTTAAATCCTCTTAAACCATAGATTGGGAATCAGGACTTGTTCTCTACCTTGGACCTCAAGAATAGGATAGATAAGAAAATTTATTGGCCCGCTTGAAGGGGACGGTGTCACGATAAGATCTTGTCCCCGGGTAAATCCGATTCGATTGGCCGGCTGATTTCCGAAATAATAATTCGTCAAGGAAGGGGTTTTCCATACTTCGCTGATGTCGATGGGAAACCATTTTCCGTCAGCGTAGAATTCTACCCAACAATGGTAACCTCCCACAGGGCCTTCGTCTTTTCCGGTAGGTATTGTTGCCCCAATGGAGAACCGTGCTGGAATACCCACTGATCTCGAAAGAGATATAAAATAGGCATGGAAGTCTGTACAATTTCCTGTCTTCACATCGCAAGCGTAGAGTGCGTCTCCTCGACCCCAACCAATGCCGCTCTTGTCGTACCTCATTCGCCTAAGTACGTGCTCATAGAGATCACGGGCCTTTGCTTGTTGCCCTATCTTGCTGTCGATTTCTTTTTCCGCGAGGCGTTTGAATTCTAAATGGAACGGCGTGAGCCGTTCGGGACAAAGATAATTAGCCAATTCTATTTCGGAGGACACATATGGTGATTTCTCTCGACGTTTAACTTGGTAGCGCAAGACGATTTCGCTTCCAGTGTATTTCTTGTCGAGCTTGAAGTAGAGTAAACGATTACCAAAGTCTCGGTCCGTGATTGTCTTTCCCGAAAGGGGAGATTCAATATCGATCAGTGCGACTTCCTGAAACGCGTCTGAAGTGGCTACCGGGATCCATAGCAAAGCCGACTTCTCAATCAGTGGAATTTTCGCCCTATATACGAATTCAAAGTCCAGTTAGAATACTTGAATGCTGTACTGAGTCCTTAAAGGTGGTTGTCGGCAAATGTGATGCCTCCGAAGTAGAGATCGAAAGCGTATAGGCAAAAAGAGAAGAAAAAACCACTTCGAAGCAACGTGGTGAAACATCCTTGCCTTGATAATTGAATCCCAATAGCGAACTGACACGGGTGTTTTAGAAGTTCCCATTAAGTTAAGAACAGGCCTTCAAAGTTGGAGTTATCTATTTGGAAACAGGATCCTTAACCCACTTCCCATTGGAATGTTGGCGCCAAGTATAGAGTGGGGAGCCGTTAATTTTATGCACTGTTGCGTCCGTTACCCACATGTCTCCTCTTGAGCCGCTGAGAAAGAAATCGATGTCGTAGGTATTGCCGTCGGTTCCTTTGAAATCAGTACAGGCGAAAAAATACCCGTTGTCCAGCTGAGCGAGTTTGTCCTCGTGTACTTTCTCAAGTTCGAGAGACAACATAGCGCCTTTATGATTTAATTTATACTTGCCGTCACCCCCTTCTGTCACGGCTTTAATATGAGATTTTATCCCACTTGCAATGTCTCCTACTATACTACGCGCTGTGGCGGAACCTGGGGGAAAGCTGGAAATTTTGGGCTCAACTTTTTCAGTGTGTTTCCCGGAATGCTTCGGGTGTTCGGGGTGCTCTGAAGGATGCTCTTCCGCAAATGCTGTTAATGAAAGAAAAACTATGGTGACAATGCTTAATGATAGACGATTAAAAAAGTAAGTGGACATCGTTTGCTCCAAAGGTTTTCAGTGATGACACGTTCCCCAGTTTGGTTAGAAAGGTAGGAATCGGTTCCCTACTGTCTAATGGGTTTTAATTATCGCATTTAAAGATCCGCGCAACTGCAATTTCCTATTTTAAGTTAACCTAGAAACCGCTTTATCCAATGGGCACATGTGAATGGCAGCAAAACTGTAAACCACTCAGCGTCATTCAACATGTGGGTTCGCTCCTGTGTTCCATGATCTTGTTGGGCTTTCTGTTTGTGTGGGTTGCCTATTCATGTCCGCGGATATTGCAGTCGGTCGATGTTTAGGACAGATTTAGGTTTTCTTGGTTCTCTGAATGATTTGTAGATCCTTACAATCGGTGAGATTTCATCTTGGGCTCAAGGATGGAGAAAGTTCTCAACATCATCAATCAGTTCATAGATTCTAGCCAGAAAGCGTGCGGCGGGAGCCCCATCAATGACGCGATGATCAAAAGTTAGGCTCAACTGCATAGTATGCTGGATTTCAATTTTATCTAAGGCGACGATCGGTTCTCGCTGAATACGGCCAATTCCCAGGATTGCAGACTGAGGCAAATTAATAATGGGAGTAAAAGAATCGATTCCATGTGAGCCGAGATTGGTCACCGTGAAAATACCACCCTGAATCTGTTCGATTTTCAGCCGACTCTGATATGCAGCATGTATCAACGCATTGGACTCGTAAGCGATAGTAGACAACGGCTTTACGTCAGCGCCCTGAATCACAGGAGCACATACTCCAGATTCTGTATCGACGGCGAAAGCGATGTTTATTTCGGTAGGGAGGAAGATTTCTTTATCGTGCCACTGGCCGGCCATCATTGGGTCCTCTTTAAGTGCAGAAGCAATCAGCTTGATAAATATGTCAGTGTAGCTCGGCAAAATACCGTCTGTATTCAGCTTCAGTTTGTGACGTAAAGCTACTAGTTTGGAAGCTACGACTTTGCTCGATAAGGTACAGGGAGCTGCTTGGTTAATCCCTGCCGACATTTGTTGTGCAATTGTTAATCTGGTCGGAGTTACAGGAATGTATCTACCGGGCAGGCTGAAAGACTTTTCTTTTTCCTTTGTAAGAGGAGGTGTATTCGATCCTTTTGATGCCACTCGAATATCTTCTTCGCGTATTCGCCCATCCTTCCCAGTACCCCGAATTGCCGTCCAATCAATACCCAAATCACGAGCTAAACGGCGGGCGCGCGGGCTGATCTTGGTGTTTTGATTTGAGCGTGCCGATGAGGATCTTGGTTCTCGGTGTTGCGTTACAACTTCAATATCTTGAGGCGAATTAAGTACTGATCTCTCCTTTGAGGTTTCTATTCGTCCGGATTCTGAACGGTTTTCAAAGGGAGGAGATTCTCCCTCGGGAACAATGTAACCTAATAATTGACCAACTTTTACGGGGTCTCCTGGAATCGGAGCATCAGGGGGGATTCGGAGAATTCCTTCGTCAAATGATTCGACCTCTTGAGCAGATTTTTCGCTTTCGAGAACAAACAACATATCGCCTACTTCAACTTGTCCACCATCCTCTTTTAACCATTCAACAAAAGTACCTTCGTCCATTGACCAGCCGAGTCGGGGCACTACTACTTCTACTAAATTCGACTTTGCCACTATTCGTTGATTAGTTGTCGAATTGAGTTTTCAATATGATCTACGTTCGGTACTACTGCGGCTTCGAGACTCGGACTGTACGGGGTAGGAGTGAAATCTCCAGTTAGACATTTAACTGGAGCATCTAGGTCGTTGAAGCCTTTTTCTGAAACTCGTGCTGCAATTTCTGAAGCGATCCCACACGGACCGAATGCTTCATCTATCACTAGAATTCGTCCCGTTTTATTTACCGAATCCAAAATTATCCCAAGGTCGAGAGGCGAAGCAGTTCGTGGGTCGATTACTTCAACCGATATGTGATCTTTGGACAATCGCTCCGCTGCCTTTAGAGCGTGCCGACACATCAATGCAAATGCCACCACTGTGACATCCGTTCCTTCTTGTGCTACTACCCCTTCCCCGAACGGTATCTCGTACCATTCCTCAGGAACGGGACCTTTCGTTGCCATTAGTTCTCGGTGTTCGAGAAAAAGTACTGGATCCCAAGATCGTAGGGCATGTGCAAAGAGTCCCTTTGCATCAAAGGGTGTTGAGGGAAGGACTACCCGTAAGCCGGGAATGTGAGCGTAAATCGAATGGTAGCTACCCGAGTGATGGGTGGCTGCTGAATGACCGACACCAATACAACCTCTCAAAATTATTGGCACTCTTAAACGACCGCTGCTCATGTACTGCATTTTTGCGATTTGGTTGACGAGCTCGCCGAAGGAATCGTTGATAAAGTCAATGAACATGCAATCAATTACCGGTCGTGTGCCTGATACAGCGGCTCCACAACCCAGTCCGACAAATCCTCGCTCACAAAGTGGCGTGTCACACAGACGATCCGCTCCATATTTATCAAATAATCCAAGAGTAGTCGCAAAGTTGCCACCTCGTTTCCCGATTCCTTGTCCCATTACAAAGATTGTTTCGTCTTGGGCCATGGCAAAATCCAACGCCTCCAAAGTAGCGTCGACGTACGTCTTCTCCCGGGTGCCTATGGGAGATTCTTTTGTTGCTGTAACGACTTCTGGCTTCGAATAGACGTGATCCTTTGCAGTTGCACTATCGGGAAAGGCGCTTTTTTCTGCAAAAGAGTGGGATTGATCAACAATTTCATTAATCTCTTCGTCAATTTCGTCCAATGCTGATTGTGCGTCTGTAATGTTTTCTATGATCGAGTTTCGGAGCCGTTCGATTGGACAGCGTGTTTTCCACCTGTCCACTTCATCTCGTGTCCGATAGGTAAAATCGACCATTCCTTCAGCATGGGCGCGAGTGCGGTAGGTCTTGCATTCAATGAGAGTGGCTCCTTCGCCCGCCCTGGCTCGTTGGACAGCATCACCAGCAATCCGATGAACTTCAGCAACATCGTTCCCATCGACTTCAAATCCGGGTAATCCATAGTTTTTTGCCCGGCGTCCAACGTCTGGAATGCCGCTTGCGTATTCGAATGCCACTTCGGTGGCGAATTCGTTGTTCTCACACACGAAAATGACCGGGAGCTTCCAAATAGCCGCCATATTGAGGCCTTCGTGGAACGCACCATTATTAACTGCACCGTCGCCGAAAAATGCGACTGCCACTTGATCGGTTCTTAGGATTTTAAAACTATAGCCACCTCCACAGGCTTGTAGGATGCAAGGGCCTACGATTCCACTTGTTCCCATTAACCCGATTTCAGGCTTGAATAAATGCATACTACCGCCTCGCCCTCGAGAACACCCGGTATCGCGGCCATAGAGTTCTGCCATCAGCTCTTTTGGTTCTAGGCCCTTAGCCAGTGCGTGACCGTGACCACGGTGAGTACTGAATATAATGTCATCCAGGCGCAAGTGGGCACAGACTCCACAAGCAATTGCTTCTTCCCCCACATAGGTATGACATGCTCCATGGACCAGCCCTTGCTGATGAGATCTTGCTAACCGAAGTTCGGACCGTCGAATCAGCTGCATGTTCCGATAGAGTGAGAGGTACGACGTATTGTTGAGGCCTTTGGGTGCTGGTTTCACTTTTAATGAATCAGTTTTGGTAGCATTGGTCTTTTTTGGCAGAAATGGTTTTGTTTCAAAATCAATATGTTTCTACTCGATGAATACTTCAGTTCCGACGGAGCCCCCTGCATTCATAGCTAGGTTGCCGCCATCCATTGGGATTAAGGCGCCTGTTATCCACGACGAGGCATCAGACGCCAAAAGAACTGCAAGCCCTCGAATGTCGTCAGGTTGGCCAAACCGACCCCTTGGTATCCCGCTAAGAAATTTCTCTTTAATACGAGCATCAGATCTAATCCGTTCCTGAAGCCCCGGGTTCAATACCTGGGCTGGTAGGATCGCGTTGACCCGTACGCCTCTACCTGCCCACTCCGTACTTAGTTCGCGCGTCATTTGCACAACCGCTCCCATCGCCATGCTATACGGAATGTGGCCGCGGCCCAGAGCGGTTACACTGGCCAGCGAACCAACGTTTACGATACTACCACAACCCGAAACAAGCATGCGTCTTCCCGCCTCTTGACAACAGCAGAAACGACCATAGACAAGATTTCTCCAGGATTGCTCGATGTCGTCGAGCGAAACATCTTCCGGCTTACCACGTAAGCCCTCACCTGCTATGTTGCCCAGAAAGTCGATTTTCCCAAACTCACCGTCTAGTATTTCAAACATGGAAAGGATTTGATCGGGTCTTGATACATCACATTTTACTGGAACCGCATGTCCCCCCAAGTCACTTATATCTTTAGCCGTTTTATTCATTTCTTCCTCGTTGATGTCAGCCAACATCAGAGTTGCTCCTGCTTCAGACAAGGCTAGTGAAGTAGCACGCCCCATTCCACTAGCCGCTCCAGATACCAGCGCGAATTTCCCCGACAGATCAAACATTTCACTAGGTTTCATATCTCAATCAAGTAATAGGGTGTTTATCCATTTAATAATACAAATTAGTCGTTGTTTACAACAGAACCCGTATGTTGTTTTTGGATCATCTTTTTTATCGTTATTAACGTAATCTTCTAGGTGTTAATTGAAGTCGATCGGGAAAGAAGTCATCAATGGGTGATAAACAGAAAAATAAAGATAGTGACTAGAAGGTCGGACAATACCTAAGTATGGCTCCATCATCATTTATCATTTACTGTTCTCTTCTTTCTCGGCCTCAATCTTGAGCTCTTCTTTTGCCGGTTCGAGAAATTCTACGGAACACTGCATTTCAACATAGATCGGTTGTTCTCCCCATTTCTGTTGTTCATATTCGCCTCTGATAAGTGAAGCAAGTGCATTGGGTTCAAAAGCAGGATCGCTCGAACTGAGGACTGAAGGGTTGATTACTTTACCTTCTCCGTCCAGGTAGAACTTCAACACCACTTTACCCTTTTTCCCGCTGCCTCTCAGTTCCTGGGGATAGATGGGAATAATGGGTATAGTAGGACGCGGATTCTCTGATAGATCTTCGGCAACAATAATCTCGATACTTGGATCTAGAGGTTGGAAAACTTCTCTTCCAAAAAGTGCGTTAAGCTTCTTCAATTTGAGAGCGGCCCTTTGCTTTTCCGATAGACGAAATTTAAATGGAATCTGAACTTCTTTTTCCACAGGCTTCCCACCCACTTCGTGAGGAGTAAAGATCCATTGCTGAACTGCTTCTTTGGCCGCTATGCCCAATAGTTCATGATCGCTAGATATGACTTCGCATTTCCCCACCGTTCCCTCAGTAGTCACAGTGACTTTTAATGTCGCATCCCCCTCGAACCCTGTACTCATCAGCTCATCCGGATAGTCGGGTTGCATCATATGGACAGGAGCCAGAGCTCCCTGTATCGCTGAATTAAAAGTAAGGAATGTAGCAACGATATAGGGAAAAATAGATAAAGGGCGAATTTTCATTTAGATAAGGGTGACAGCCGGTATGGTTCCCGCAATAGAAAGTTTGTTTAAATAAACAGCCCTAGGGGCACAATATTTTGGTCATTAGCTAATTCGTTTGTATGGTTTATGCTATGAGAACGGTAATTATCGATACAGACACGGGTTCAGATGATGCGGTAGCCTTGGTAATGGCCGCGAAACATCCTGATTTAAAGATTGATGCTGTTACTGTGGTGGCGGGAAATGTCCCTCTGGAACAAGGAGTCCAGAATGCGCTTTATACGCTAGAACTGTGTATGTGTCGGGCGCCGATTTACGCAGGATATGCGAAACCGTTTTTACGGCCTCTTCAAACTGCGCAAGAAGTTCATGGGGCCGATGGGATGGGGGATATTGGGTTGCCATTAAAAGGACGAGAACCTAATCAAGGACATGCGGTTAACGAACTCTGTTCGCGCTTGATGAGAGGAGGAAAGGAGATGTTTTTGGTGACCCTGGGGCCCCTAACTAATATTGCCGCAGCGTTACGGCTGTGTCCAGAAATTGCCGAACGTGTCGTGGAATGCGTCATAATGGGAGGAACCGGAAGGGGGCCTGGAAACATTACCTCGGTGGCTGAGTTTAATATATGGGTCGATCCAGAAGCGGCAAATGCCGTATTCAATTCAGGTATGCGGCTTAAGATGGTGGGTTGGGAGATTGCTGGCGAGTTTGCGTATTTTGGCAGGGAGGACTACGAACGGCTTCGTTCAGTAGGTACGCCTTTGGCTCTATTTTGTGCCGATATTCAGACATCAAAGATCGAAGTGATGAAGAAAAGATTAAATACGGGTTGGTTCAATCTGCCTGATCCGATTGCTATGGCAGTGGCTTTAAAGCCCGATATTGTGGAGGAGTCGAAAGTATGTCGTGTGGACATTGCCACTGACGAGGTGTTTCGCGGACAGACTGTTGTAAATCACTTGGAGGTCCCGGGAAAACCGCTTAACGTGGAAATTGTCACGAAAGTCTCGAGGCAAGGGTTTCTTGACATGCTTTTCGACGCGATAGGTTAAAGTGATCGGAGGAGGGTTGCGCTTCAAGGGTCCTTGGGGATTTCAATCTAGTTGAGTCTTTGGTGTGACAATAAAACAAGAGAAGGGGTTTAATATTGGAGAGGTTGTCGGAAGATCTTTTGATTAAAATGGGCAAGACAACCTAAGGTCAAAAAATTGCTGTTGGTAGTAACTTCCCTTGACGGGGGTGCAGAACATGGACTGTAAGAGAAATACCGAGGCGCGAGGATCTAAGCTGAAGGTTTCAGTTATTCTTCAGGTTTCGTATGCCCAAGTATATAGTCCGTCAGTACTTGATCGTTAACGGAATTTCCAATCCTTCTTGGCCTCTTCAAATTTTCTATTTCGCTCCCTTCGCATTAACCCGTCGTGCTTATAGTACTCGATGTGGGGTCTAAGGGAAGTACGGCCGGCGGCTGGCTCATTGTCAAAAAGGCTACAGTATCGATCCGCGCTTGAAGCCCCTCCAGTACCAGGTGGGCCAAGTTCCGATCTTTCCAAGGGTCGGTCGTTTTTGCCGAAGGGGAACATCCCGTAGATATCCATGAGACCACTGAAGCGGATGGGGTTTCGATCCAAAATCTCCTGAGTGACAGATTCTCTGAAAGGTTCCTGCATTTGGAGTCGGGGTCGGGAATATTCAGATAAGATCATCATCCGGTGTCCTGGGACTTTTCTGGGAAATGAACCGTGCCACACATGATCCCCGAAGATAAGGGCGGAACCGGCCGGCGCTTCGACAGGATGAAGCTTGTCCGCCCAGACTTTACCTTCTTCTGGAGATGGTCCTCTTTGCCACCTATGACTACCGGGGATGAATCCGAGGCACCCGTTTTCTATGGAATAGTCAGTCAGAAGGTAGTTAGTATTAACATGATTCGATTCGGGAGGGAACGTCCGGCGGGTCGGATCCGTCCAGTCACAATGAACCTGGGTATGAAGTTTGCCAGGGCCGGCCATCCACCCATCGAATAGGCTGAGTGTGCAATTTGTACCTATGAGGTACTCTGCCAATCCTAAAATAGCGGGGAGAAGAACTACCTTTTCGAATATAGGATCGTCCCATAAGATAAACCTGATATTCTCATTACTTTCATTCCATAAGTTGCCTGATTGCTCAATCGACCCGAAACGATCGGAAACGATTCGAAGAAGCGCCTTTTTCGCTGCTTCGAGAAATTCCGGTGGAGCTACTTTTTCGGGTGGGACGACTGTAAAGCCAAAAGCTTCCAATTCAGCAATATTTGTTTCAAGTCCTAATTCCCGAAGCTCCCGATATAACATCGGCATAGATTCGGCTGACTCCCAGTTTCCAATTTTCATCAAATAATTTTCTTTTTTTGATTATGTGGTTAGATCTAAAGGGGAACCGGTACCATCAGACAATTAACGTTTTCGGTCCGCAACTGAAATAAGCAATATTTTTGCCGCTAGATAGTATTTCCCTAGTGCGGAATTTAGGCCACTGCTATCTTTTCGTGCTTTAGGGCACACTCTCTTTTTAATTCCGCATAACTTCTTAAAGGAAAAGGCTACTATGGATTTGTACGACATTGTGGTAATCCCTGTTTCTGTCTCAGATTTTGAGAGGAGTAAAATTTTTCTGACTGGTCAAAATCAGTACAATTACTATTAAAGGACGAATGTTTTCGCCGATCTTTGCGTCCTACGTTCTTGCGGTAGATTGAAATTCATTTCATCCTCACTACTTTGGGTCGGGTAGTCTAATTTATAACCGAGAGGGGAGAAACCCATTATCTACATTAGGGTTGTTTAGGGGTATTGACGCACTGCTGAAAAGTAATGATTAGATACCGATAAAATGGTAGTTTTCCAAGGTATTCTGTTAGTTGGGACTAAAAGGTAATAGAATGGATCTATTAGGACGCAAAATTGTAGTGACGGCAGGTGGGACACGAGAACCAATTGATCCAGTTCGATTTGTTGGGAACAGGTCCTCGGGGAAGATGGGATTTGCTCTTGCAGAGGCTGCCTGCGAGCGTGGGGCACAAGTAACGTTGATTACAACTGTGCTCCCTCCAAAGTATGAAGGTTACGGTCAGGTATGCGAAGTCGAGACAACGATGGAAATGCGAAAGACCGTTCTCTCGGCATGCAAATCAGCGGATGTACTTCTGATGGCAGCCGCGGTTGCTGATTATCGGATCGCTGAGCCGCGAACTCATAAAATAAAGAAGGACGGTGAAAATCTAAAGTTGGAATTCGTTAAAAATGCGGACTTTCTTTTGGAATTACCGGATACTTTCATCAAGATTGGATTTGCTGCTGAGACTGAGAACATCCTGAAAAATGCTCGGGACAAACTGAAGCATAAACGCTTGTCCTTCATTTGTGCAAATGACGTTTCCTCTTCAGATGCTGGTTTCGGTGTTGATACTAATCGCATTACGATCTTGTATCCTTCGGGCAAAAAGGAAGCGCTGCCGCTGATGAGAAAAATCGAGGTGGCCCATGAGATACTCCACCGGGTAGTAGAGCTGCTCGATGGCACTGAAAACCGGAATGATTATAAGTCTTAATCAATTAACTCCTAAATTGAGGCTGTGATTTTCTGCTGTTTCAGTTAGCCAGCTGGTTCCCCAAAGGAAACCTTCCTAGAGAAGGAAATTCTTTGACGATCACTGGATTTTCCCCTTCAACCAGTTGGCACGTCGTGGCTGGGGATAAACAAAACGGTATTCGTGCTTGTTGTTAGTAGCGTGACCTCCAGGAGTGAAATCACCAGGGTTGGCCAACATGACTTCATCGATGAGGTCGACACCAAGTCCGGGTAAGTTCGGCACGATAATATGACTATCGAAAACTTCTGGTTGTGGTTGCATTACCTCGTAGCGAAGCGGGACATCTCCCGTCCGGTGTTCCCAAATGAGGAAATTCGGTATTGACGCACAGAGGTGGATGGAGGCGATTTCCCCTACAGGGCCGAGAGAACCGTCATGAGGTGCCATTTGAATGTAGTGTGCTTCGGCCATGGCAGCCAGTTTCATCATCTGTGAAAGGCCACCAAAACGACCGGCATCAGGCTGAATTATATCGACAATCTCCCGCTCGATTAGTTCACGAGCTGCGTAGATATAGGCCAGACGTTCTCCTGAAGCGAGTGGAATGTTGACCGAATTTTGGATACGGGATAAGGCCTCAATATTTTCCGGTGCCACAGGTTCTTCGTAGAAGAGCAGGCCGTAATCCTCGATTGCTTTCCCGACTGAGATAGCGTCAGAAGTGGTCATCCACGGTGGGCCATGAAGATCAGCCATAATATCTATGTCATCTCCGACTTCTTCCCTCATGTCCTTGACTCGTTGGACTGCTTGTTCGATCCCTCCCATCTTGAGGCCAGTGTAGCCCTGGTCGACAAAGGCTCTCGCCTGTTCTGGAGTATTGGCATGAGTATAGGCCCGTACTTTGTCACGCATTTTTCCTCCAAGAAGATTCCAGATTGGTTGTCCTAGAGCTTTCCCCTTGATGTCCCAGAGTGCCATCTCGATTGCTGAGATCGCACCGCCGCTGGCAATTCCAGTCATAAAGTGAGATTGAAGATACATTTTACTCCACAATTTTTGGATTTGAAACGGGTCTTCACCGATAATGAGTGCCCCCTTGTTTCTTATCTCTGCCTCTATTGCAGGAAGGGATGAAGCTTCCCCGATTCCGGTGATTCCCTCATCAGTGTAAATTCGGACAAAGAGGAAATTCCGTACTCCTTCTCTGTCGGGCCAAGCCTGGCCGGTGAGGTAGGTTTTTACATCAATAATTTTCATTTCTTAAAGTATTCTTTTAGATTTTAAAATCGGCCCCCCAACTCAAGTGGAATTGAAAATCCTAGCTCCGTACTAGTTCTACTAATTCAATTTCCGTGGTTTCCAGTGTTTGGCCATTGAAAGGAGTCTGGTATTGTGACATAGTTAAATGAATGACCGGAGGATAGGCCTATGTTCAATCGATCTGATATCAAGATTATTTTAATTTGTTTCTTCACAGTTGCGGCTTGTGAATGTAGAGGGGAGCTGTTTCAGGAAGCCAGTGAGGCGACCATTCTAAGGGCGGCGAGAGAGATCATCGCTGGGGATCCAAATTGCGCTCTAATTACGATTGACGAGGAAGGACACCCTCGGGTACGCACAGTACGTGGATCGGCTCCGAAGGAGGGAATGACGATCTGGATCGCTACTCGTCCGTCGACACGAAAGGTAAATCAGATTCTGGCAAATAATAGAGTCACGCTATATTTTAATAATGACGAGACATCGAGCTATGTTTCGCTGATGGGACGAGCCACCCTACACAATGATTTTCCGACAAAAGAAAAGGAGAATTTCTTCGCGGAGGAGGATCTTAAAAAATTCTGGCCGCAATATCCCAAGGATTATCTTCTGATCAAAGTAATACCATTTTGGATCGAAGTCATGGGTCACGGAATCAAAGGACATCCAGAGACCTGGAGACCACAGGCGGTTATTCTCGAGAAATGATGCTTGTTCGGGCCGGTTCCTGAAATGGATAAAATTATAATAAAACGAATTTACATAAATGGCTTAAACTTTAGCTTCCTTTGATTTATTCAGCAGTCATTTTAGTTTTTTCAACTTCGAATGAGAAATACCATGGAATGTGATATTAGCACATTAGCCCTCAAGGTCAGTGAGCTTCTTAAGGCCCGATCAGAGACAATTGCGGTGGCGGAGTCCTCATCTGGCGGACTGATCTCGGCGGCGCTTTTGGCTGTTCCCGGTGCTTCCACATACTTCAAAGGAGGAGGTGTGGTTTACACGCACGATTCTAAGCGAATCCTGATGGGGATTTCAGAGGCGCAGATGGCGGCCAATCGACCAGCTACGGAGGCGCATGCGATTGATTTAGGTCGGGCTGCAAAGAAAAGTTTAGGTTCTGACTGGGGAATCGGAGAAACTGGGGCTGCTGGTCCGGATGCGAATCGATATGGGGATTTAGCGGGGCATTCCGCAATCGGCCTCGCGGGTAGGAGCGAGGTTAGCATATTAGTTAATACAGAATCTAAAAAGCGAAATGACAATATGGTGGCTTTTGCGACCGCAGCTTTGGATTTATTCTATGAAAGCTTGAAGAACCATTAGTAAAAAATGTAGTGATTGCTTCAGGTATTGATGCCTGGCGATATATCTTCAGTGCCGTATCCTGTGGATCTAAATAGCTGGCAGATATTAATTTGGAAATTGGTTAAACAATAGGAAGCAGGAACTCTCTTGCCTCTGGGATTTAAATTAGCTGTCTTTTCAAGTAGTCGATAGAATAATTCCCAATTTCTGGGAAACATAATGAAATTTTCTTTATACCCTTAGTTTTTAAAGAAGTATCAGAGATGAGTATTGTAAGTAAGGTAGCAGTTGTAACAGGAGCAGGTTCGGGGATCGGAAAAAGGACATCAATAGCTCTCCTTGAGGAGGGTTATTCGGTTATGTTAGCAGGACGCCGGATAGAGTTGTTGGAATCGACCGCAGCGGAGGCGTCTGCTGGACAACGAGCGGTTGTTTTTCCGACAGACGTGACGGATCCTAGGTCGATACAGTCACTCTTCACCAAAACAAAGGAAGTTTTTGGTCGGCTTGATTTGCTGTTTAACAACGCCGGGATTGGTGCTCCGGGGGTTCTTTTTGAAGACTTGACTACAGAGCAATGGAAAGCGGTTGTTGACACTAATCTGACCGGCACATTTCTTTGCACCAAGGAAGCCTTCAAGATAATGAAGGATCAGAATCCTTGTGGTGGCCGTATCATCAACAACGGTTCCGTTTCGGCTCATGTTCCGCGAGAGAATTCTGCACCCTATACGGCTACCAAACATGCCATAACAGGTTTAACCAAAGCAGTTTCTCTCGATGGGCGAAAGTATGATATAGCGTGTGGGCAAATTGATATTGGAAACGCAGCTGTGGAAAGGACTTTTCGATCGGGAAAGGGTAACCCGGTGACAATGATCCAAGAGAATGAGCCGAAGATGAATGTTGATAACGTGGCGCGGGCTGTTGTGTACATGGCGAGTCTTCCTCTTGAAGAGAATGTACAGTTTATGACTGTAATGGCGACCAAGATGCCCTATATCGGGAGAGGGTGATTCGGCGTCACTAATACAGAGATTGACTGCAAATTTTGTGGAGTAGAGCAATCAAGGATTCTGCTATAAGTCATATCTCGTACGACAGACAAATGTGCGTACTTCAGCAGGAATTCTCTGGGTTTTTATGATCTTTGAGCAGCTCAAATCAGGAAAAAAAACAGGCTGGAATAGGAATTTCGCCCTGCTCTTATTCGCGGTGCTCATGGTGGGTGGATTCTTTGGAGTTCTGTTTACACTCTACAATAATTTCATCGTTGAGAGGGTGGGCATTGAAGCGCACGAATTAGGAATAATTGAAGCGCTAAGGGAGATTCCAGGGTTACTGAATGTAATCATACTTGCCCTACTGATTGGGGTGGCGCCAGCGCTATTTGGTTGTTGGAGTCTTGTATTCCTCGGACTTGGAATCATCGGGTTTACTCAAGTTGATTCAGTTCTAACGTTGGCCTTGTTTTCAGTGGTCTGGAGTATTGGTTTCCATTGCTGGATTCCTCTTGAGGCAGCAATGGCGCTCACGTTTTCTGAGGACAAGGAGAAAGGAAGGGTTCTTGGGTTGCTCCGAAGTGTTAGCGGATTCGGTGGACTTGCAGCGATCCTGTTTTGTCTGATTACATTTCGTTTCCTTGGATACGACGGCTTGTTCGTTTTAGCTGGTGCGGCTGCGATAATTGGTGGATTAGGTCTTCTCTTTATGACTGAAAGGGGTGACTCGGTACAGGGAGAGAATTTTGTTTTTAAGCGCAAGTTCCGTTACTTTTACTTGCTTGAATTCCTTCAGGGCTGCCGGAAACAGATGTTTATCACATTTGCGATCTTTGCTTTGGTTAAGGTACACCATATGCCGATTGAAACTACAATCGTGCTTGTGCTTTTTAATCAAGTGGTGGTGATGATGACTGGGCCGATGTTGGGACGTTTAGTCGACCGATTCGGCGAGCGTCGAATGCTGAGCGCAAGTTATATTGGGTTGTTTTTCATATTTCTGGGCTATGCCTTCATTAAGGATAGGCCGGTTCTTTATGTTCTCTACTGTCTCGACAACGTTATTTTTTTTGGAGGAATAGCGCTCACTACTTATCTTCACAGAATTGCCTCCCCCGAAGAACTCCGTCCTACCCTTTCTATGGGGGTGACCATGAATCATGTTGCTTCTGTAGCGGCTCCCCTGATGGGTGGTTATGCCTGGTACCTTTTTGGGTATGAAGTGATTTTTTTGGGGGGGGCCGGCATATGCCTCGTTTCTCTCATTGTGACACAGCGAATTGAAGAGTATTAATCTGAATTTCTTCTGGGCTAGAGCGGCTTATTTTTTAGGACATATTCCCTGTTATATCTTGGCGCGAAATCCACTATAATGCGTTCTCGTTTTTAAAATCTATGTTTTATGAGTAGTGAAAGTGCTCACGGATTACAATTTACCAAGGTCGTAGGAAATTTGTCCAACTTGGGTGATATGGAGTGTTACAACGCGCCCAAATTTAAAATGTAAGGGCCTTTCCTGTAAGGGATTAAGGGTGGATCGTAACAGATGAGATCACGAATTAGTTTCCTGGACAAGCTGGATTCGTGTCGATCGTTCAACTTACCCATATGATATAGAACGCCAGTCTGACTGCATATTTTTGTTCTTCACCTTTAGTTTAATAAGGTTCTAAGATACATCTATGGCATGTGATTATTTACCCAGACGCCGTCTTGGAAAAACCGAATTAAATATCCCCGTGATACCTTTTGGCACTCAGGGATTCGGTAATCACTTTGGTGCAGTTTCTGATGAAAACGCTGTTGCGCTTGTCAAAGATGCGGTCGGGTTAGGGGTCAATCATTTTGATTGTGCCCGATGCTATGGTGATTCACTACGGAAATTGGGATTGGCGTTGAGGGAGATACGTCGTGACGAAGTCATAATTACGGGCCGGCTCTGTTGCCATTCCGCGTCAGAATGGGGAAATTATGGGGAAGGTGAACCAGATTACTCGCTAGAAAGAGTTATCCGCGATGTAGAGAATCAATTGGTAGTGCTCGGGATAGATTACTTTGATGGAATGCTGATTCATGACCCGAAGGATATCGATAGGACTTTGGCTAAGAATGGAACCTTGGAAGGACTGCTACAACTTAAGTCGCGGGGCTTAGTCCGAAACGTGGGGTTCGGAATGCGCCCGCACGATTTTCATCTTAAGGCTATAGAAACAGGCAATGTCGATTTTCTGCTCTGCTTCAGCGATTACAATTTGATCCGAAAAACAGCTGCCTCCAAGTTGTTACCGGCTGCTCATGCAGCCGATGTCGGAGTGATGAATGGATGGTCAATCTTAAGAGGTCTTTTGACGGGTGTTGATATCGACGAGGCGAGGGAGAGTGGACTATATAGAAATGAGGAAGACGTAGAAGCCTCGCGCGAGATCTGGAAATGGTGTCGGCGAGAAAAGATTGAACTTCTGCAATTAGCGATTCAGTTCTGTATTAGAGAGGATCGGATTCATGGTAACCCAATTGGGAGTCTTAATAAGAAACAGTTAGAGGCTAATATCCTAGCGGCGAGCCGGCCAGTCGAAGAAGCGGTATGGAAGAAATTCGATTTGAAATTTGGATAAGCCAGACTTTTAGGTTAGACCATCCCTTCATCGACCTATTAGAGGAGCCTACACATTGATAGATTAGTGATCCGGGGGGTGCTTAGAATGGATTGATTGTAGGGAGAAACCTGGATGTTTCTATTGCTGGAATAATCCCGCCTTAACGCTAGATGGCACAGAGAATAATGTAGCTGTTGCCCTTTTCTGGAGACCTACTTCAGCAGCATCGGCGATGCCGCCGATCCTATACATATCGTTCGCGGCTATAGGATTAATCGCCGTCATTTTCCACGAATCACCATATTTAACCAAACATCTCCAACTGCTTTGAGAACAGTTTAGGGGTAGCCTAGACCGGTGGATGAATCGACGGTCACAACGGAGTCATCGCAAATTATGGTAGCTACTGATTATGGTGAACCAAATTAGATGAGTTTCATTGCTATGGGTCGAAGAAGTGTGAAAATTAAGCCTTAGGATTTTTCAGAAAGGTTGCGGGTTAAATTCCATTCTGAACAGAAGGTATTATCCATTTTCTTTCGGAGATGAAACACATCATCAACATTGTTGGGGTCGATATCACTCCAGCATACGGGTTTCCCTTTCCGAACCTCCTTAATGAGTCGTAATCCATGTGCAAGACCGATGGGCAGCGCTCCAGATTTTAGACTATCCTCTGCAGGCGTGAGCCTTCCCCACACCATAAAACCGCCCTCGCCATCAAGTTTTTCGTTCTTCGCTAGATTTCGTTTCGCGATAGCCACAACGTCTCCTTGAAAGCCCGAGGTACATCCGGTTGGCTCGTTGCGGAGAACAGCAGATAGAATGGATATGTTTAATTCTAATCCAACCAGGTGGAATGGTTTGTGGATTGCTCCATATTGACCAGTTGGATCCGTAGGGATCCCGTACTCTTGGAAACAGTGGGTTGTGTATTTGTTCGGAGCCTCAACGACGACATAGACTCCCCAGCGCAAATTTTGCGGGATTTCTTGTCCATCTCGGTTAAGGGAAGAGACTACTTCAACCTGACCTTTGTGATGGAGCTGTCCACCTTCCTCTCGAGGCCTTAGTATTTTTGCAAGATCACTGGTACTACATGGTGGAAAACCAAGACCTTCGGGAGCAGGCGTCAAGTCCGTTGCGTTTGCGATGGCGGCCATCTCAATTGCGGATTTGGTGCCATCCAGAAAAGAATTGAACATTTGTGCGTTCATCTTCGCCGATGCTGCTTTTTCGGGCGTTAGTCCGTAGTTTTCCCAAACTGTATCTGGAGTCGACGTGTGGTATGAGGGTAGGTATTTAGTTCCTTTGCCAGCAGCAATGACATTGAATCCGCACGATCGCGCCCAGTCGACTAGTTCGCAGGTCAGGGCTGGTTGGTCGCCATAAGCCATTGAATAGACGACCCCAGATTTTTTCGCTTCCCGGGCTAGAATTGGACCCATCAAAACGTCAGCCTCCACGTTAACCATTATTATATGTTTCCCCTCTCTAATGGTTGCGCGTGCATGGGCCACTCCGGCTGCTGGACTACCTGTTGCTTCGACGACGACTTCGACATTGGATGAGGATATGAGCGGCAGGCCATCCTCGTAAAAACGAATACTGGTAATAGTCTCTTCTTCCCAACCCACATCAGCACAGGTCTTACGTGCTCGTTGCAGATCAAGATCAGCTATCGCAGTAACTTCAATGCCTGATGAGGTTGGAACTTGCGCCAGAAATAGGGATCCAAATTTTCCTGCACCGATTAAACCTACTTTAATCGGTCCACAGTTGTACAGACGCTGTTCCAAGAGATTGGTCAGACTCATTTGGAATTATTTTCTATAGCATGAGCATGTTCGTGAAATCAAGCCGTCAGATTAAAGCATCGTTCTCGACTGGATTTCGTTCTCTGTAAATAGTACCTCGCACTAGAGGTCGTATCTCTCTAAGAAGCCCTGACCGCGGTGATCCCTAATATATTCACATATTCTAAGGAGCCTTAGGCTCAGCTTTCAAAGACCTTTCCAATCCAACTATGGACTCTGCAATACAGAGAGCAACTGATCTAGGGCCTATTCTTTTTTTGGAGTCAGTAGTCGCGGTCCCAAGGGAAGAGAAGGGTAGGTGGATTTGCGTAGCGTTTCATACTTATTTTAAGTTGGCTTCCACAACCCGGGGATAAGTGCACCTTAAAGGCGGATCGGTCGATTGTAATAGATTCACCATTGGTTGAAACGGTTTGGAATTGGTGTTCACCATAGGCGCCGCCTTGTAGAATGATAGTGCGCTTCGTAACAGGATTTATGTTCACGAGCTTTACGGTTACTTCGTCATCGGTCATCGATTCCACAAGAGCACCTACGTCCTCGGGTATTCCAGCACGTTTCAAGAGGGGATCGAAGTAACGCAAACGACAGTGTAAAGGAAAGCCGACCCGGCCAGTTGGAAGACCACCCATCATTAATTGGGTTAGCACCTCAGTGGTAGCCGGATTTATCGAGTTCATGTCATCAGAGAGGCGAGTATCTGGGGTTGAGTTATCGTCTCTAAGCGCAACTACTTTTGAGCGCACTGTTTCAATGGCCTCCTGCAAAGCCTTAACGGGAAATTCAGGGTCTTCCCCGCCCAGAAAGGCTATCCACGGATTGTCGGAAACCCGCGTGCGGTCCGCTGCATCCATTGACCAGTAGTAGACTTCGAGAGCTCCATCATTGAAGGGATACGGTGTATAATCGTACCATCCTTCATCACCAAACATGTGAGGATAATGGATCTTTCCATCGATTTGCTTAGCATTCTCATTGACTTTGTCGATTACGCCACGCCAGGTGTCCACGTAACGCTTATTCCCTGTTTGCAGAAGGGCGTTACCGAAGCCGTAATGGGCGCGAGCTAGGAAGGCCGGCCGGTGAGCGAGCTCACCGGTTTGTGGGACTTCAACTGTGAATCCCCAGCCGTAGGCGCCCCCGTACCATTTACCAGAACAGGAGCCGCCGATGGAGCCGTCCAGTCCAATATTGGTTGGAATAATACCATGATTATCCTCAGTTCGCTGAACCCAGGTATCAACATATTCGACAAGCCAATCCTTGTACTTAGCTTCACCTGAAAGCATGTAGGCATTGAGGGCTAGGGTGGTAGTACAGAGATTAAGGGGGTGATCCCCGACAACATCGTTGTAATCCTTAAAGTGGGCCAACATCTCTTCATAACTTTGTTCGCCATGAAGCACAGAACCGAAGCGCTCCACATCGATTGGATCGCCTGCCCAATCGAGACCTGTGGCCTTCCGCATCAGTGGGCCGCGACTTCCATTGAACATGCTTCGAATCACTTTATTTTTTGGATCATAGTTATTAGCTAAGGGATCCTCGTTCATGTAGAGCCCGCAGAATCTTCGAGTTCGTCTTTGAAAGAGTTCATCGTAAGGATCTGACAGGCCCTGAAGAAAGAAGGCAGAGAATCCCTCACTGTGGTGAAACCAGTCGAACATTACCGGGAATTCACGGAAGTACATGCCGTCACGAGCGAGAGGAACTTCGATCGTCTTGGCCTCAGTGTACTGCTTAAGGTGGCCTTCCCAGCCTCTTTTGTAAAGCTCGAGGACAATATTTGGAGCACCAAGGGCGTGAAGCATAGTCCAGTTGAGCATGTTCTCCGCTGCATCGTCCGGTCCGTCGTCTCCGCCCCATCGAGGGACGCATTTCAAGTAGCCACGCTCATCGAAATAATGGTCGTAGAACTCTTGGACAGCTATGCTTTGAGTACTTATGAGCTCACGTTCGAGCAGAGCCCAGTAGGGTGGAGGACAGGGTGAGTTAAGGCGGAGAATAGTCTTCATGATATTGGAGTCCGATACGATTGAATCCTGGGCTTGGGACATGTAAACTAGGAGCTTCCGGTTGTCAGATGCAAGGGCACAATCCCTGGGTGGGGCAATCTGTCGCAAGCACTAGAGGTCGTATCTCCCTAAGAAGCCCTGACCGCGGTGATCCCTAATATATTCACATATTCTAAGGAGCCTTAGGCTCAGCTTTCAAAGACCTTTCCAATCCAACTATGGACTCTGCAATACAGAGAGCAACTGATCTAGGGCCTATTCTTTTTTTGGAGTCAGTAGTCGCGGTCCCAAGGGAAGAGAAGGGTAGGTGGATTTGCGTAGCGTTTCATACTTATTTTAAGTTGGCTTCCACAACCCGGGGATAAGTGCACCTTAAAGGCGGATCGGTCGATTGTAATAGATTCACCATTGGTTGAAACGGTTTGGAATTGGTGTTCACCATAGGCGCCGCCTTGTAGAATGATAGTGCGCTTCGTAACAGGATTTATGTTCACGAGCTTTACGGTTACTTCGTCATCGGTCATCGATTCCACAAGAGCACCTACGTCCTCGGGTATTCCAGCACGTTTCAAGAGGGGATCGAAGTAACGCAAACGACAGTGTAAAGGAAAGCCGACCCGGCCAGTTGGAAGACCACCCATCATTAATTGGGTTAGCACCTCAGTGGTAGCCGGATTTATCGAGTTCATGTCATCAGAGAGGCGAGTATCTGGGGTTGAGTTATCGTCTCTAAGCGCAACTACTTTTGAGCGCACTGTTTCAATGGCCTCCTGCAAAGCCTTAACGGGAAATTCAGGGTCTTCCCCGCCCAGAAAGGCTATCCACGGATTGTCGGAAACCCGCGTGCGGTCCGCTGCATCCATTGACCAGTAGTAGACTTCGAGAGCTCCATCATTGAAGGGATACGGTGTATAATCGTACCATCCTTCATCACCAAACATGTGAGGATAATGGATCTTTCCATCGATTTGCTTAGCATTCTCATTGACTTTGTCGATTACGCCACGCCAGGTGTCCACGTAACGCTTATTCCCTGTTTGCAGAAGGGCGTTACCGAAGCCGTAATGGGCGCGAGCTAGGAAGGCCGGCCGGTGAGCGAGCTCACCGGTTTGTGGGACTTCAACTGTGAATCCCCAGCCGTAGGCGCCCCCGTACCATTTACCAGAACAGGAGCCGCCGATGGAGCCGTCCAGTCCAATATTGGTTGGAATAATACCATGATTATCCTCAGTTCGCTGAACCCAGGTATCAACATATTCGACAAGCCAATCCTTGTACTTAGCTTCACCTGAAAGCATGTAGGCATTGAGGGCTAGGGTGGTAGTACAGAGATTAAGGGGGTGATCCCCGACAACATCGTTGTAATCCTTAAAGTGGGCCAACATCTCTTCATAACTTTGTTCGCCATGAAGCACAGAACCGAAGCGCTCCACATCGATTGGATCGCCTGCCCAATCGAGACCTGTGGCCTTCCGCATCAGTGGGCCGCGACTTCCATTGAACATGCTTCGAATCACTTTATTTTTTGGATCATAGTTATTAGCTAAGGGATCCTCGTTCATGTAGAGCCCGCAGAATCTTCGAGTTCGTCTTTGAAAGAGTTCATCGTAAGGATCTGACAGGCCCTGAAGAAAGAAGGCAGAGAATCCCTCACTGTGGTGAAACCAGTCGAACATTACCGGGAATTCACGGAAGTACATGCCGTCACGAGCGAGAGGAACTTCGATCGTCTTGGCCTCAGTGTACTGCTTAAGGTGGCCTTCCCAGCCTCTTTTGTAAAGCTCGAGGACAATATTTGGAGCACCAAGGGCGTGAAGCATAGTCCAGTTGAGCATGTTCTCCGCTGCATCGTCCGGTCCGTCGTCTCCGCCCCATCGAGGGACGCATTTCAAGTAGCCACGCTCATCGAAATAATGGTCGTAGAACTCTTGGACAGCTATGCTTTGAGTACTTATGAGCTCACGTTCGAGCAGAGCCCAGTAGGGTGGAGGACAGGGTGAGTTAAGGCGGAGAATAGTCTTCATGATATTGGAGTCCGATACGATTGAATCCTGGGCTTGGGACATGTAAACTAGGAGCTTCCGGTTGTCAGATGCAAGGGCACAATCCCTGGGTGGGGCAATCTGTCGCAAGCACTAGAGGAAAGTGCGCAGTTACTTCAATGTTTGAAAGTTTATTTTTGACAGAAACTTGACTCGATCGTCAGGTGGAGAAATTGTCATCAATCATGATGAAAGGTGATGAGAATGAAATAATGAAGGGCAAAAAAGCTATGGAAATTGGTGCAGTGTCTCGGGCTAAGGCTGAGGGGAGGGGGCCTTTAATCTGGCTGGCTGGTGATCCAGAGGATTTGAAGGATTGGATGCCGTTAGGGATAGCTGGCATAGTTACCAATACGGTAGTGTTAAATCAGATGGTGCAGAAATACGGGCAAATTATTCAAGTTGTGCAACGCTATCTTGAAATTACGGATAAACCGGTGGTGGTCGAGATCGATGGACATTCTGTCTCCGAACTTCTCGAAGTTGGGCGCTGCTTTACCGAGTTGTCGGATCAGATCATTCTCAAGATTCCCTGCGGGGTGAACGGATTGAAAGTCTTCGCGAAACTGCGTGAGGAAGGTGTCGAGACTTTCTGTACAACGGTTTTCTCTTTGACCCAGGCGGCGGCTTTAGCTCAGGCTGGAGTTAATCACATTCTTCCTTTTTGTGAACCGGTAAAAGAAGTAGGAGGGGATCCAACAAAGTTGATTCGTGAATGTGCAACAATGTTTGCAGGCTGGGAACAGCGCCCCTTCATCATGGCAGCCCTGGTTCGTTCCGTTGATATGGCTTATGCTGCTTTTCGGGATGGCGCGGATGAGCTCGTAACGATGTGGACGGTCTACCGCGATATGATGGAGAATCCCCTGACTGAACATTGGAATAAAATCTTTATGGATGAGTGGCTGTCAATGCATAAGGCCGGTTGTTTGGAAGGGGTTCCAACAAGACTGGGGCAAAGGAATGATTAGAAAGAATCCATTAGAAGCTGGATTTCGATCACAAGAAGTTCAGTTTCCGAGACCTTGTCGAATCCAACCTTGTACAAATACTTGGGATCTTCAAATTAATCATTTGGTCAAGTAGGATTTTACAATGTCAATTACTAATTTGATATCTGCCCGTGCTTCTTCAACCGGTGTACGGCAGGGGATATGTTCTGTGATACAGGCATGAAAATGGCGAAGTTCACGAACAAATGCTATTTCCCATTCCACGGTGGGTTCGTGCCGAAAACTCCGTCCCTCGCAATCAATACCGTGGAGAACTACTTTGGCAAGAACACCCTTGGCAAAGCCATTTGGATAGCTGAGTAGAGTCCGAGATTTGTCTCCGTAGACTTCAAGAGTTTCGGTAAACTCCCACAACTCCGGCAGATCGATCCAAGAGACGGCGCAGCGTGCGCCGTTAGAGTAGGCAAGGACGGTGTTGATGGCGCGGCCCTGGTTCCAGATCTCCGTACTAACGACCTCTTTAGGCTGACCCACCATTAAACGAAGTCCGTAAATATCGTGAATCATGCTTCCGGAAATGGTGCGGAAAGAGCTCTGAATCTCGTTTGAAACGTTGCCTATAGCATTTTGGAGGGATGATGTGGCAGCCTCTTTTTTTAATTTTTCCGCCGGAATGTCGTTAAACTGTTTGAGCCGAAAATTACGTAAATGGAGTAAATTTTCAGGGTGGAGGTGATTTACCTGAATGAATCGAATTGAATCCATCCTAGCTACTTCATCCCGTGCTATCTCATAGGCGGGATCGTATACTTTCATGTAAGCTACCATTCCAACTTTGTCGGTTTCTCTGGCGGCAGCGATGATGGTGTCCGCCTCCTGCAGGGAATAGCACATCGGTTTCTCGATGAGTACGTGCAGGCCGGCTTTGAAGGCATCGACGGCTACTTGAGTCTTGGGGTCGGAGTGGCAGAGGAGAACGGCATCAAGATTGGATTTCAAAAGCTTAGTATAGTCGTCTGTGTAGAAGGGCACATCGAAGTTCTCAGCTATGGTGCGAGCAAGAGTGGGCGAGATATCACAGACGCCAGCGATCTCGAATTCTTCAGGTAAGGATTTTAGATTGGGTAGGTGCTGAATTTGGGCGACTGATCCGCAGCCGATGACTCCGATGCGTATTCGTGGCATTTTTTAACTTTTTTACAGCAAACCTTCTTTTTAATTTGAAGGTTTCAACATTTGATCACGTTTCGAAGACACACTCATAATAGGGAGGTGTGAAATGGGTGAAATTGTTCTCTGGGGTCCAAAACCAGATGGAGAATTTAAAGAGTTCAGTTAAGTTGCCTGCATCAGACAGAATTTCCAAGTTGAATAGAGATTAAGTGGGCCAAATCAATCCTCTCCATCTAGCCTAGGTGCCAGATCGTTCCATACCTCCCCGAGGAGGTAAATATCCTGGAAAGTAGCAATCAAATCTTTCCATACCTTTTCTCGAGTGTCACACACGTTCCCTTTTGCTACGGTGGCTAATATCTGCTTGAGATTTTCCGTTTTTTCGGCGCATTTCAAAAGCGAATGAGAGGCGGATTTCGCAAGTTCGCTCATGCGGTTCGTCAATTCTTCGTTTGAGCCTTTAGTGACCTCTACGGCGTCGTACTGTTTAGGCGGCCAAAAAGAGTGAGGCTGACGTTCCCCCTCGGGTGTTCGGCCAGTATGTGTCGGTACGATGTGCGGAGTAACCGATAGGTACATAATTACATCCTCTTCGCCAACCGCATTTACTCTATGCGGTTGGTTTGCCAGAGCGATACACATCTGTCCCGTTCCCAAAACCGCTTGTTCTCCGTCTATCTCAAAACGACAGCGTCCCTGTAAAATAAGAAAAATCTCGTGGCCCAAATCGTGGCTATGAAAATCATTCATTTCGCTGCCTGCCTTCAATCGCAAGAATCGAGAACGAATATGAGGTGTGACAAGAATGTTGCGTATGTCTTCCTCTTTTCGGAAATCAAAGATCCTCAAATTCACATAATTGAAAATTCAAATAAACTTTTAGATAACAATCAAAATCCGTTGGTTTTATTAGAAAAGACGTAGATATGATTTCTGGGTGGGTATTTTAAACCCTTTTTAAAATAAACTTCGATTGATGTCTTAGACCAACCTCCCAAAGGCCGTTGGATGAAGTGATATCATGAATCTACAGTCCATATGGAATTACTAGGTCCCGGTAGGTGAGACGAGAAGATCAGTGGGAATATTAGGTCCGCAAAGGATGTCATAGAATTTTTAATCGATATTTACATTGAGAAATAGTTTGCTGTTTCCTGGTAAAGCTCCAGCGTTGACTTACTATTACAAATCAAATCGACCAAGTTGTTCTGGAGACTAATCAGGGTAATATCACCATTCGGATGATGTTGGATATTGCGCCAAAGAGTTGTGAAAACTTCATAACTTTAATCAATAGGGGCTACTATGACGGGGTGATTTTTCACCGTGTTATCAAGGATTTTATGATTCAGGGCGGGGATCCCTCCGGTACTGGAACTGGTGGTCAGTCCTGCTGGGGAGGGAAGTTTGGGGATGAGTTACATCGTGATGTGAATTTTGGCAAAAAGGGGCTTTTAGCTATGGCCAATGCAGGTCCCAACACTAACGGAAGTCAGTTTTTTATCACTACAGCGAAGACCCCGTGGCTCAATATGAAGCATACTATTTTTGGTGAGGTGGTCGAAGGTTACGATGTGGTTGAAAATATTGAAAACGTTGCCACGGATGGTTCGGATCGTCCCCTAGAAGACCAGAAGATTGTGGTGGGGCGAGTTGTGTGAGGTCAGAGATCCAATTGGGGGTGAGAAGAGCTCTAGGATCGATAGTTGGCCAGTTTGTGATAGGAGCGCTGGCCCTGCTGTTCTGTTGTTATTTTACACATGAACTAAAACTCTAGAGGAAGAAGGGACTTCGAAGCTTTGCGGTGACAGTAGTCATAAACCTAGACCGATAGATTGTTTTTCCCAGAATCTCAGTTGTAGACAGAAAATGAAAATCATCGATCCTCACGTTCATATTTGGACCCATGATCCCGAGTTTCCCTGGCCGGCCGAGACAGGGAACCCTCCCTCTGGATCAGCACTTCCGGAGGAATTGCTTGCCCTAATGGAAGTTAATGGGGTGGAGAAGACTGTTCTGGTTCAATCCATCCACTACCGTTGGGATAATAGTTTTGTCGCTCATGTACTGAAGAGCTATCCAAACAAATTCATGGGTGTTTGCCGGGTGAATCCTGAGCATCAAGGAGCCCCAGATCATCTCAGTTTTTGGACTGAGGAACACGGCTTTAGAGGTGTCCGTCTCAGTCCTTCGATCGAACCTTCAGGCGATTGGTTTGACGGTCCGCTGATGGCCCCGATTTTCGCTCGTTCTGAAGCGCTCAAAGTCCCGATGTTAATACTGACTGGGCCAAAACGGCTTCCGCGGCTTGCACAGCTGATTGAGCAGTTTGCTGAACTTGACGTTGTTATAGACCATATGGCGGATTGTTCACCAAACGATCCTGAACAGGTTCAAGCGTTACTGAATCTAGCCCGTTATCCTCGCGTGTATGTTAAAATTAGCCACACCTGGGGCATTTCAAAAGAAGTTTATCCTTGGAGGGATACCCACGGTTTGGTTCGGCAGGTCTACGAAGTTTTTGGAGCACGGCGGATCATGTGGGATACGGACTGGCCGGTTTGTCTGCACAAAGCGACCTATGGACAGACGCTAACCGTAGTCCGGGATGAGATGAATTTTTTTTCATCTGAGGATCTCGAATGGGTGCTCGGAAAGACAGCTTTGAGGCTTTGGCCATTCGGTTAAAGCCAACTTTGCTACCTCTTGATTCCAAGTTGTAGACGTGTGGACAAAAAATGAAGAATTATCATTTTCCCGTTCTCCTCTAAGTTAGCTAAAGCAACTGACGAACCAAATTACCGAAAATGAAAGACATCAAGTGTCTAACGATTTTCTAAGATTTATAACACCTAAGAATACTCATGTTGAGGAACTGCCTTGGGGTGAACACGAATGGATAAGTCGGGTAGGATTTACAGAGGCGGAGAAGATAATTCTGGTAAGAGTAACAATGCCTCCGAGCAAAGGACATAAATTCCACCGACATCCATCCATGGAAGAGATCATTTATATCCTGGAAGGAAAGGCTGAACAATGGGTTGATCGTGAATCACAGATTCTTATCCCCGGGGATTCTGCTCATATTCCTTTGAACGTTGTTCACGGGACTTATAATGCAGGGGAGTCAAATCTTGTGTTCTTGGCAATCTTATCACCGGCGATTTTCGATGGGCTTCCTATAATCGATGTCTCCAGGGATGAACCTTGGGTCGGGCTGAGGGGTGATGCAACGTGATCTCGGTGGATTGGAACTTCTTCCCAATTCAAATTATCAGGTTGTTGCCTTAGTCTGCTAAGCTGAGGATGAATAAAGCTATCGAGTTACATTAGACTCCGTGTGATCGGATCCTAGGTATTGATTCTTCCCACCACTCACGAGCAAACCCAATTTCGAAACTGGTTCTTCCCATCGTCTTCCATAGAATCCATTTGGGACAGGACGATTGGAAATGTCTTAAACCTTCTACTTTTATGATTTCAAATGACTTTGCGGGCTCTGAGCTCCCGAAGAATGGTATGAACGCAATCCGAGATAGTGGTCTGCTCTGTATCAAGGAGAATCTCAGCGTGTTTTGGAGGCTCAAAAGGAGCATCGATACCAGTCACATTTCGGATTTCTCCTGCCCGTGCCCTTTCGTATAGTCCGGTGGTGTCACGGTCCTCACAAACAGCTAGTGACGCATTACAATAGACTGTAAGGAAACGCTCTTCACCTATAATGTGCTTAGCTTGTTCGCGGTCGGAATCGAATGGTGACACCATCGAAACGATAGATATCAGTCCTAGTTCATTGCTTAATCGGGCTATCTCGGCGGTACGACGCTGATTCTCCAACCGATCGGCTCCAGAAAATCCAAGGTCACTGTTGAGACCGCTGCGCAATGTTTCACCATGGAAAACCTGAACTTGGCGACCTATGTCGAAAAGTGCGCGTTCGAGCGCTTTAGCAATGGATGATTTGCCACTGCGGGGAAGACCAGTTAGCCAGAGGGTTACGGGGTGTTGCCCGAGGCGCTGTAATCTTTCCGCAGGAGTGACAAGGCTGATCTGAGTTCGGATGTTAGTTTGGGCATCAACAGAATCTATCCGTTGTTTCAAGACCTCATCAACGGGGTTACGGTCCACTATCATCCCTGCCGCAACTGTTGCATTGGTCATTCGATCTATGAGAATCATGGCTCCGGTACCACGATTTTTGGAATAAGGATCGTATGCAATCGGACGGTTACTCTCAAGTCGTACCCGCCCAATTTCGTTCAAGTTTAGTGCTGTTACGTTTTCCCGGTGAAGAGTGCTAATATTTATTCTGTATCGAATTGAATGGACTACTGCTCCAGTAGTCAGTGAGCAGTGCTTTAGAAGATAACCCTTTCCGATCTCGAGGGGAGTCTCGCTCATCCAGACAATCATCATTTCGACTGCATTCTGCAATATTGGGCTATTATTGACATGCGTCAGGGTATCGCCCCGGCTGATGTCGATTTCATCCTCTAGCGCTAATGTTAAAGCGATAGGGGCAAATGCCTCTGAAAGTTCACCTTCGTAAGTGTTTATCCACTTTACCCGACTTCGTTTCCCGGATGGTAACGCCACAACTTCATCCCCTTTCCGGATAACTCCGGATGTGACTGAACCGGCAAAGCAACGTACATCATGACTCGGCCTAAAAACGCTCTGGACCGGAAAGCGAAAGTCGATAAGATTCTTGTCACTTGCGATATGTACGGACTCTAGGTGATCCATAAGAAGGGATCCTTGAAACCACCCTGTTTTCGCCGAGCGATTTAGGATGTTATCACCTTTAAGAGCCGAGATGGGAATGAAATGAATATCTATGGTCTGAAGTTTGGCTGCGAAGTTATTAAAGTCAGTTTTGATTTCTTCGAAGACGGACTCATCATAGTCCACCAGATCCATTTTATTTACAGCTACAACGAGGTGTCGGATTCCTAGTAACGAAGCGATAAACGAATGCCGGCAAGTCTGCTCTAGGACACCCTTACGAGCATCTATCAAAATAATGGCTAGATCAGATGTCGATGCACCTGTTGCCATGTTGCGGGTGTACTGTTCATGGCCAGGCGTGTCGGCGATAATGAATTTTCTTTTTTCCGTTGCAAAGTATCTGTAGGCAACATCGATCGTAATCCCTTGCTCCCGCTCCGCTTGAAGACCATCGACTAGAAAAGCGAAATCAATCTCACCTTCGTTACTTCCGTATTTAGCGGTATCGCGACGGGCGGCGTTTAAGACGTCGTCAAACACCATCTTTGAGTCGTGTAAAAGCCTTCCAATTAAGGTAGACTTCCCATCGTCAACGCTACCGCATGTTAGTAGGCGAAGCAGATCCTGATTTCTGTATTCTGCTAAATATTCCTCGATTCCTAGACGGTCTAATTGATCCGAGACTGACATCAAAAATAGCCCTCTTTTTTCTTTTCCTCCATAGAACCGGCTTCATCGTAATCAATAACGCGGCCCTGTCTTTCCGAATCCTTAGACCGTAACATCTCTTCGATAATTTTAGGGATAGTATCAGCTTCGGATTCGATAGCACCTGTAAGAGGATAACATCCTAAAGTGCGGAAGCGAACTCTCTTCATGGAAGGAGTTTCGCCGGATTCTAGGGGTAGCCGGTCGTCATTCACCATAATTAGAGAACCGTTACGTAACACTACCGGTCGGTTAGCCGCGAAGTAAAGTGGGACTAAGGGTATCTGTTCGAAATAAATGTATATCCAAACATCGAGTTCGGTCCAATTCGATAAGGGAAAGACACGAATAGATTCTCCTTTTTTGACTCGGCCGTTGAACAGATTCCACAATTCTGGACGCTGATTCTTCGGATCCCACTGATGATGGCGATCTCGAAAGGAATACACACGTTCTTTGGCTCTACTCTTTTCTTCGTCTCGGCGTGCTCCGCCAAAGGCTGCATCATAATCGCCCTCGTCCAAGGCTTGCCTGAGAGCTTCGGTTTTCATTATGTGGGTATATCTCTGAGTACCGTGGTCAAAAGGGTTGATGCCAGCTGCTTTCCCTTCGGGATTGATCCATTCTTTGAAATTAAGATTGAGATCTGCTACTATCTTATTACGGAATTCGATCATTTCCTGGAATTTAAATGTGGTGTTGATATGTAGCACAGGAAAGGGGATTTTGCCTGGATGAAATGCCTTTTGCGCCAGCCGCAACATGACGCCGGAGTCCTTGCCAATCGAATAGAGCATTACAGGATTCTCAAACTCGGCCACCACTTCTCGAAATATATGAATGCTCTCGTTCTCGAGGTATTGGAGGTGAGATAGGGTATAATTTCTCATGGCTAAATGACGGTATCGCTCTGACTATAAACAGGGTGTTTTAGTTCAGACAAAAGGTGTTAATGAGCTGATTATGGCAACCCATTGGGATTCCGGTTTTCGGTTGATCGGAAATGCCATGCGTTATCGAAGCCTAGTCTTTTTTGAGACAATGAATCATTTGGTATTGTGGAGCATCGGGTGCAATTCGTAATCGGCTAATAAGGGTTTCGGCCTTATTAAAACACTCGGATATTAAGTTTTGAGAACACAATATCAACAGGAGGGTGTTGTATGGGTCAACTGTTTCGATCGACTTAATATTAAGTCCGATGACTTTTAGCCTGGAGGGGAGGAGTTGAGTTAAACCTCATTCAATGCAGCCGTCAACTCTGTGGCCATTTCCTTTGCGTCGCCATAGAGCATGAGGGTCTTATCAGCTGCGAAAAGGGGATTAGCGATGCCAGCAAAACCTGGACTGAGGCTACGTTTGATGATTACTACGGAGCGTGCAGCATCAACGTTTAGAATTGGCATACCAGCAATAGGAATAGAAGGATCAGCATCACGCGCCATGGGATTAACGACATCATTAGCCCCTATCACTAGAACCACATCTGTTTCCTCGAAGGTGGGGTTAATTTGGTCCATATCTTTGAGCTTATCGTAGGGGATATGGGCCTCTGCGAGAAGGACATTCATGTGACCTGGCATTCGCCCTGCGACAGGATGTATGGCGAATTCAACGTCAACATCCTTGGCTTCGAGATCATTGACCAGCTCACGAACGGCATATTGGGCATGGGCCACCGCCATTCCATATCCAGGGGCGATTACGACGCGACGTGCACCATCAAGCATCATCGCTATTTCTTCGGGTGAGGCAGATTTCACCCGGCCCGTGTAGATGTCTTCGGTTTCTTGTTCAGCCCCTTTCTGGACACCAACAGATGAGAACATAACATTGGCAAGAGATCGGTTCATCGCCTTTGACATAAGGGCGGTGAGGATAAATCCAGCTGCTCCTACCAGGGATCCTGCAATAATTAAGACGCTATTGTTCAAAACCCAACCGTGCCCTGCAGCGGCGATGCCTGAATAGGCGTTGAGCAACGAAATGACTACAGGCATATCGGCCCCCCCAATTGGGATTACAAGCATAACCCCGAGGAGCGATGCGACGCTTACCATGAGCCAGAAGGGGAGGGCTGATCTAGAGTGGACTGATAGTCCTTCGCTCGATTGGCGGATTAGGTAGGTCTCCCGATACTCCTCGTCGGTTATCGTAACTTCTTCTCCCTTTAAGCTTATCGACACGTGATTCGAGAGTGTAATACCGTGTTGGTCAAATTCCTTCTTAAATCCTTTGGAGGAGAATGATTGTTCAAGGTCTCCAAGAGAATAAGAAGTAGTACGAAAGACTTCCGGATGGTATCCCAATACCTGCCAGACGCTTAGTCCAATGGCAACAGCCAGCAAAGCGACATTAATCACATGGCGCCCGGGTAGAATAATTGGCTGTTCTTTTACAATCCCCTGCAGTTTACCGAAGGCGATAGCGCTACCCGTTAGGGATAATGCGCCTATAAGTCCCGCGCCCGCAACCGAGCATGTAAATTGAATCGTAACTTCTTCAATCCATTCTCCACGTAACGCTTCTTCAAGCGCAGCTCCAACTGCCAGAGCTGAGGCTCCCCCACCAAAGCCATTAAAAACTGCTACCACTTGTGGTATAACGGTCATAGGAGCCTTGTAAGCCATAGTAGCGCCTATCAGGCCTCCGACGATAAACCCTGCAATTATTATGCTAAAGTCAACAATACGGTTATCGGTCAGAGTGACAACGATCGCCAGCAACATGCCAATTGCTGCCAGTAGGTTCCCCTTAACTGCAGTACGTGGATGGGAAAGCCCCTTTATCCCGAAGATAAATAAAAAAGCAGCGGCGAGATAAAAAAGTTTAACTAGGGCTTCTTCCCTTGGCATTTTTGTCCTTTCCGCGAAACATTCCTAACATGCGGTGAGTTACCAGGAATCCACCTACCACGTTGGCCGTTGCCATTGCAACGGCGATGAATCCGAGAACCTCGGTCAATGGTGACAGCCGAGCTCCGGATGTTATGAGCGTTCCTACAAGCGTAATTCCAGAAATAGCGTTGGCGCCCGACATCAGAGGTGTGTGTAACAGAGGAGGAACTTTTGTAATGACCTCAAACCCGATGACGAGAGCTAGAAGAAATATTGTTAAGGCTGGGACAAAAGTTTCCATTAATATCCTACTTTTCTATGAATAATCCTCATTAGTTTTGAGCTTCTTCCAATCCCAGAATTTCGCGAATTCGCTTGTTAATAATCTTTCCTCTATGGGTTAGAAGAGAGTCTTTAATGATTGGGTCCTCTGTGTTAAGGGAAAGCTCACCATTTTTCAGTAGATTTTTCAGAAATTCACTGATATTCTTCGAATACATTTGGCTAGAATGGTGAGGGATAGAACCAGGTAGATTAACAGGCCCTATCACCTTCACTCCATTCTGTTCAACGGTCTCCCCTTGGGTGGTGAGTTCGCAATTTCCCCCAGTTTCTGCAGCCATATCGAGAATAACAGCTCCCGGCCTCATCCCCTCCACCATTGTACTCGTAATCAGTGTTGGTGCTCTCTTTCCCGGTACAGCTGCGGTGGTTATGACGGCATCACTTTCCGCGACTACCCTGGCCATCATTTCTCTTTGACGACGGTAAAATTCTTCTCCCATCTCCTTAGCGTAACCACCTGAAGTCTCCGAGTCTCCTGTCTCTAGTTCCATCTCCACAAACTTTGCTCCCAGGCTCTCCACTTGTTCCTTAACGGCCGGTCTAACATCATAGGCCTGGACCGCAGCTCCAAGTCGACGGGCAGTAGCAATCGCCTGCAATCCAGCGACCCCCGCCCCGATCACGAAAACTCTCGCCGGTGCAATAGTTCCCGCGGCCGTAATCATCATTGGGTAGATTTTATCAAGAGCCGAGGCAGCTAAAATTACGGCTTTGTACCCCGCAATTGTAGCCATAGAGCTTAGCGCATCCATAGATTGTGCGCGTGTGATTCGCGGTAGGAGCTCCAGCGCAAACGAAGTAACTTCTTTTTCAGCGTAAAGCTCAGCTGTTTTTGGAGAGCCCAGCGGATTAAGGAGTCCCAGTATAATTTGTCCGGGGCGCAGAAGTGATGAGCTAATCGGGTTATCACTCACTTTAACAACGATATCCGAGGAGGCGAAAAGTTCTTCCTCTTCGTCAACAAACTGAGCTCCTGCCTTCTCGTAAGCTTCATCCAGGAAACCGGCTTTGTTGCCCGCACTCTTCTGGATTAATGTCGCTAATCCTGATTTAGCTAATATCGGAACGAACGGAGGAACTAGAGCAACTCTACGTTCCCCACTAGCTCCTTCTAAAGGGACTCCAACAACCATATCTATATGTTTTAATCGAAAGAAGGGGTAGAGCTCAATAGAGAGCTCTACAGAAAAGGTTTCTACCGTCGGACGCTAAAATCCTTAAATGGGCGAAGTGTTATGACATCAATCGTGCTTCAGGGGGGTGATTTGTAAAGAACCTTTTGATAAGCTCAACACTTTAACTTAATTTAAATTTGAGACATGGGTTTGCAAAGGACAGGATGCTGTTCCAAGTTTCGATCGATAGATTTCTGATAAACCCAAATTCACTGTTACCTCCATTCGTCGACCGAGACTGTTCCCTGGTAATCGCACCCCATTATTCGCCAATACCCATTCGTTTCTCCGCCAACGACGACAACATGAATGTCTTCCTTTCGGTAGATTTTAACAGGTTCTGTGTCCGCAGCTTTGAGCATGGTTGCATAGGGTTCGACACCTTCCAGAGCTTGTGGGTAATAATAATTTTCAACTAGTTGATAGTCCCAGAAGATTCCTGCTGGCATAGTAGCGTTTTCATAGACCCAGTCGATAACCTTTTCCTTTGTGTCATGCCCATCACGGTCTACAAACTGTCGTGCTGTTATTGGATCGAGTACGAGGGTGGGAGGGTTATTTGGATTCAGACCGCGAAGCATATTAGCTACGTGTTCGCGCCAATGCGTTTCCCGTAGGCCTAACTGAAATGTAGTGGAGCGGCATCCAGTGAAGGCGCTGACCGCACTTTCGTCCTTATTAAATCCATGTTGAGTGTGAAAGGGTTCCCATGGACTTCGCTCTTCGTTCTCAGCAAAAGTGACACTATTGTAGGCGTAATTGTTACCTTGAGAGCCAAGATAAGTTACTTCTGGAAGGGAACCTCCTTGGAGATTCTGAGAAAAGAGACTGTAGGCGCGTCCAATAGTGGCATTAGCGTGATTATAAGGTCCCATCGCACCAATTCCCCAGTTCATGTTAATTTCACGGCGAATTGGGCCATTTACTACTGCCATTGCGGCTGAGGAACTTGTGGTACTGGCTCTGGCGGTTGCCTGTGTGGCAGCTAGGGCCAATACCACGGGAAAATATTCTGGTCGGGCGCCGGCCATAACGGTATTAACCGCTACTTTTTCTACAGTGTACTCCCAAGCCTCGCGTCCCTTTGTGGGACGCATATGCCCAACGATCTCATCTGGACCACGACTGGTTCCCTTGAGCATTGCCTCAACCCGTTCCTCGGTGGGAAGAATTATAGGCAATTTGTCAGTCCAGTTATTTGCGAGAAAAAGCTGATGAAGGTTATCCTCTGTGTCCTGATCAACAAAGCGCGGAGTCGATCGATCGAAACGGATCTTATCGGTTTCCTCTGAAGACAGAGGCTTTTCGATGGCGTCGATTACTGCTTGCATGAAAGGTTCACCTGTAACAGCGTCATTGCCGTCCACATAGGCACGAAGTTCTTCAGGTGACTTCCCCATAACCGGTTGAGGTACAAATGCGAATCGTTGCCGAGGCATTCCGCGTTGCATGCAAGAAGCACGTACCAAGTGCTCAAACACATCTGTGTGGATGGAAGCTGTAGGAATCCCGTATTCTGTTTCAATTATGAAGCATTGGTCGGCGACCGCCGGTGCACAAGTGCTTCAGTGGCCGACTCCCACAATAGCGGCCGAACCCTTTGTCCGTATTTCCTCGTACAGTTGCTCGTCACGTTCGGTGTAGACCCCGGACTTGCTCCTTATTTCAGTCTTAACGGAGGGCATGTTGTCTGTGAACCAGCTGTTCATCTGTTGCATAAGGATATCCCCATCATCAAATCGACAGTCAACCAGGTAGAGGGTTTGTCCGTCTATGCTGCCAAATCTTGGGGCCATTCCCAACTGGATGATTTTGGGTGGGTATCCCACCGGATTCATGACTTTCAATTTGTTGCTCACTTTTCGTATCTTCTAATTGCCGGGATAGAACTTTACTCAAATAAATCTAGACTTGAGTAATTTTGGTAATAAATCTTAGAAAACGGGAGAGTAGACCCGTAGAGGTAATTTCGAAACTTTGGAATTCAAGGTTATCTTATAAGAATCACATTTTCCAGTAAATCTACTTCTAGTCGATAACCTAAAGCATTGCGATCGTTACCGGGATTTCCTAGAGTTTGCAAATCAAGACCAATATGTTCATAGTATTAGGAAGGACGCACAGGTAATTGTGCGTTAAAGTATGGCTAAAATCGTTATTGTAGGGGCTGGAAGCCTAGTCTTTTCCAGTAGGTTAACTGCTGATATACTTTCTTTTGATCAAACCTGTGGCTCTGAATTCGTTTTGGTAGACATTGACGAAGAACGATTGGCCTTCGCAAGCCGAATTATCGAAAGGATTTTTGAGGAAGGTGGTTACGACAGAGCTTCTTATACGGCCACAAATGATCGAAGGAAGGCACTACCAGGATCGGACTATGTAATAAGTAGTTTACTAGTTGGTGGTTATGAAGCGATCGAGAAAGAGATTGATATCCCTATGAAATACGGAGTCGATCAGTGCATCGGCGATACCCTTAATCCAGGAGGTATTTTGAGGTGTTTACGTACTTTGCCTCACCAGGTCGGGATTGCTCAGGATATCATGGATTTGTGTCCTAATGCGTTGCTCCTTAATTACACTAACCCCATGTCTATGCTCTGCTGGGGTATGTACCGCCAGGTGCCTGGAATTAAGCTGGTGGGACTATGTCACTCGGTCCAGCACACTACCGAGCAATGGGCGAAGAGGCTTGAACTTAGAATCGAGGACGTCGAATGGAAGTGTGCTGGGATCAATCATCAAGCTTGGATTTATGAGTTTAGTAAAGATTCGGAGGATCTTCTACCAAGGATTCGAGAAATTGCCGTGCAACCTAAGGTTTGGCTGGATGATACGGTGCGGATGGAGTACGTTAAGCACTTAGGATTTCCGGTAACTGAGTCGAGCGGACATTGCTCAGAGTATACTCCATGGTGGCGCAAACGTCCTGAATTAATCAAACAATACTGTGGTGGATCAAGACCCCAGAATGGGAAGAGCGGATTTATCAAAGACGTTTACGCACGACCGGATTGGCGAGAGAAGATGGAACGTATGGCCAACGGGGAAGAGCCGGTTGATCTTAAACGGAGTTACGAATACGGATCTCGAATCATCAATGCTTGCGAAGGAGGTGATCCGGTTGTGATCCACGGGAATGTCGAAAATAATGGATTGATTGATAATCTTCCGGGGGGATGTTGTGTAGAAGTACCGATCCACGTTGATAACAATGGCCTACAGCCAATGAGGGTTGGGGAACTCCCTATGCACCTAGCCGCGGTTAACCGTAACCAAGTCACTATGCAGGAGCTAGCCGTGGAAGCTGCGATCAAACTTGATCCCGAGATTGTCTTTCAGGCCTTTGCCATGGATCCTTTGACTGCGGCAGTACTGTCGCTCGATGAAATTAGGGAGATGACGCAGGAACTGCTCGACGCATTAGCCTTTTGTCTTCCTTCTTTTGAAGGCAAGAGGATGGATATCAAGCCGAATTTGGTAGGATTGGGGCAATCAGGGTAGAGGAAATCGCGTAATCGGTGCCAAGTAATAAATATCGGTTGCGGTGGAAGGTTTAATAGCGAATGTTTGAGATTTCTAACACTTCCAACTAGAGAAGTGAGTAGCTGAGCTTTCGGGAACGCGAATAATACTGATGAAAATCCACTTGCGACTTATTTTCTGTGTTTCCCTCATAAAGTTCCAATGCATTACTTTTGCTGAATACGGGCCTGTGTCCGCTGATACAGTGGTGGATCTTTCACCAACCGTGAGAATGGATCACTTTCAGTATTGGCCGGGCGGCCAGCTTCACCACCAGCCTCTTATGGTTCCGTACATTCGGCATGGGCCGGGTCCGTTAGCGGCGGATTTGATCATGGTGGACGAAAACACCGGCACCCAAACTGACTGTCCGCCTCACATGATGCCAGTTCAGGATAGTGGTTTACCTAATGCACACTATTACGGTGATCTGACTTGTGACGAAGTTCCGGTTTGGGGATGGATGGGTGAAGTTTTCAAGATTGATGGAAGAGATATTCTTGATCGATCAGGGAACGGAGTAAGCCCTCTCTTCACGATCGATGATGTTAAAATTTCTGAGCTACAACATAGGTCGCTGCGTGAGGGTGACGCTGTTCTTTATTGGAGCGGCTACAATGACAAATATGACGCATCTATGCCTGAAGGAAGCCGTCTAATTATCGATCCTGTGGCAGGAGAGGCTCCAGGTTGGCCAGCTCCTGATTTTGATGCAGCTGACTATGTAGGTGGTAGTGGAGCGTGGATCATGGGTATTGACAGTCCGAGTATGGGGGGCCTTGGTGAGGGAATTTACTCGCAACCTGGTCCCGCAGGAATGTTCCAAAATCCACTCGCACTGGAGAGTCATCTTGGGCATTTCAAGCACGGGGCATCTCACACTGAAGGATTGATCAACCTCGATCGGGTTCCCAACGGATCCCTTTACATCGCGTTGCCGGTTAAACACAGGAACTCACCCACTGTCGAAACCCGGGCTGTTGCTATAACTGACACAAAATTGGCGGGAGAATTGATGAAAGCCGTGCGGGCTCATCGAGTGGTGGATCTTTCGGTCATCCTTTCCATGGAGCATCCAGTTTCTTGGCCGGGAAGGGGCTTAGGGGATTTTGCATTTCCCTACCACTTGGTTGAACCTGTTAACACCTTTACTGGCCCCTTTGGACCGTACTGGGTTAACACCCACTTTATGGACTCACGTACAGGAACCCACATCGATCCGCCAGCGCATTATGGTCCGCCTTTGGGCTTCGATTTCGACCTCTACGATTCACGAACGAAATCGTGGAGGAAGAAATTTGAATCCCTTTACGGGCCTCTCAAGACCACCGATCTAACTTCAGAAAAAATCCCAGTTCATCATATGATGGGGCCTGCACGTGTCGTCAATGTTCAGCACTTGTTAGGTGCCACCCAAATTAAAAATTGGCCTGCTTCGCCTAAAATCACTGTCAGTGATATCCAGGCTCACGAAAGCAAATACGGTCAAATTGAGGCGGGGCATATAGTTCTTTTCCACACCGGTCACAATGATGTCCACTTTACCACATTTGATCGTGGCCGGCCTGACCGGTGCGTGAAGGCGCCCCTTGACGGTCTAACGGAAGGATGGCCCGCGCCCACTCCCGATACAATTCTTTATTTGGCTCGGAAAGGCGTTCGACACGTTGGTATCGACACACCTGATATGGGATCGGTCGATCCGGAGGGCGCGACATTCGTTCACTGGATTGCTTCCAACAATGATATGATTCTTACTGAGTTTCTAATTGGAATTGGTCAACTGCCACCGAAGGGTGGATTTTTTATTTTTCTGAATCCAAAAATTGAAAAAAATCATGGTGGCCCGGGGCGGGCCGTAGCAATTTTGCCATGATCCTTGGTGCAGATTGTGGGATTGAGTCGTCTGCAATAGATTCAGGTTCCTCAAACCTTTTTTACGACTACACTAAAAAAGTAATAGTAAACCTGTCGAATGGCTAGAATGGAACTACCAATGTTGTGTGGGGTCCGAATAGACGTAGAAACTGTTTGTTTTTAGTACGATGACTCGAATGCCAGGGATTGGAATGGGAAAAATGAGAAACGTATTCTTAGTGGGAAGATATTACATGTTGTTGGGTTTGCTCATGTTTCTGGGTAGGCTTGATGCTGACCAAGTTCTTAGTAAAGAGATTTGGGTTGGATGGATAGAACGGGAAGAACCTTCTTTGCGAATGGGTTCCTCGCCTTACGGGATATGGAATGCCGCTGGCGGCAATGGACAAACGGTGCAACAATCTGATCCCAAATCTAAACGGAAAGCTCGTGTGTTTAGGTGGGGAGTTTCGGATATTCCATCCCATGACTCTTCCGCCAAGAAAAAAATGGAAAGGAAGTATAAGGAGGAACTGAAACGGCAGAGGAGAAATTCAAAAGAGGATCGATTGAAAAAAAGGAGAGTCGATTGGCGGGGGAAGAGTGAAACCACCACTAAAAAAGAATCTTTGATCCGGTCTGAGACAAGGAGTCGGCAAGATCCCGAATTAACTACCCCCGGAAAGCCCCGCATGTTTCGGTGGGATAAGGGAGACGCTAAGTATAGTAGACAACCTTCCAGTCCAACGAAGAATGGAACTAAGGTAAGACGGGGAATCCGGGATCAAAACCAACAGTTTAATCCTTTAAGTAAGAGTAAGAAAAATCAGGATAAATCCTTTTCTAGAGCTCAGGACAGCATTCGGGGAAAAGTTGAAAACGAAAAAATAAACAAGCCTAGAATTCCTAGGTGGAGCAGAGAGGCACCCGGTTATAGCCGGCCTAAAGTGAGAAATAGAAACGAAGGGCGAGAGAAGCCGAGGATGCTTCGTAGGGAAGCGAGAAGATAAAAAAGGAAGATGTCGTTTCCAGGTAGAGCTCTTAAAATGACCCTAATATATCAACAGGTACAATTTCGGCCAGACCGCGATAGCCGTTGCTAGACTTTGGCCGTCTGGAATGGTGTGAAGGGAGCAGCAGGGCGGCTTTTTGTGGTTCCGTCAGCTCATCCCAGTAACTGGGAACTGAGTCACCGCGGATGCCCCCTCCTCCCCATGACATATGACCGGTGTTATATTTATAGAGGATTGCCCGGCGTTGGTGGTCTCCGGTCCAAGGGAGTGTTCCGTGAGTGCAAGCCTCACTGAAAATGATAGCATCTCCGGCTTTAGCATTAATTTCGGTTACGTACTCCTGGTAAAGCTCCCATCTGAGCATCTCATTCGGGCACGATATGTTGGCCTTGTGACTTCCAGCGACAACGCATAGGCCACCGTCGCCATGACCTTCATCGGCTAGCAGGTATTCGATAACACAAAGCCCAGTGAAAATCCTACCTTCTCGGTAAAAATAAGGAGCGTTGTCAAAATTGCCGTGCAACTTGCCACCAGAGCATCCCTTATCCATGGCAATCAGCCCCGGACCGTGATCTAGTCGCCAACCTTCTCCAAGAATGGTGTTCAAGTGGGGAATGGTCTTGGGATGAGCAAGCATTTCTCTGAACGGATCACAGAATGGCTTGGGCAGTTCGAGAAGGCCCGTGGTTGCTCCCAATCGCGTTGATTTGTTTTCTCCCTTCAAGGCCTTTGAGTCCTTAAAATATTCAGGGCTCTGCTCTAGTTCCAGGGAATCGATGGCTGCATTTGCCGTCTCCAGGTCTTTTGCACTCAACACATCCGGTACGATCAAGAATCCAAGCAGGTCAAAGAGGTACTTCTCATTGGTGGACATTTCCAATGTTTCTTCGGTAATCGAGTGAGAGGTATTGGGGCGTGTTTCTTTCATAGCATTCCACTCTGTGACTAATATTTTTGTGCAAAAAACATTACAAAGTAACTGGAATTGGGGCTTCGATTGTAGACACGATTCCAGAATTCAACAGGTCAGGTTCAGATGCAATTTCAAAGGGAAATCCGAACTTTCCTGGTTCAGCATAGTAATTCATAACAAAATGAGCAGTCTAAAATCTGGCGAGCTAAAAAAGTATTTAATCGGGAGCATGAGCTTTGCACGCGTTTAGAAGGATGGTTCTTTTTAGGGTCACTATATCTAGGAACTGAACTGGCAATTACGGTCGGGCTCCAAGGAATCTCTAGATTAATACACGTCAACCGTCATCTTATCGAATTGGTCCCAATCCCATTCTGCCCCCCAGCCCGGACCGTCTGGTGGGATGAGATGGCCGTGGGAAATAATCGGTTTGTTGATCATTCCAAATCTCTCGCTACCCTTGAGTGTGCTACTGCCTGCCTCGTAGTAACCTGTATTGTCGATACAGCAACCCAGATGCACGTGGACAAGACCGAAGAGGCCTCCTTCTGCATTCATCTCGATATTGGTATCATATAATTCTGCGAAGTGAGCCATCTTTAAAACCTGTGTTGTCCCAAATCGAGCATTGGCTCGGAGCAGATCTGTTGCTCCTGAGATAAGCCACTGTGTAGAGATACCGATGTCACTCATCAACGTCTCATTTCCCATTACCGGCATGGTCAGTTCACGGCACAATTTTTGATATTGATGTTGCTTGTATTCGTGCATGGGTTCTTCAAGCCACAGAAAGTTGAGTTCCTCCATGACGTGGCCGACTTGGATCGCTTCCTCAAGGGTGTAAGAGCATACAGGATCGTTGATAAGTAGATAATCGGGTCCGATTTGACGGCGGACCTCGTGAAAGAGCTCAATGTCGGCTTTGCCCCCCTTATAAGTATGAAACTTGTAAGCCTCAACTCCAAAGCTTTGTGCTTCTTCTATCACTTCTAAATATACCTCGAGAGGACTGTTCCCACTGGTTATGTATACGGGAAACTTGTTACGTACCTTGCCGATTAGGTCATAAACTGGGAGGCCTGCGGTTTTCCCTGCAATATCCCACAGGCAATTATCGAAATCTCCGAACCAGCCAGGCCGCTGGTAGCACCATCGGGTGCCTTTGTGAAACATTTGGTAGAGCCGTTCGCGATGGAGTGGGTTCTCTCCCAAAGCGTGGGTGCGTAGGACATCCACTTGCTTAGGTTCTAAGGTGCAGGTACACATCCCATCAATTCCCTCGTCGGTCATAACCTTGAGAAATTGCTGTTGCAGATTCTTGTCCGAAGGTTGCATCTGACTGCCGTGTGTATACTGAATACGCCGGAGGTTGGGCACCTCGTACATTTTCGCGTAACTCTCTTTCTGGTTGGGATCTTCAAGCGTAATAAGTTTAATATCGGTAATCTTCATTTAGGGTTCCGCGGTAGATGATAGGTAAATAATCGATTTTTTTAGGGAAGACAGAGATATTTTATATGGCAAATATATTGCGGGAAAAGTTGCGAGACACTGTGTAAGATAGCTGTAAGATTTAGGGATTAGAACGAAGAGACTTGTCGGCTAGGCTGAGATACAATCGAAATACATACTATCTTATTAATAGAATTCGATCCGTTGGAAATAGGGCAAGCTGCACCGATATGAATATGAGTCTTGTCTCCCCTGCTCACAGTGCAGCTTTAATCCTTTGAGAATTCCGTTTCAGTTAGGATCGTACAGGGATCTGAGGAGGGGATAATCTTATGCCGTGGTTTTGACTGGATAGCTTAGGTACAGGATCCAGACGGCAAGTCCCAACATAATGAAAAAACTCATCCAGAGAGCGATGTTAGTCAACCGAGAGGGGGCAATGCGTTGATCGAGAAACTTATATCGCAAGTAGATCGTACCAGCAGCGATGATGGGGAATTGAATGACACCGATTGCCATCCCAACAGTCAGCATCCAAACTGGATTTTGGAAGATATAGTAGCTCAGCGCTTGTACCAGTGGTGTTACAATGGCATAGCCTCTGAGAACTTGGATTCTCAGGGTGTAGTCATTGCGTTCCATTAGGCCTAAGACGGCCAATCCGTCAGCAAATGTTCGGGCACCGCCCCCCAGTCCGGATATGCAGGTGGAAAACAGGACAATAAAGGCCCCTGCCATGAATAACCAGAAGGCCCATCCTCCTAGTATCCGAGTGTAAATACTAGAAATCACTGATATAGTCTCAAGTCCATCAGGTTGTTGGCCAAGTTGGTGGAGAATCCCTGCGCCAAGCATGTAAAATGGGATCGTCGCAAATGTCAGTAGGATCAGAGAGAGTATTACATCCAAATGCATTACCTTTATCCATCCTCTAGCTCTTTTTACCCAGTCTTTTGAATCGTTAACTGGTCCGGTAAAACGTGCATATCCTTTCTCCACGCACCAGTAGGTATAGAAAATCTGATCCGCTGTTCCGACTCCGGTTGCGCCATACATTCCAAGAGCAACCAGTATTGCGAATACAGGAAAAGAAAATGTTAGCCCCCCTTGAACCTCATCCCATGTGATAGCATATTCCGTTGTCTGCAAGAGTACGGCACAGATCAATGTAACAATGGTGAAAGAGATGACCATCACGGTCAGTAATCGTTCGATTCCCTTGTAACTACCAGTACAGATGATAATCGAAGAGAGAACCGCTAGGCCTATTGTCCACCACTCAGAGCCGATTGCAGGAATGGCAGCGTGGATGACTTGGCCCGCTCCACCGTAGATCCCTCCCCCAGCGAGGAATACTCCCGGGATAATCAACAGAAGCCAGAAATAGATATACCAGGAGACTCTTTTACCTCCAAAGGCGAGAATTTTTCCAGGCAGGCGATTAAAAGCGTGGAGAAAGGGTTCTCCTGTCGAAACGGAGTAGCGAGCTAGTTCGGACTGGATTATGTTTTTACTCCAACAACTCAGAAGTACAAACCAGAGCATAGAGAAGCCGACTAAGGCTCCGAGGCTAGTGGTCAAGATGATCTCACCGGAACCAACAATGCCACCGACCAAAATCAGACTAGGACCTAGAAATCGGAGCCGCTCTTTGAAATCCCTCGGGGGATCCCTCACAGATTCCGGAGCGAGTGCATAGAGATCTATCGAGCTTGTTTTGGATTCTCGATTCCTAGGCATAACCCCTTTCAAGGTATCTGGTTCTAAAATGCGGCTAAACTACAATTTTGAGAATATAATCCCTTTTGTTAGCAGAAGCAAATCTTTAAAGATCCACCCTTTTTGACCATAATTTTACTGATCCGATCCCCGCAAGATGAATTGGTACCTTTTGGCAGGGAATTAACAAAATTGTTGATATGTTAGAGATGGCGGGAATGGCCTTAATGGATGGTGAGACCAAACAGATCTCGTAATTAATTCTTTGAGCTTTACCGAAAGGATATTAGCGGATTGAACCTATTTGTCCGAAGATATTTGCTCAAAGTCTACTTAAGATGTTACAGTTCAATAATGGTAATTCGGGATGTTTTTTCCTCTAGCTCCTTAGCCCTCAGGGCATCACAATCCGACTCCCAGACATCCTTGACGTGTGTTGGCGTGACCCTACCATTGCACACGACTTAGCCAGGCGGTCGGACCCTATTTAGAGTGCGCATTTTCCTGGAAAACGGTTAAACAAATCCAACCATCATGAAAGTTACCAAGATCGAGACCATAAGGGTAGCTGAGCAACCACACATTATTTGGGTTCAATTACATACTGATACTGGGCTCATTGGTCTTGGAGAGACCTGGTATGCGCCAACGGTTGTTGAAACGGCAATCCACGACTGGTTTGGTCCATTGGTGATCGGCCGCGATCCGGCTTCCATTGAACGTCACTGGGAAGCAATGTTCCGGCTTTCCGATCACGCTGGCTATGGGGGAGCGGAGATGCGCGCAATCTCAGCCATAGACATCGCCCTCTGGGATCTCAAGGGACAGGTTGCTGGACTTCCTATTTATGAGCTTCTGGGCGGTGCGGTTCGAAAGAAAATCCGGGTGTATGCGACGGGCATGCCCTATGAGGGAGCAGCAGATCTCGCTAGGGCACTGTTGGATGAGGGCATTGTCGCAATGAAGGGTGGTCCCACTATTCCCCTCGCAATTGCCTCGGATGGGCAGTTTCTGTCTCCTAAGGAACTCGACCTTTCGCTCAAGCCGATCCGTGAAATTCGGGATTCGATGGGAACGGACATGCAGATCGCTAATGATGCTCATGGAAAGTGGGCTCTTCCGGTGGCCATTCGCATCGCTCAAGCAATGGACCCTTACGAAATGATGTGGCAGGAAGACCTGATGCCGCTCCTTAATCCAGAGGCGCTCTCCAGGCTTCAGGCTGCTACAGAAGCTCCAGTTTGTATCTCTGAGCGTCTTCTTACACGCTGGCAACTACGGCATTTTATCGAGAATGGGTCGGCCCGTATCGTTATGCCAGATCTAATTTGGACAGGAGGAATATCCGAAACTTACAAAATAGTGATTCTGGCATCTGCTCACCAGGTTCCGTTCGCGCCACACGATGCTTCCGGCCCTGTCAACATCTTTGCTTGTTCGCACATTTGCTATTGCTCAACAAACGCTATGATGCAGGAGCATGTCCCTGCTAATTTCAAAGGCTGGTACGGTAAGTTTGTGGATCCCAATCTCGATATCAGGGAAGGTTTTCTTCATGCCTCAGAGAACCCAGGAATCGGGACGAGGCTGAAAACAAATGTTCGTGACCGCTCCGATGCATCGATCCGGGTTAGCGACACACCGGGTAAGAGCCTGATCGACACCTGGGGCCCTGCCCCTCAGAGGACTGCTGAAAACCAGACACGAGTAGACGAACTAGAAATCGAGCGTGGTCCGCAGTAATTTTGTTTAATTTGGTGGGAGAGTCGGAAGGGAAGCTTTGACTCCGAACCAGATTTCTGAAGTTTGTCACGCCGATAACCCTGCAGGGTTATCGGAATTACCTATCAGCAGAACCGGCCCCCAATCCCATGCATTCGACGGTGTGTTCTATAGTAGAATCCAATGTCCGGTAAATAATACTGGGAATTACAGATCTCTTAGGACTCCTTGATCAGATTATCATTGATGTAGTCCCAGTTGAGATCTAGGCCGAGACCGGGTTGTTGGGACAGGATCACGTTTCCTTTATCGTCCAAAGGATCCACGATAGAGTTCAAATAAGGGGGAGGCGTTTCATAGTCGAAATCGGGACGGAGTAATCCACGTTCAAAATACTCGCAGGTGGCTTCTGTGGTGGCGCCGAGTATCTGGCTATTGGCGCACCCTCCACCATGCATTTCGCATTGGATGCCGTAGGCCTGAGCTACATTGACCAGCTTGAGGGAACCGGTGATGCCTCCGTAATTGTGGTCGATTCGAAGCATATCAGAAGCTCCTTGAATTACCCATTCAGCTCGGGAGAATACCCCGCCGGGTACGTGTTCTGGTGACAAAACGGCTATGTCCAGTTCGTTTGTCAGTCGCCTGTAGGCCTCAATCCGAGTTTCTACCATCGGGTGTTCCAGCCAGTAGTAACCAAGCTTCTGCAGTTCACGGCCAACCCAGAGTGACTGTTCGAGTGTATAAACACCGAATGGGTCCAGCATCAGGACCATATCGTCTCCAACGGCTTCACGGACTGCAGCACATACTTCCACGTCCTCTTTCGGAAAGCCGGGAACCTGTGGTGCTGGTTCCCAGGTATGTGGGTTCCAGCAGATATAGGCGTGTACCTTATATGCTTTGTATCCCTGGTCCTTGCATATTTTCGCATGGGCTGCATAGTCTTCTGGGCGTCCCATATTGGGAAAAGTACTGGCATAGGCCTTAACCTTTTTTCTGGCGCCACCCAGAATCGTGCTTACCGGTAACCCGACCATACGGCCGAAGAGATCCCAAAGGGCGCAGTCAACAACACCCATTTCGCGTTCCGGCAAGCTGTTAAGCCCGAAGGTGACCAGTTGATCCATCCAGTTCCAGAGTTTCTCTCGTTCCAACGGATCCTCACCCAGCAGCATGCGTTTCACGGAACCTTCGATATAGTTCCGGGTTCCACCAAGCATATAGCCATCGATACCCTCATCCGTGGAAATCTTGGTGATGGACTCACTGGATTCAATTTCCTTTCCCCACTGTCTGTAGCCCCATTTGGATGGGTGATTTCGTGTCCAGGTTTTAAACTTGAATACCTCAATGTTGCTGATTTTCATAATACTGTACCCTCTCTCCCAGGCGATGCTATTCTCCGATCAATTGGAGACAACTTTGGATATACGTATGGGTTTCAGCTGTAGGTAAAGTGCCCTATATTCTGGTCCGGATGGCATGAGATTTTTAAACCGGTGATTTTCATCATGATGAGGATGAAGTCAAATGGCGTCAGAAAGCAAGACACTTATTCGATTGGTAGTTCTCAGAGGTCCGGACACTTCGCGGAGGGTATGTGCAGGTCACTCAGGCGCGTCCACTGTCTGAGGTTTCAGTAAGGACGTTTCCCCCTTTTATTTGGAAAGAGGTGCGATATCTAATATGGTGGAGTCCGCTACGAAATCTTCTGGAGGATCTTTTCAATGTCTCGATGGGCCAGCTTTCTCGGATTATTAGACAGGCGTTCCACATTCACCTGTTCGGCGATCCATGTGAATTCATCTTCGACCAGGATGCCTGCATCGCGCAGCTGAAGAGGCGCGCCAACCGATTCCATCAGCGATTGGATTCTCCCTGCGGCACGCTCCGCGGTCGGCTGATCCAGAAGTTCAAGAAGAAAAGCGATGCGGGCTTGTACATGGCCAGCGCCTCTCGGGTCAGTGCAATCGGTCGATCTAACTGATGCATTGAACTTGAGAATCTCTCCGAGGGTCAGGGCCACGGCCAGTCCGTGAGGTAGTCCAAAGCGAGTCGTGATCGCATAGGAAATGGCATGCGGTGCCGTCGTTTTGCTGATGTTAATGGCCTTGCCCGACAAATAAGCCGCCCGACACATTGCCATACGAGCTTCAGGTGTGGGATGCTGCACGCAGTGCAGGAGGTTTGCCAGTGCCAAGTGAACCGATTCCGATGCATAACGAATCGATTCGTCTGTAGCTCCAACTGCCCAGATCGACTCTACAGATTGACAAAAGGCGTCCAAACCGGAGGCCGCGGTGATGCCCGCCGGCAGGCTGTGAGTGAGCCGAGGATCAATTACTACATGACTCGGAAGCAGACGCGAATCAGCGACCGAATACTTCTGGCTATCGACGTAAGCCACCGCGAAATGTGTAGCCTCGCTGCCAGTTCCGGCACTGGTAGGAATGGCTATTAGAGGTGGTCCGTTCTTTTCAATGTTGTAAAGGCCAGTGATCATCTTTCGGGGATCAGCCTGATGATTGGCCAGAGTACCAATCAGCTTGGCCAGATCGATTGCTGTACCACCACCGACCGCGATCAGGACATCGGGATTCGATCCACAAAACTGCTGAATACCGCGCTGAATGTCCTCAAGTTTAGGATTTGGTTTAAAACCCGAAAATCGGTCTATGCCGTAATCAGCAAACAGGGTTTCAAGTTCATTTGCTGCTCCCGACACGTCGTAAGCAGGCTCGTCCGCCACGAGGAAGACCTTCCGTACTCCTAACTGGTTGAGAATGGCCGACACTTTTGCAATCGCCCCTTCTCCAAAATGAACATCTTGAATCTGTGATTCTATCTGCATCGCCGATGTTCACCAAGGAAGTGAAAAAGTCTTTACTGTCGTCATGAACTTCATTGCTTCGATGATTCCTTCCTTGATCCCCAGCCCCGAATCTTTAATGCCGCCGAATGGCGACAACTCGATCCGGTATCCCGGTACTTGATTGATATTTACCGTTCCCGTTTTTAGAGATTGGATGGCCTTGGTCGCCGCCGCCAAATCGTTGGTCACCACGCCGGAGGAAAGCCCGAAGTTTGAGCTGTTGGCCAGTTCGATGGCATCATCCAGGTCTCGTACGGTGAGGATCGGAGCCAGTGGCCCGAAGGACTCTTCGCACACCATTTCAGTAGTCCGTGGCACATCGGCAATGATTGTCGGCTCCATCAGTGTTCCGGTCCGTTTTCCTCCGATCAGCAGCTTGGCGCCTTCATCGACCGCTTGTTGAACGCGGCGTTCCAGGAGTTGCGCGGCTTCTTCGTCAATCACCGTGCCGATACTGGTGGCTTCGTCGGCCGGATCGCCACATTTGTATTCACCTGTTTTATCTACGAACCGTCGGGTGAATTCCTCAACAATGGGCTCTTGAATCAACAAGCGTTTAACGGCCGTGCAGCGCTGCCCACTATTGCGGTAACATCCTTCGGCAGCCAGTGTGACCGCTAAATCCAGATCGGCATCTTCGAGAACGATTAAGGGGGAATTGCCCCCTAGCTCCAGACAGAGCTTCTTGTAACCGGCGATGGAAGCAATCCGTCTCCCGACGGGTGTTCCGCCGGTGAAGGTTACAAGTTGCACACGCTCGTCGCGGATCATCGGCTCTACCACCTCATCGATCTCACCGGCAAAGACACTTAGCATCCAGCCTGGTAATCCTGCTTCGTAAAACAATTCGGCGAACCGGATCGCGGTCAGTGGTGTCTTGATGGACGGTTTCACCATGATCGGTGTTCCCGCTGCGATCGCCGGAGCGACCTTGTGCGCCACTTGGTTTAAGGGGTGATTAAACGGGGTGATCGCCGCTGCGAGGTTCAGCGGGTCGCGTTGCGTGAAAATCTTGCGGGATTTGCCCTGCGGCGAGATATCACAGGAGAAAATCTGACCGTCGTCCTTCAGCGCTTCGATGGCAGCGAACTGAAGGACGTCTTGAGCCCGGCCAACTTCGTAACGTGTCTCACGCATGCAGAGTCCCGATTCTAGCCGGATCAAATGAGCGAACTGCTCAGCTTTATCGGTTAACAGTTCCCTGACATTGTTGAGAATCTCAGATCGCTCGAAGCGCGATAACGGTCCGGACCCATCCAGCGCCCCGGTGATTGCATCTTCGAGATGGGATCGGTCAATTACTGATACTGTACCGCTCAGTGAGCCATCGTATGGATAGTAGACATCGAATTTCCGACCGGTGGTGATCGCTTCGCCACAAATATAGGATGGCAGATCAAGAGACATCTTGCGAAGTTAGTTATTGGGTCGAGTACCGTTGCAAACAAAGTCGAAGATCTCGAAATTGCGAGGGTCCCCGGCGGCTTTGGCCTGATATCGGTCGTTCAGCGGTTCGGATAGGAGCATCGGAACCATTTCTTCGTAGCGTCCTCCGTGAGAACGGAGAGACCCGTCTAGCTTGGACAAGTCGTGGTGCTCCGGGGTCCGGCCGATGACCGCATCCCGGGTGGACATCACGAACAGGTCACCGATTCGATCGGCGGGAAGTTCGAGCTTGGAGGCGGCTGCCTCCCGGTCGTGAACCTCGGCGACACCTGGCAGATCGAAGATCCAACGGCCAATCGCTGAACCTTCGACTCCTTTGGGAAGGTACACATTCACGGCTCCACCCAATGCTCCATGATGTACAACGTAGGGATCGGTGATCGGACAGATGACGCGATAACCCGGACCGAATTGTTTCTCCAGCTCGGTTTCCAGATATATCACGTTGATCGATCCATCCGCCCGGCACTTGGCGTTCATCCCGTGATCCGCAGTTGCCCCGACGATCGCGCCCAGTTCGATGAGCCGTCCAATTTCTTCATCGATAGCAGCATAGAAGTCCAGTGACTCAGGCGCCTCGGGCGGAAACTTGTGCTGCATATAATCGGTCAGTGACAGGTAAAGAAAATCTGCCCGGCCCTGTTGGAGTAATTTGACTCCAGCTCGAAGTACATAAAGGCTTGCTTCGGCGGAATAAATCGGTGGCGTCGGGCCGATCCGGACGACGGCATCCAAGATTCCGTTCACTTTTTCTGTGACCTCGTCAGCTTTCTCGGCGCTGAAGGCGATCCCGTCCATGTTTTTGGAGAGCAACTCGCGAAGCTTATCTTTGGCGGTCACCATTGCCACCTTGCGCCCCGCTTGCGATGCCGCGGCTAGAATCGATTCGTTCCGGAGAAACTTGCTCGAGTTGGTCATGACCTCTTCCCCAGTTTCCGGGTCGAGAATATAGTTTCCCGCGATTCCTGTCTGATTAGGGGGTGTGCCAGTCACGATCGCGCAGTTGTTCACGTTGGTGAATGAAGGCAAAGCCGCTCGTACCATGCCACGATAGCCTTCTGCGGCCATCCTCTGCAGATGAGGCATGCGATCCTGAGCCATTGACACGCTGAGATATTCATCTGCGCAACCATCAATACAAATCACGGCGATCGGCCGATCAGGAACGTCCAAGACGATGTCGTTCACGGAAATTTTGGCCGGGTTAGGGTTCATCTACCAGTAATAAGGATCTTTTTAATAACTTCATTGCATTTCAAGTGGTGGAGGTGGCGGGAGTCGAACCCGCGTCCCTTGAGTTTTTGTAAAAGGCATCTACAGGCTTGTCTGACTATTTGATCTCGCCTTCGGGGCGCGAATCAGCGCGCTACCTTTGGGCCAGAGTCCGGTAAATTTACGGCTCAAACCCCGGGCTCTCGGATTGAGCTATACCTGCTGTCGTCGTCTTCTTTTCCTAGCAGGTGTCAGAGAGAAGACGTGCCGCCTTAATTAGGCAGCAAGGGCTAACTCTTCGTTGCCGTTTATTTAATTTGATGGCTTTGATAACGAAGCCGAGCCATCATCTCCGGCCTGCCGCCAGTCACTCCCACTCGAGGTCGAATTCCGGAACACCCCCAGATTTAAATCCAATTGCCTTCATAAATGAGCTACCGGATTTAAATCTGAGGTCGAATTGACAGGAATCATGTCGACGGATATGACGAATAGATTCGGGGAGACTGTTATCGTGGTACTGCAAAGAACTAATCTGTCCGTAACTTTCTAAAGAACCATGGGCAGAACATAAGATTACCGGGATTTAGGAAAAAGCAAGGAGAGAGTTAGCGCTAGGGTATCAGGTTAACGGGGTGTAGATTTTGAATACGGTGGCTCGCCCAGCTTAAGGAATGGTTGAGGCTAAACCTTCAGTCAATGCATCCGAGCTTCAGGTCTATCGGGATCATTGAAGGCCGTTGGCAGGTAGTAGTTAGTTGGATATGTTGTCCAGAGGTTTGGGACTCGTGGAAGGACTGCATGAGGTCAAGGATGTGGAGCGCAAGTTCTCCATTGGCGCGGTGGGGACGACCAGTGCGAATGGAGTGGGCCATGTCGGCGAGTCCGAATCCACGGCCCATCGAGTGTGAGTGAGTGAGGGGGATGTTGTTCCAACTCTTTTCGTCTCTTTTCCGGATCATAACAGGACCGTCGAATCGGTTAGGGTTGGGAACCGATAGGGTTCCTTCCGTTCCATAGATCTCGATAAAGGGAAGACTAGTTGAGCCCATGGTGTCGAAGCTGAAGGTAGTAGTAGCGATGGTCGCGTTATCATACTCGATAATTCCTGCTAGATGAGTCGGTGTTTCCACTGCAATTGCGAGACCGTTACTCTGTTCGCTGGTTGCGATTCTTTCGGCAAACGTCTTTTTTGTTTTTGCAGCTACCGATGTAGCGGGCCCCAGCAGAACAGCAAGAGATGTAAGATAGTATGGTCCCATATCGAAAAGGGGACCACCTCCCGGTTTGTAGTAGAAGGCGGGGTTCGGGTGCCAGCTCTCGTGCCCGGATCCACAACAGAAGGCGGTTGCGGCTGTGGGTACTCCGATTGTTCCCTGGTCAATCAGTTTTCGACAGGTTTGAGTTCCTGGTCCGTAGACTGTGTCTGGAGCACAGCCTACACGAAGGCCTTTTGCCTGAGCGAGTTTAAGAACTTCCTTCCCTTCCTCCCGATTAAGTCCAAAGGGTTTTTCGCAGTAGGCGTGTTTGTTGTGTTCAAGGGCCTGTCGGTTTATCGCTGCGTGGGCTGCAGGAATAGTCAGATTAAGGACGATCTCGATGTCGGGATTAGAAAGAAGTTCATTAACCAAACAGACCTTAGGGATGGAAAATTCCTCTGCCAACTGTTTCGCTTCTTCCGGATCGAGATCGGCACAGGCTATGACCTCAAGGCCCACAAAATCTCGACAGAAATGCATATAAGCGCGGCTAATCTTCCCGCAACCTATAATACCGATGGGGGTTGGATTCACAATTTAAGATTCAGATCTAAGTTGGTTTAACGCCCAAACTAAAGGAACGAGAGGGTTGGATTTGCACAATATAGACTGTCATTTTAGGAAGAATCTAATGGATCCCGAGAACTGTACGTATGTCAACCAATACGGATGAAATATACGTGGTGGGGATTGTCGTACAGGTATTCCGGTTGGGTAACATATGGGTACAACGCTAATCGGAACCTTAACTGCTCGATTCGCGATTGACGATTCCCTTCGATTTATGAACCATTCACTGGTTCAAATGAGAGTACTGCCTTGAGGGTTTTTGTTCCTTCGAGGGAAAATTGATGAAAATCTATATTACAGGTGAATTAGTTGAAGAAGCGGATGCGAAAATTTCGGTTTTCGATCATGGATTCTTGTACGGGGATGGGATATTCGAGGGAATTCGAGTCTATAATAAGTGTGTTTTTAAGCTGGAGGAGCACTTGGAACGGTTAGAGTATTCGGCTAAGGCAATAATGTTCGATATGCCTTGGTCGCGGAGGGAGATCTCTGATGCAGTCTGTGAAACCTGCCGAGCTAACAATATAATAGACGGTTACGTCCGCCTGTGCGCCACACGGGGTCGGGGAACTCTTGGTTTAAACCCAAAGGTCTGCGAAGATCCACAGCTGATTGTGATTGCAGGAACTATTCAGCTCTATCCAGAAGATTACTACACAGAGGGTCTAAAGATCATTACCGTGCCGACACGAAGGGTAAATCCGGCCGCTTTGCCTCCAATGATCAAGTCATTGAATTACCTTAACAATATTTTGGCAAAGCTAGAAGCAATAAACCAGGGTTATATGGAAGCCCTCATGTTGAATGATCAAGGATACGTAGCTGAGTGTACTGGTGACAACATCTACATAGTGAAGGGAAGGGATATTTTAACGCCTCCGACCAGTGCTGGAGCCCTTAAAGGAATTACAAGAGATGTTACGTTCGCAATCGCACAGGAGAAGGGATTGGATCTTACCGAGAGTGAATTGACTCGATATGACCTTTGGATTGCAGATGAGTGTTTTTTGACAGGAACTGCTGCCGAAATCATCCCAGTCACTGAAATCGATGGAAGGAAGATTGGTAGTGGACGTCCGGGTATTCTTACCCAGCAACTTATGAGTGCGTTTCACGAAAAGCTCTCTCTAGAAGGAACGATTCTCTAGGAACCCTAGATCGTCTGATCTAGTAGAATAGTGCCCGTTATGAGAATAAGTATCCCACGGGGGATCGAGTGTTTCGAAAGGGAGAAAAACTTGCTGCTGGATTCTCATAAGAGTAGGGTCTTTCGGTGCGAATATTCATTAATAGTTCGTTCTCACCTGTCTATTTGAGTGATGCTAACTGCGGAGGTTCAGTTTTGCTGTATGGCCAACTGTTAGATAGGAGACGGAGGATTGTTATGGTTTCCTTGATTTCACTTTCGGTGATCAATACCACTTAGAATATTGGCATATGATTTGCTAGGATGGGGTTGAGGTAGATGAGCAAAACGACTTAATTTTCAATTTTATTGTTGGCTTTATCAGAGAGCCGAAGTTGATTTATCCTCTATATCATGGGAGACTCCTTACAGTGCCAGCTTTGTGACAGGTCTGCGACGGTGCACCTAACACAAATTATCAGTAATAAGATTCACAAGGTACATCTTTGTGAGGATTGTGCTCGAGATAAGGGGGTGACAGATCCTGAGGGGTTTTCTCTTGAGGACATGTTCTCAAAATCTGGCTTGGTGACGGAAAACAAGGCTGAGCAGGAGGGTCCGCTTTGTCAGACATGTGGTCTTTCGCCAAGCGATCTTAAGAAGCATGGGCGGCTTGGATGTCCTGATTGCTACACCCATTTGGGAGATTTAATCCTTCCCATGCTCGATAATATGCACAAGGGGGATGTCCATCACGGGAAAGTACCTCGGAGGGCCATTGAAAGAGTTTCTAGGAATAAGTTTCTTGTTGATCTAGAGACGAGTCTGAAAACGGCTGTAGAGGAAGAGCGATACGAAGATGCAGCTGAGATTCGGGATAAACTTCATCATCTTAGGGAATCGACTTCCCAGACGGCTGAGACTTGAACAATGCGAGTTGAACCTATTCTAAAGGCAAAAGCTGAGCTAACCCATGGGGCCAAGTCGAATTGCCCGGTGGTATTGAGTTCTCGAGTACGTCTAGCCCGCAATCTCGAAAGCTATCCTTTTCCCGGGTGGGCCAAAGAGTCCCACCGTCGTGAAATTTTGACCTACTGTTTTGATGCCATCGAAGGGTTGTCGCAGATGAAGAGAGGTACACGGTTTACGATCGATGAGCTTGATGATCTAGAGAAGCAAATACTAATGGAACGGCATCTTATCAGTCGCGAATTAATGGGTTCCAAAGAGAATGCAGGGGTTTTTATCAGCAAAGATCAGTCGTATTCCATAATGGTTAACGAGGAGGATCATTTGCGCATTCAACAGGTCCGGGCGGGCTTCAATTTTAAGAGGATTTGGCGGACTATAAATGCTCTCGATAGTTCTATAGAAGAGAACCTGAACTACGCCTTTTCTTCCGATCTCGGATACCTGACAGCTTGCCCAAGCAATGTGGGGACGGGTTTAAGAGCTTCGGCAATGATGCATCTTCCAGCCCTGACTTTTGGTAATCAAATGGAGAAAGTGGTTAGGGCTGTGAACCAACTGGGTATAGCGGTACGAGGTCAATCAGGGGAAGGTTCGGAGGCGGCCGGAAGTATATTCCAGATATCTAATCAACAGACTCTTGGGGAGAGCGAGGGAGAGATAATTAAACGACTCACTAATGTGCTTTCCTCGATTATCGAGCAGGAGCATAATGCGAGGCAAAAGTTGTTAAAGACTGATCCTTCGAAGATTTTCGATAAGATAGGGCGTGCCTATGGGATTCTCAAATTTGGTAGAGTTTTGAGTTCTGATGAGGCCCTGAAACTTCTTTCACTGCTTCGGTTTGCGGTTGATTTAAATGTGGTTGGCGAGGAATGGCGCCAGGTAATCGATAGACTCCTAATTGTATCGCAACCTGGGCATATTCAGTACCAAGCCAAGCGGATTATTGAGCCCGATGAGCGCGATGTGTTTCGATCTACCATGGTGCGGGAACAATTTTCCGATTTAACTCTTCTTAACTTTGACAATGCTCACAAGATTTTATAATCCCTTCTAATTCTGGAGAGGTAGTACGCGATGGCGATGGAACCGATGAATAATTTCACTCCTCGAGCTCAGCAAGTGTTGGCGTTGGCCCGTAAGGAGGCCGATCGTTTCCACCACAATTATGTTGGAACGGAACATTTGCTTCTAGGGCTCATTAACCTGGGCCAGGGCGTTGCTGTTAACGTGCTGCAGAAAATGGGTCTCGATCTGGAAACTGTTAGAACAGCTGTGGAAAAACAGGTGGGTACGGGTCCAGAATCCAAGCCAACAGGAAATATTCCCTATACACCAAGGGTGAAGAAAGTGCTGGCTTTGTCAGGGAAAGAAGCCAGGGCACTGAATCACAGCTATGTTGGGACGGAGCATATTCTCCTAGGTTTACTGAGGGAAGGCGAAGGTGTTGCGGCGAGAGTATTGCAGAGTCTGGACGTTGATATTGAACGCTGTCGGAACGAGGTTCTGAGTGAGCTTGATCCAAATTTTGTTAATGAAGCTGAAGAAGCTGTCTCTTCAACTTCTAGTATGGGGTCGGAAGAGAAAAAAGAGTTGAAGATGCCGGCTCTTAAGGCCTTCGGTAGGGATTTGACCGAACTCGCACGAAACAATGAGCTGGATCCAGTGATTGGACGTAAGGAAGAGATTCGTCGAGTTGTTCAGATACTCTGCCGTCGGACAAAGAATAATCCAGTTTTAATTGGCGAGGCAGGGGTGGGTAAAACTGCAATTGTTGAGGGGCTTGCTCAGGAGATTGGATCCGGCATTGTCCCGGAAATATTGGCAGACAAGCGAGTCATTACCTTGGATCTTGCACTTATGGTAGCTGGAACGAAGTACCGCGGGCAGTTTGAAGAACGTATTAAGGCGGTTATGGATGAAATTCGGCGTGCCAAGAATGTCATAATCTTTATCGATGAACTACACACGATCGTGGGAGCTGGAGCAGCGGAAGGAGCGATGGACGCTTCCAACATCTTCAAGCCAGCTCTTTCCCGGGGTGAGCTACAGTGTGTAGGTGCTACAACCCTTTCAGAATACAGAAAGTACATTGAGAAAGATAGTGCATTGGATCGGAGGTTTCAGAGTGTACTAGTGGAAGCCCCTTCAGTGGAAGACACGATCAAGATCCTAAATGGAATCCGTCCTAAGTATGAGGACTACCACAAAGTTATTTATACTGATAAGGCTATCGAGGCGGCGGCTAAATTCTCTGACCGCTACATTACAGGTCGGTATTTGCCTGACAAGGCGATTGACGTTCTAGATGAATCCGGTGCTCGCGCTCGCATTGATTCTTTGAACCGTCCACCGGAAGTAGAAAACTTAGCTCGGGAAATTGATGAAGTCTGTTCCAAAAAGGAGGAGGCGATCAGCAAGCAACATTTTGAGGAGGCAGCAAAATTTCGGGATAAGGAAAAACAGCTGCATGCCAAGAGGGAAGAGATTCTTGAAGATTGGAAGCGGAATCGCGAGGAAACCAAGGTAACAGTTGATGAAGATGAGATGTATCAAATTGTTTCCAGTTGGACTGGAATTCCGCTTAGCCGTATGGAACAGAAGGAGACTGAGAAATTGCTTAAATTGGAGGAAGAACTCCAGACTGAAGTGGTTGGGCAGAACGAGGCTACGGCTGTCATTGCGAAGGCCTTAAGGCGTTCAAGGGCGGATTTGAAGGATCCCCGACGGCCCATCGGGTCTTTTATGTTTTTAGGACCGACAGGGGTCGGCAAGTCCCATTTGGCAAAAATCTTGGCAGAGAAGATTTTTGGCGATCAAGATTCCATTGTTCAACTCGACATGTCGGAGTACATGGAGAAGTTCACGGTTTCTCGACTAATCGGATCTCCTCCCGGTTATGTTGGATATGAAGAAGGTGGCCAACTTACGGAGACGGTGCGGCGCAAGCCTTATTGCGTGGTCCTTTTTGACGAGATTGAGAAAGCACATCCTGATGTGGTTCAATTACTTCTTCAAGTATTAGAGGATGGTCGGCTGACGGATAGCCTTGGACGCACTGTTGATTTTCGTAACACAATCCTTATTATGACTTCCAATGTGGGAGCTCGAATCCTACACAAATCGAGTAGTCTTGGATTTGAAACGGAAGAAGACGGGCAAGGTGATTTCGAGAAGACAAAGGAGAAAATCCTTGAGGAGACGAACCGGACTTTTAAACCAGAGTTTCTCAATCGGATAAATGAGCTGGTTGTATTCCCGTCTCTGACGAGGGACCATCTTCTCGTTATTGTTGACCTCGAACTTAGCAAAGTATCGGAGCGTTTGAAGGAGCAAGATATCGAGATTAAAATTTCAGACGAAGCGAAAAACTTTCTTATTGAAAAGGGATATGATGAAAAGTATGGTGCACGGCCGTTGCGCCGCGCAGTTGAGAGGCATTTAGAGGATCCTCTTGCGGAAGCGATTTTGAGGTCTGAATTAAAGAGGGATGAACCGATTATGGTTGGTGCGGGAGCCGACGAACTTACCTTCGAGCAGAATCAGCCTGCTTCGCTGAAGCAGTAGGGTCTGTTTGGAATATTCTTTGCTGGGGTGAGATTCTGCGGCAAAAGGATTTGTGATCGATTTGGGATCTCCTGTTCTTTGTCTAAGGGATGTAATAGGGATTGAGTTTACTAAGTTCATCGCGAATTAGAGTGATTTCCTTGACTGATCAGTGGGACATGAATTCTGGTTGAGATTTATCGACCCGATTGCGGCAGGTTGCTGCGGAGACAATATACGGCTGCTATTTCGGATCGGGTATAGATTTTCCAACTCCAAATATCGGGCAAAACTCCCAAGTCTAAAATTCAAACCCGGCGATTAGAGAAATCGGGCCTAAATTTCAGACTATTAGCTTGTCAGTCGGTGTGTAGAGTCTACACACGATTAGAATACTGCAGATTTTGGAAAACATTGAACAATGGGATTGGATATGGAAAAGACATTGATTATTTTCAAACCGGATTGCGTTGAGCAAAAGAGGGTAGGTCATGTGTTAAGCCGGTTTGAAGAGAACGGTTTCACGATTCTAGATTGCAAGGTAATGTTGCTCACTGAGGAACTGCTTAGTGATCACTATTCTCATATCAGGCATCTCCCTTTTTTTCCGGAAATAACTGGATTCATGAGTTCGAAACCGGTTATCGTAATGGTTCTGGAGGGGAAAAATGTGGTTCAGAGAGTTCGCGAACTCCTTGGCCCAACCGATTCAACGGTGGCTCCTAAAGGCAGTATTCGGGGAGACTTCGGTACTGATAGAATGCGAAATATCGCCCATGCTTCTGATAGCTGGGAAAATGCGAAGATTGAGATTAAGCGATTCTTTGGGAACTAAAAGTTATAAATATACTGATCCTCTTGATTATAAACTTTCTCAAATTTTTCCCAATTCCATCCTACTCTTAATCGATGAGATGGGACCTCGTTCAGATGTCCGGCGCATTAATTAAGTTTCCGACCAAGATTACGACAATCGTTAGGTTTTCCTTTATCGAGGATTTGACCTGCAATGTAATCTGATCGTAAACTTGGTTGACTTTGTGGATTAAACGCCTGGCCAGCAAAGAGCAGTTTAGGTGAGGCGAAATGTGTAAATCCAACAGGAAATCTGGATAGCATGACGCTTCCAATCCAGGAAGCTCAACTAAAAATTGTAAGTTGCGAACCCGGATCCAGTTATACCTCATTCCTGTCCGGCCAACAAAACCACCGCGTGCGCCGCAATTCCCTCACCCCTTCCCAGGCTGTCGAGTCCTTCATGAGTGGTTGCTTTAATCCCTATACAGGTTGTGGGAATATCAAGCGTCCTTCCGAGAATGATTTTCATCTGACCGATATAAGAAGCAATTTTTGGTTCTTGTGCGATAACTGTGCAGTCGATGTTAACAACTCGGAGACCGCGGGTAGAGGCCTCCGAGTTTACATTCCGGAGAATCACTTGTGAATCCATGTCCTTATTCGCTGGATCGGTATTCGAGAAGTAGGTCCCGATGTCGGGAAGCGAGGCAGCGCCAAGAATTGCATCGGCAACAGCATGGGTGAGGCAATCGGCATCGGAATGGCCATCTAGACCTTTGGAGTGAGGAATCGTTACCCCTCCTAGGATAAGATTGCGGCCTTCAATCAGACAATGGACGTCGTAGCCGTGGCCTATGCGGATATTCTGGGACACCGTGAGGAGTTTTCGTATGGAAGTGAACTAATACTTAGATCCAAATTTCTGATTTCAGGGCGCATGGTCAATTTCAATGTGCCCTGAGGAAACTCTTAGTCGAGTAAATCTCAGTATTATTAGAATACTTGGGACCAATCGAAGGAAAAGTTGTTATGGACGAAAAAAACACCTGTATATTCGATTCATGGTGTGTGTCGAACTTTCGAAACTAAGCATAACACCCTAAAAACCCTCTATCGCTTCCATTACTCCACATTATGGGGTTTTTTTGTGACCAGAAATTCGATGTACTCGAGGTCGTCTATTGTTGTCAACTTAGGGTTTGGAGAATCATTTTCGAACAGGGTGATAGGTCGGTTTAGATAAGAAAAGGCAGTGGTGTCATCGGTCGCTGTTAACTTTCGATTTCGAATCAGCTCATAGGCTTCAATAATCAGTTTTCGATCAAACACTTGAGGGGTTTCCATTGCCCAAAGGGAGTTTCGATTAAGGTCTGAGAGCAAACAACGAATAGTGTTCGGTATGTGGGTAGGTGATCTCCGATGCTCCTGAGATATTTCGCAAGAGGAATCACCATCGTCACTAATCGGATCAACATGCTTCCATGTGTCTGTGGCACGATGTGCCAGGCAGACGGCTCCATCACGCGCAGCCTTATCAGCAAGGGCTCGAATTAATTCACTAGTGATCATAGGACGGGCACAGTCGTGGATAAACACCAATTCAATCCGGTGGTCAGTAGATTGTAAACCGTTGTAGACTGAATCTTGTCGTTCCCTGCCTCCCTTAGACCAGGTAATATCGCTTAAATGAAGATTAGCATTCAATATGTGTTCTTCAATTTTCTGGCGTTGAAAATCATCACGATAGACGATGGTAATTTGTTCGACGATTCCACTTTTTCTGAATGCTTGCAGTGAGTGGAGAAATGCTGATTTTCCGGAGATCGGAGCAAAGATTTTATCTTCGACCTTTCCCTCCATCCTTTTCCCCTTACCGGCTGCAAGTAGTATGGCTGCGTTGGACATAGTGTTAAGTGCTATTGTGCGAACTCCTACTTTTAACGTCTGTTGTGGGATTTGTCGAGATTTGCGTCGACAAATTGATTTCAAGATTAGATTGCGCCTCAGATTATATTTTCCGATTAATAGCTACGGATCTATTAGTTGCTAGTTAATCCGACTCTTGTTCAATTCCTATTATTCCTTCTGAAGTTAAGTCGTCTTATTTCGAAGATTTACTTTCTAGTCGTTATAAGCATTGATTTGCTCCAGGGTTAGGGTTTCATCAATAGATCCTCATGATTTCTTAGACCTTATAGGTAGTGGTTTTTAGTTAAATAGGGTTGCTCAATTGATCTAGACAAGTGCTACCGAGTAAACAAGGGAAACGGTCTGACGATTTCCGCATTTATTAAACCGTAATGGAAACTCAGATGTATGGCAGGGAAGAGATTTCCATCCACTGTCCAGCAAAAGTTAATCTTTTGCTGGCAGTATTGGGTGGTCGGAATGATGGATTCCATGAAATTCTTTCCGTTGCGACGCCTCTTGATTTCGGAGACCGTTTAGTTCTTCGACTTCTGGGTGAAGAAGAGGACGACTGCTGGTCTTGTGATTGTCCGGTGCTGAATATAGGTTCAGAAAACCTTGTCTACAAGGCTGTGGAGAGCTTTCGTGCAGCTACCGGTTTGAAGCGATCCGTTAAGGTGAGTCTTGAAAAGAGGATACCGATTGGAGCTGGTCTGGGAGGCGGTAGTAGCGATGCGGCTTCGACTTTAATTGGGCTTAATCGGTTATGGGGGCTTCCTCTAACCGGGCAGGAACTCAATGACCTAGCAGCAACACTTGGCTCCGATGTCCCTCTCTTTCCGAGAAGAGCTCCTGTAATTATGAGAGGAAGGGGAGAGTGCATCGATGTTGTGCCGGATACTTGTCTTGATCGGATTCTCGGGCGACGAATTCTACTATTTCGACCGGAGTTCGAGATCTCTACGTCGGTGGCTTATGGCCATTTGGCAAAAAATGCAGCTTATTTTAGTTCTGGAAAAGAAATGGAAACAAGACTTCTTGATTGGATAGAATCTGATAGGCCGATCAATGACTTACTTTTTAATAGTTTTGAGAAAGTTTTGTTCGATAAATATCTTGGAATCCGAGTTCTTTTTGAGAAATTGCGTACAAAGCTTGGTCTCTCTTGTTTGGTGAGCGGAAGTGGAAGTGCTTGTTTTGCTTTGATCGACGACGACGCTACTTCGGCGGTGGCGGAGCAGTTGATTCGTGAGTGCTGGGGTGAGGAAACATTTATAGTTGAAAGCAGACCCTTGGCGCTTTCTAATTAAGAGTGTCCTGGGGTATCGAAGAAGTGCTGAGGATCATCCGTTTAGGATGAATCCAGATTGCGAGAAAGGGGAATAAATAACGACCGTGGCTTGGGAATTTGACGGTCAAAATCTGTAACTTCTATAATATTCGAATGTTAATCGCCAAGTGGTTTTGCACAGTGCAATGCACCGATTAAATCTTCCCGAGGACTTTTACCGAAACCCGGGATTTTATGTCACCCAATCTAATGCATCCACTCCAAAAAGAAGAGATTGTCATACGGGGCCTTGCTGCTTCTCCCGGCGTGGTCCATGGGCCAGCATTCCTGTTCCATCAGCGGGAATTGGACGTTGAGCCCTACAAGGTCGGGAGCGGTCAACGAGACGAAGAGATTGTCCGCTTTGATCAGGCTATCCTCCAGACCCGCCGTCAAATCAGCAAGATACGGGCGCAAATCGCTGAAAGTCTGGGTGAGGAAGAAGCCCAAATTTTCGATGCTCATCTCCTTGTCCTCGATGATAAGGCTCTTCTCGACGAGACCATTCACGAGTTCTGGGAGACTGGGCTGAATATCGAATACTGCTTCAAGGTAATCGCTTCCAGGTTTATGGAGGCTTTCGAAAATATTAACGACGAATATATACGAGAAAGAGTGGCCGATATCCGGGACGTGACACGGCGAATTCTTGGAAATCTTGTCGGCAAAGTGGATATAAATCTAGCAGAGCTTAAAGAAAGGCGGATCATCGTTTCGGAAGATCTTACGCCATCAGAGACTGCCGGTCTTGAAGTCGGGCATGTTCTCGGAATAGCGACCGATGCAGGTGGTTTAACAAGCCATATGATCATTATGGCTCGATCTATTGAAGTCCCAGCAGTAGTTGGTCTTCATGAAGTCTCCCGCAAGGTAAAACCAGGAGACATGATGCTAATCGATGGGTATGAGGGGGTTGTCATTATCAATCCCTCGGAACAGAATCTCTTTGTTTACGGTGAGATAGAGCTCAAGCACCAACATGACCGGGAGCTTTATCACGCATCGGCTCGAGAATCGGCTATCACGATCGATGGCAATGAAATGATCCTTCGATCTAATATCGAGGGCTATGAAGACATGGCGCGACTAAAGGAGAGTGGGGCTATCGGAGTGGGTCTTTTCCGAACGGAGAACATTTATTTGAGAGCGAAAGGGTTTCCCTCAGAAGAGGAGCAATTTCGTGTCTACCGGCATATCGTGGAAGAATTCAGCCCAGACCCAGTTACTATACGGACTCTTGATCTTAGTGGTGATAAGGGGCTTATAGACGAACACTTCCGAGAGGAGGAGGAGAATCCTTTCATGGGATACAGGGCGATTCGTTTCTCTCTCGAAGAAACAAAAATTTTCAAGGTTCAATTGCGTGCCATACTTAGGGCCAGTTTTTTTGGAAAAGTGAAGATCATGTACCCAATGATTAGCGGAAGAGAAGAGCTTCGCGATGCTCGCAGTCTTCTTGCGGAAGTAAAGTTAGAATTGTCGTCCGAGGGTTTCGAATATGACTCTAAAATTGAAGAAGGGAGCATGATAGAGATACCGTCTGCGGCGGTCACTGCTGATCTTCTAGCCGAGGAGAGTGACTTTTTTAGTATCGGCACTAATGACTTGATTCAGTACCTTCTCGCTGTAGATCGAGTAAACGACCGCATCTCACACTTGTATGAACCAACCCATCCAGCCGTTTTACGGACCATTAAATCGATAATTGACGCCGGACATCGAGCTGGAATTCCTGTTTACGTCTGTGGAGAGATGGCAGGTGATCCGATCTTCGCTCCCATGCTCTTTGGTCTCGGTGCCGACGAACTAAGTGCGACACCTTCTTGTTTACCCGAAATCAAGCACCTAATTCGTAGAATGAAATTCTTAGATGCTCAAGAATTAGCCCAGAAATTGGTTGAGATATCCGACTCTCACTCGATTAAACGGGAACTTCTCAAGTTCCATCGGAACCATTCAGTTACGTCGGCAGAGAATTAGAAGAAGTTATACTCAATCTTCTGAGGACGACTCTGTCTTATAAAAGACGAAATTGGGTGGTCAAAAGATACAACCAAGAATTGTTTACTTTTTCCCTTGAAGATCGATCCATCGAGAGATCGATTTAATCGTCCATTCCTCTTCCGTTTCGTCAATAACGGTTTTAACCGTGCTTCCGACCTTTTGGGATAATAAACTCTGCCCAATAGGGGTCTTATAGGAGAGAATGTTTTCTTCTGGTTTGCTGTCCCAAGCACCGAGAATCGAATAACTCACGGTTTTGCCAGTAGATCCGATCAGAAGCTCGACAACGTTACCGATTCCAACTAGCTCCAGCGGAGCGTCGGTAAAGTCGGTAACGCGAGCAAGCCGAATTTCGGTCTCTAGTTCTCCCTTGCGGGCGAGAAGAGTATCCTGATCCTCCCGAGCCATTTTGTATTCTGAGTTTTCTCTGATATCCCCGTACTCGCGGGCTTGAGCGATAGCCTGTTTATTCTCAGGTATCTTATTAGAGACCAACTCCTCATATTCATTCTTTCTAAGATCGAGGCTTTCTTGAGAAACAATGAGGCTGTCTGTAACTTCGATATCTTCCAAATCATCCCCTGTGAGAATATTCTGAACATTAGGGAATAATCGGATAAAGCGCGCCAAAAGGGATCTTTTAGTGAGATCTTCAAACCCCTGATTGAGCATAAGAGAGGTTGCCAGATCACTTGTTGTTTCTGGAGTTGCCTCGGCAAGTAACTCAGGAATTAATTCCTTATCATCGCTCAGGAGGTCGGCCAGAGGGATACGTCGAGTCCCTGCATTCTGCAGAGCTTCGTTGTCGATAGCATAGAAGATAGCGTTGAAGAGTCTTGGTGAGATCAGGTTACTAAGGAACTTTGTGTACTTCCGGGAGTTTCGGTTCTTGATAATCCAAAACAGGAGAGGTCCCTTAAGATTCTGCTCGTCCAACCAGCGATTAAGTGTCTCTTCCAGGAGAGTTTCTTTCCCCATTTCTATCAGGTAGTTGACACATTCAGCAGTAAACTTCCCGGAACTGTGTTTCAGAAGGTCCGTGCTGACCTTCTCCCAACGTTCCGGGTAGACCCGTTTGAGGAGATCAAGAAATCGGTTGAAGTGAGTTGCGGGAATTTGTTCAACGAGCTCCGATAGATTTTCGGTGTCCAAGAGGATGGACGATGAGGTCGGATGAAGCGACTCGACGTCTTCACTGATAAAGCGCGCCAGATCATTTCGTACCCAGAGCCCATGGAGACGTTCGCCAGGAGAGAGGAGGCGCGTTTCATCAAGTGCAATAGTCAATGTTTGGAGAATATCAGGAAGCTGTTCTTTTATGTCGTCGTGGGTAAGCGATAATTCAATAAGGTCTTCAGCGAGGTTGATCTGCTTTTTCGGGGCCTTAATAGAGAAAAACTGTTCTAGTATTTCCTCTTCCGCCTTTACGGGCGTCTCCCTCAAAACGAAAGGGCCTGTCTTTTTTTCTGGAACTGCGAATCTCGGATCTTTTATCAAACGCTTTTTAGTCGCGGTCCACCACTTCTTATAGCGGTTTTGCCCCAGAACATGCATGAGAACACGCTCAATTTCGGTGCTGATTGCAGTCTTGTTCGGAAATCCATCCAGGAGTATTGCGATTACATCGTTAGGCTTTTTCTTGATTAAATCCTCAATCTCACTCGGATTAGTTCGATGTTTAACAATAAGATGATTAGGTGATAGGACTTCAAGATGACTTAGGCAGAAGACCGGATCCATAGCGTGACCAGTTTTCTCGTTCTCAAAGTCTATTATGAGTTTTCTTTCTTTTTCGTCGTAGGATTTAATCTGACCCAAGCCCCAACTTCGGTGAATACAATAGGACTCATCCTGCATGGCTTCAAGCCGAGCTCGGGCTGATTTTAGCTTCGGATTTTCGAGGATAAGTAAATCGATTGATTCGGCATTCATTGTGCTAGAATTCCATCGCGCTTCCTTGGCTTTGGACTGGGCGTGTCTTGGTAATTGCTATAGGTCTCATCCCTAAATCTAGAATAGGAGGCTGTCGATTTTTGTTTTCATCAGACTGGGCTAGACTGGATTACCTGGGACAGACAACCACTACTTAAGACTGGAGAAAGATTCTAAAAGGTCAATAAACTATAAAAGCGAATGAACAGAGTATTAAATACTCCCGATGGATGGCTGGCTGCTGTCAAACTATTTGAGGCATATTTGAGCCGGCCCCGAAAAGTTGATGATCTAATGTCTGGTTTGTCGGCTCAATTCTCCCAGAGGGAAAGACGGCGATGTCAGTTTCTGTTGTATGGGGCAATCCGAAATCTCGAGTTGATTTCTATAACGATCAACTCAAAAGTGGATAAAGAGCCGAGGAGACGGTTGAAGTCAATTCTATTTATAGGGGCTACGGAATGTCTTGGAGACAAGAAGTCCCGAATTCCTGAAATTGTCGACCATGCCGTGGGTGTATCTAAGCATCTCCTAAGTTCGGCAGAAACTAAATTTGTCAATGCCGTGCTTCGAAGGACTGCAGAATGTCTATCGAAAATTGGCGAAGAGAGGCATGCTATCAGGAATTTGGAACCTGAGGAATTTACTAGGCGATTGAGTTACTCTTTCAGCCATCCTCCATGGTTAGTTAGGCGTTGGCGGAAACGCTTATCCGAGGAATCGGTTTGTAAATTGGTTGAATGGAACCAAAAATCGGCCGTAAACTACGTTTACCTAAAAAAGGGGGAAGTAGGCTCTTCGAGACTGGGGCTAGTCTCGACTGAATGGCCGGGGTTTTATCTGACTGACGGATTGGATTGGAATAGCGTAACTGACCTAATTTCGAGAGGGAAGGCATTTGTTACTGACCCTGCGAATCGTCTAGCAGTTGGGCTTCTAGATCCACGACCCGGGGAGGCGATTCTCGATTTATGCTCTGCTCCAGGGGGGAAGTCCCTACTGATCAGCGAGAATCTGAAGGGTGCCGATAGTCTTCTCGTTAGCCTTGATCGTCCTGGACCAAGGATGGGACGGTTGCGTGAGAATCTTGGACGGATTTCCGGGATGCGGTATGAGATCATAGAAAGCGACTTGCTTGATGTAGAGCCCATTTTATTTTTTGACACAGCTCTACCTGCGTCCTATGACGGAGTCCTCTTGGATGTCCCCTGTTCCAATACGGGTGTCCTGCGCAGGCGACCTGATGCCAAGTGGCGACTTCAGGAGGACGATATCTCACATTCTGCAACTCAACAGATGGTTCTTCTCACACAGGCGGCCCGCTTTGTAAAACCAGGCGGGCGTTTAGTCTATAATACGTGCAGTTTAGAACCCGAGGAAAACGAGGATGTGGTAGAGCCATTTATTGATTTGTCGCGAAATAAATTCCAACTGGTTCAAAGAATTCATAGTCGGCCCTGGATTGAGGGCCACGATGGGGGAGGAGCATTTTTGTTGCGGAGAAAAAGGTGATGAGGGGACGCCGAGTTTAGGTTCTAGAGTTTTACAGCCCCTTCAGGTTTCGACTCTATTCCATGACGCCCAAAACATCGAAGTCATCTATCAAGTAACACAGATCTTTTTTCGGGGGGTGTCCAATTAAGGGACGAATGCTTCCAGTTTCCAAATGAACACCAATCACTAAAAATACGGCCTCATCCGATGTAGCCTACAGCTACCATAGATTATTAAGATTTAATTGGTGCCCGGGGGGGGACTCGAACCCCCACGTCCTTTCGGACAGCGGATTTTAAGTCCGCAGCGTCTACCATTCCGCCACCCGGGCTCGGGTATGAGTCAGCTAATTTACTCGCGGGTATAGTGAGAGTCAATCTAAGCTAAAGATCGGGCCAGTGATAGCTTGAAATTTTAGGAAGGGGAGATCCAAGATTTTCATTTTCTTTCGAGACTTCTTCAATAACAGATTGAATTCACAAAGAAATAGAATCTTTAATAGGGGCGTATGTAGTGGTAGAAGACACGAATCATTTCATCTGACGATAGCCGTAACTTTTGACTTCTCATTTGACATGATTTTTCGAGCTTAATTGCCGAGGGCCGCTTCTAACACTCGCAGGTGATTCTGCCCTAGGATATTTATAATATCCTGTGCAGAGTAATTTCTTTTGAGGAGTTCCTCGGTGATCCTAGGAAACATGATAGCATCCGAGATTAAGGTGCCACCACCGTCGAAATCGGAACCAATCCCGACGGTAGAAGGTCCGGCTAGTTGTACGGCATGGTCTATATGGTCGATTAATCGTTCGAATGTTGGTTTTGCAGAGTCGATAAATTTTGGAACGAAGGTTATTCCGATAGAACCCCCTATTTCGGCAATGGCGGTGATTTGATCATCAGTAAGATTGCGTGGATGATTACATAAGGATCTGCAATTGCTATGCGAAGCGATGAATGGTTTTTCTGTAGTTTCAATTAGATCCCAAAATCCTCGTTCACTAATATGGGAAACATCAACGAGCATACCCAGTTGATTCATTTCCTTCACCAACGTCTTTCCGTAATCGGTGAGACCCCCTCCGCTCTCGGTCTCTGCGTTGCCAGCAGCTGCCCAACTTATGGGGTCATGAGTCAGGCCAATGGATCGTACACCAAGGCGATGGAGCATGTTAAGAATATTAAGGCTGCGTTCGGTAACGTCGCTGTTTTCGACCGTAAGGATGGTCGCGAGTTTGCCCTCTGATTTAGCCTGTCTAATATCTTCGGCCGATTGGGCGATGATTACCTTTTCATCTCTTTTTATTTCGTTATAAAAATACCCGAGTGCATCAAGGGCATAAGCGAGGTGATTATTCCGGGCGATGGTAACGTCAACGGCGAAAAAGGCAGCATCTATCCCTCCGGCACGCATTTTAGGGAAGTCAATTTGAATATCAATCAGAGATCTTTGCGTGTCGAGTGGCCCACGTAAAGAGAGTACCGTTCCACTATGAAAATCATTTGTTTCCCGCCCTGCGAGGCTTAGATTTCCTCTTCGAATATGAGAAACGATGGTGTCGTTGTGAGAGTCGATCACCAAGGCATCGTTGTGAATGAATTGGGTGTTGATGGACACAGAAATAGTTACCAGGATTCAGTCTTGGGTCATATGCCCTTTGTCAGCATAACTGGGATAAAATAGCTCGTCATTCGATTCGCGCACCAAAATTTGAATCGGCTGCAGGTCGATGCTAAGGGTTCGCAACTAAAAGTATCTCAAGCACTATTCGCACCGGGGTAATTCGGAGATTTTTTTAAGAATACATCGCACAAAATCCAGGGATTCAGCAATCTCGCGGTCGATGTCTTCTAAGTGTGTGCCGCCAACACATTCCAGAAAGAGTGGTCCATTAAAGCCATTGTTAACCAATCCCCCGATTACTTTCTCAAAGTCAACTAATCCATTACCGGGAGTTATCATGACATCCGGAGTTTCATTGTTGAGGATACAGTCCTTGATGATAAAAGTTGTTGTCATGGGAGCGATCCGCTCGGCAAAGGGCTCAGGGCGGAGTTTTCCCTTCGTATAGTAAATAATATTACCGGGGTCGTAGCAGAGACCGAAGCCAGGATGATTAACTTTGTTATACGCTCTGATTAAGTCTTCAATCGTTAGGGTTATTCCGCCGTGAGGTTTTAGTGAAATTGAGACCCCGCTTGCCTCTGCGTGGGGTGATACTCGACGCATAAGTTCATAAAAGTTGGCGAAATCATCTGGGTTGCTGGTTCCGCAGTCCAGTAGCCATTTAGCTCCAACTTCAGCAACATTGTCGATGAGGCGTTTGAAGTCGTCGATGCCTTTATCTAGACCTTGGGTAAGCTCTGTTCTACCGAGGACCATGGAGGGTGTAAGCCCTACATTAGTAGCAGCTTCCCTGACCTCTAGAACCCTCTTGTTGGAACTTTTTGAGGTGATTTCATTGCCGAATACTGCAACGTCGCTGTAACCTGCATCCGCGATGCGACGGCAAGCATCAACGAACGGTATTGAAGAATAGGGGCGGGTTGTGCTGCCAATAGTCCACTTCATGCTCTTTGCATCACCAATCTATTGTTTATAGTAAAATGATTCCTTCAAGTTATCTCACCCAGAGATTTCCTGGGGTAATAAAGCCTTAGGTCTCTCTGAATTGTGATCTGAGCACGACATATTTGTATGTTGGCTGAGGCTACTCGGATATCGTCTAGCTTAGAGGACGTTTCTGTCAATCACCACTGTGTGTTTCGGTAGTTGAATGGCATACCGATCGGTATGCCATCGGTGAATTCGATTCGGCGTCCAGATTCACAGGATTGATACATGGCCAGAGCTAATGCGACATTACGCATGCCATTTATACCGCTGTTTTCTGGCTCGTTACGAGATTCGATAGCATTGATAAGGTCGCAAAGTTCAAGATAATGTGACTCGAGAGATTCACATTCAACTGTCTGCATTTTTCCTAGGTCGTGCCGATAGTGTTCTACTGGGCCGCCCCATTCAGTGAAACGGAGACCACCTTCGGTTCCTGCCATCCAGTAATTCTTAGTAGGCATCGCAACGGTACCACCTGTACGCATTGTGACCAGAGCTCCCGATTCAAAGCATACCAAGGCTTTTGCGAGTTGAGGGCTGATTAGACCGTCATATTCAACATTTTTTGACATTTCACACATCACAGAGGAGACTTCACCAAAGAGTTCTCTCGTGATATCGATCTCGTGGATGAATAGCTCTAGGGCTATTCCGCCAGAAGTGCGGGGATTTCTGCGCCAGTGACTTGGATCTTTTTCACCGAATGGGAGTGACGAAGATGCATCAGGCAACTGAGTTGCGGCCATACGGTCGATGTTGCCCGAGACGAGTGATCCGATGGCGCCTTCGGCAATCATTTTTCGACATGTGAGAAAAGCATCCTTAAAGCGAAGCGTGTGACCTATCGCTAACTTCACTCCGTTTTCGTTGCAGGCGTTTATCATCTGCTTACAACTGTTTAGATCAAGGGCCATTGGTTTTTCACACATTACGTGTTTTTTGTTTCTTGCGGCTTCAAACACAAGCTCGGGATGACTGCCGGTGGGTGTACAAACAATGACAAGATTAATGTTATTGGAAGTAATGATCTCGTGTAGGTTTGAGGCAACTTTCGCGTTTGCTTCTCCCGCACGTTTTGTAGCAGCATTCTCGTCAAGGTCATAGACGAGCTCAATGTTAGTTTCCTTTTTTTGGGATACTGCCTTGATCCAGTTAGGCGCGATCGTTCCGCAGCCAATCAGTCCTATGCTGTAACTATTATGCACGTTCCAGGATTTGTATTACAGCTGGTTTGTTAGATGTCATCGGGTACGTCAATCTTGGTTTTTTGATATGCTCGATCTGTTGCGTGAAAAACCTTTATGGATTAAGCCAATAGTGAAATTCGGCTGAACTGAAGAACTTTGTATGGTCCCGCTTAGGCTCTTTCCATTTTCCGAAATCTTGCGTTTATAGGAGCGGTTGTTGACAGCGTAGTTGTTCTCGTAAGCAATTAAGGATCTCATTTGAACTCGCCCAGCCGCGCATGATAAGGGTGTAATTGTTTCCATTTCCTAGGACCATAGTAGGGAATTCGTTGACTCCCATGTGGATTTTTTTTGTGAAGTCTGATTGTAGTAATCGCTCGACATATTCGGAGCCCAGGTCTTTGGCAAAACGCCCCATATCAAGACCTATTTCACTAGCCAGTTCGAAGTGGGTTTCTGTATCGGACGGATTCCGCGCTTCCAGATAATAGGCGCGTTGGAGTGCCTGGAACATTTGCGGTAGCGCTCCTTGTCTTCCCCCCGCGATAGCGGCCCGGCAGGCAGGATAGGTTGAACGGCGGGGGTGACATTTTTGCCAGAAATCCCAGTTGAATTTGGCGTTAGTTATCTTCGCGACTTCCCGCCAGTTGTCTTGGACGTATTTGCGTACAGCAGTGGGCATGAGTTCGTCTGAATCAGGCGCTAGCCCACCCATGACATAATGTAAATTAACCCCTGAAGGTAGCATTCCCAATACATCGTCAAGTACTCGGGAGAAGCCCCAGCACCATGAGCACATTGGATCCCCAACGTAGTAGAGAGTAGGCATGTTAAGGTATCGCAAAGTGAGTATAAAAAGTTGAGAAATTTATCCTCTGGATGCTTTATCCAGAGAAGCTACGTATTCCTTGCCACGATGCTTCTCTAACCAGCCTTTGAGTGGTACATCCTCTTCTGTTGGTTGCCACCACCCTTTTACATCTACGCCATCGCCGAGGAGTTGACGGCGAATAGGATCGCATTTCGATAGAATTTGCATCGACAGATTATTGTAGTCCAAACCTCGGAGCCATCGATAGCTGTATCCGAAGAAAAGGACTCGTCGTGTCACATCGGAAGTGTTGATCCCGCGCCGATGCCACATCCGACGGTCGAAAAGAACGGCGGTTCCCGCTTTGACGCATATTGGTAGTGTGCCTATTCCGGTATCGCAAGCTTCAGGCTTTGTATCTGATTTATGACTGCGCGGGATAATCGTCATTGCTCCGTTTTCGGGTGTATCCACATCACTCAACCAATAGCTAACCTTGAGGGATAGCCGCGGTTGGGGTCGTTCCATTTCGCATACTGGCCGCCCGCCATCCTGGTGCCAATGGCCCGGTTTTATCTCTCTGTTCCTTTGCTCGGGTGGGTAGACGATTAAATGCGAGATATATAGCTGTATGTTCCAGCCGAGAATATCCCAAAGAAGGGGAAAGGTTTTGGGGTTGTCGAGGAGTTCCAAAAAGATGTCATCTTCGACTATGGTGCGAAACTTGGCCAGTAATTGATCGGTGGCCAGGTTTTGTGCCTTTCGCTCCTTACTCCAGATTCGGTCAACGGCTTTGTTTATTTGGCTTAGGAGGTCAGGAGTCAAAGCATCTTCAACTATCAGGTACCCCTGCTCTTCGAATTGCTCTAGTTGTGCCTTGGTTGCACAATTATGTATCCAATTTCTGCTGTCCATTTTCAGTCCTCTATCTGGCCCCGATTACACTTGCATGCTTATCCATACAAAAGAAAAAACCACGGTCGTTGATGTCGGTTGCATCTTACCAGTCAACAACTGATCCATCATCGGGATCAAATTCAACGCGATAGGGCTTTGGTTCGCCCACCTGGGCCATGAGTTTATCCTCATCGATTGTGATTCCTAGACCTGGTTCGTTTGGTAACGGGCGATAGCCTTCAGTGACCATCGGTAATGGTTTTGCTAGTAAGTCCATGTAATCATAGTCTCCGCGCTCTTGGATGAGAAAGTTTGGAATTGCTCCTGCGATCTGTAGGCTTGCAGCTAGGGAACAGGGGCCTTGTGGATTGTGGGGGGCCAAGGGTGTGTAATAGGCCTCGGCCATACCAGCGATGATTTTCATCTCGGTTATGCCTCCCGCGTAGCAAACATCCGGCTGTAATATAGTTGCAGCCCGTTTCTCGAGAATCTCCTTAAAACCCCATTTGGTGAATATCCGTTCCCCGGTTGCGATTGGGATATGTGTTTTCTTTGCTAGTTCGGCCATTACTCCTACATTGAGGGCCTGAACGATCTCCTCATAGAACCAGGGGTGATAAGGCTCCAGTGCCTTCATGAGTAGTAGGGCCGTTGGTGGTTGTACGGCCCCGTGAAAGTCGATCGCGATGTCAACTTCTGGCCCATGTTCATTACGTAGTGCTTCGAATCTCTCCGCTACTTCATCAACAAACTTCTGACCTTCGATGTATTTAAAAGCCTGACGGGTGGTATTGGGTCCGACTTTCATGGCATTAACACCGGTGGTTTTGCTCACCGTACCGTAGACCCGAACCCGTTTTCGGGTTGGACCACCCAATAACTTGTAGACTGGTACGCCGTAACACTTTCCTGTGATGTCCCAGAGGGCCTGATCGATGCCTGAGGAGATTGCGCTCTTGATTGGGCCACCTCGATAGAAAGCCCCCCTATGGATGGCTTGCCAATGGTGTACCACTGCTCTGGGATCTTTGCCAACTAAATAGGGTGCAACCTCGAGTGCTCCAGCAGCACAAGCTTTCGCATCATCCTTGAGCATTTCCCCCCAACCCGCGATTCCTGTATCGGTCGAAATTTTAACAAAAACCCAAGAGTTTGTGAGAGTGAATGTTTCAATCTTGGTGACTTTTATCGAGTCTTTTGGATTGATGGGTTCTGCATCTTCCAGTCCAGTATTCAGGGTCTTTTCTTTGTTATTTTTGGGCATGACGGAGATCCTTTAATTAGCTCTTTTTATCCAATTCTTAAAGCGGATTTGTACTGAATTAATGCATCCTTAAACGCCAGTACAAAAATTTCTTCTTCGAGGATTTATTTAACATTCGAGCTTAATTAATCTGCCCCGTAATAGGGTAGATAGATGAAGAACTTTCCAAGGGAGAATGGAATATTGGGGCTCAGTTGTTCTAATCCTTGTCTTTTACGGAGAATGTGCTGCCCATCCCTAGAATGCTAAAAATAACTATTCTGCAATTTGAATAAGTGAGACTAATCTCCATTAACGCGTGTCAAATTTAAATCAGGATTCGACAACCAAAGTTCGACTGCTATAATTACAGTATGATCAGAGCAAGCCGTGATGAATTCCTCGAACGGGGATTTGTGATTTGTCGTGGGTTGATACCTCCAGGTGATCTTGAAACGCTTAGAAAAAGCCACGAGATCCTTGTTGATAGACAGCGTGAAGTCTGGGCCAGTGAAGCTCGTCCAGGGGACCCATCTGGTGGTATTTGGGAGACAAGCGCCCAGCCACGACTAATGATCAACAGGATGGATGGTTTGCATAGCAAGCAAACAGCAGACACAATCGAATTCTGGTTGCGCGAAAATGTTCATGGGTTGAGTAGTTATCTGATTTCAGAAGAAGACTGCCCGCCCACCGAGATGATGATGATGTGCAATCCGGTGACGGATCGGGGACCAGCGAAGTGGCACCGTGACTTTTATCCACCGCTAAATGCTCCATTGATGGCTTATGTTGATGATATCCTTGAGACTGGACCTCGTTATGTTCAGTGGAATATTCCACTTTACGATGATGATGTCTTATGGGTTATCCCTGGTAGTCATTTACGGCCGAATACTGAAGAAGAAAACGAGTCTATCAAACGCGATCCCTGTGTAGCGGTTCCAGGTGGCATACAGACGCATTTAAAGGCTGGGGACGGGGTTGCCTATATCCTTCCGATTCTGCATTGGGGAAGCAATTATTCGAACAGGCTTCGACGTACCATTCACGGGGGCTTCTCGAGGCTTACGAACTGGGAGTCCACGAGTTGGATCCAATACCTAGAACCCAGTGCGCAAGAGACTTTCAGGCGATGGCATAAAAGGGCTATCGGATATATGGATTATGCTATAGATGCATTCCAAGCAGTCATAGCTAAAGACTCCAAGGCTTATCTTGCCGCGTTAGAAGAGCTATTTCCCAAGAGGGGAGATAAGGGTGTCATAAAATCAACGATTTGTTTAAGTAAGACGGCGAAGCACATCTATAATCACTGCTGTCGCGATCCGGAAACTCTTACTGAAAACGAGAAGCAGGGGGTGACTCAGGTGCATCCAATGACATTGCAATGGGGAATGCCGCTTAGTGAGCGTTTCACTGCAGAGGAGGCTAGGATGATCTGGGAACGATTCAAGCCTGTAGACGATGTTATGCAGCAGAAAAAACTGAGTTTATTTCCAGGTTTCCAAGGCCAGGAAACTTTCTACCATTTCGAGAAAGTTCCGGCTGAAATGACACTAGAGAATTGGTTTGGATCCTGGGAGAGCGGGCGCCTAGATGACTAGTGACAAGGAAGCATTTCGTTAAGATATTCTTGTCAAGGTTGGAGATTTGGTTTTTGCACCAAATGACTTACTTGCTTAGTTTTACTGAGTTTAGACTCAGTTCAGTTTACCGTTGAGATAAGAATTAACTGGATTAATCTCTCCTGAAATGAAAAGGCTTTTGTGATCACTCGAAAATCTCTACGGAAAGTAAAATTGCCGGCTGCTTGTGACTTAAAGCTTTCTGTACCCAGCTATTTTCCGGAGGAAGGGAACGGTCCTTCTCCGAAAATGACCGGGAATGTCTGCCCGCTTTTAACACTTCTAGTGGCAGCATCCATATAAGCGATACTGAAGGCCCTCCTCGGGTTACCCGTTTTATTAATGCCTGAGCGGTGTAGGACCCAGTTATGGATCAGTATTGCTTCTCCGGCCGGGACAACAAGATCGATTATTTGATCCTGAGAACAGTAGGCAATTTGATCCTCCTTTGAGATGAAATGGCCTTGATTTAGGATCCCTAGGTGATGGCTTCCAGGGACAATCTGCATACATCCGGTTGCGACGGAGGCGTCATCAAGAGCTGTCCAAACAGTTGTGGTAGGATCCGAATCGATTCCCCAGCCCGCGCCTACGTCCTGATGCCAAGGCAGTTCGGTTCCTCCATTGGCGGGTTTATTCATAAACATGGAACGGAAAATCGAGACATTTTCTCCAATATAACGACGAGTGATATCGCGGAAAATGGGGTGCTGCATGTATCTGAGAAAGAATGGATCAAGGTGAAGTTCATCGATACGCCGATAGGCTAGAGTTTGTTTGGAGGCGCCATTCGTCCTGCTACTGAGGTTCTTATAGCGGTTGCTGTGGGAATCATCGAGCTGGAAAGTGATTCCATCTATGATACGGTTGCCCAACATGAGATCGTCAATACGTGTGCGGAGGTCTGATAGATCATCAGATGACAGTAACCTACCAAGACGTAAGTAGCCATCCTTCTCGAATTGAGAATGTTGGCGGGTGCTATAGGTCAGTGATTGGAACGATTTGTGCACGGGATTGCTCGTGAGAATTTATAAATGAGTACAAGGATAGCAACGAAAAATCATCTAAAGGTATACGGGAAATAGACTCGGTATAGAGGAGCTTCTATTACTGGGGTATTTTTATTTAGTGTATGCGGAGACAAGCGATTATGTCCGATCCAGATACACAGGGTGCCAGCGAAACCATTGATTTAATTAGGTTTATTTGCCAGAGATTAATCATGTGCCATAATAAGGAAAATTTCCCAAAGAATATTTCTGGTTCCACCTCAAATTTCTCCAATTTTGTCTGTTAATTGTGTAAAGATTACTTTATCCGGAACAAGATTCCGATGGGCGGGATCTGTAAATTTATTTTAGAAGAAATCAGTATAGATTGAAAAAAAATCCAGATTCTGGGGATGGTCTTCCTTTACCGCAGCTGGAGATGTTGCGAGCAGACTTTAAGAACTTGCCGGAGATAGCTGTGCCTCAGGGGTATGGCCTGAGAAGCTATAAAGACGGAGACGAGGCGGCTTGGTGCGCTATTATGGAGGGGAATATTGGAATTGGTTGGACGATCGAAAAGTGCCGAGAAAGGCTAATCTACGATTCTCGGTTCGATCGAGAGGGTCTTTTTTTTGCAACTTTTAATAGGGAACCAGTAGGCAGTGCTTGTGCCTGGCGGAAAGCGATCGAAGAGAAGAGAGTTGGAGAGGTTCACATGGTTGCAATCCATGAGGCACACCGTAGGAAACTTTTGGGTTATATGCTCAATGTTGCTGTCCTTCATAGATTGAAAGAGACCGGTTTTAAAGTTGCCCATTTGCAGACTGATGACTGGCGGCTTGCAGCGATTAAGTGTTACTTATCAGTGGGGTTTGAACCACTGAATACTCATCAAAGCCATGCGATGAGATGGGACATTATAATTGAAAAGCTGAGCATCCGAGATTGAGGTTGATCTGTTGGTTCGGCTTGGTTTTGATTAAAGATGATGGCTGTTTTGGATTCCTTGCAGTGAAGAAGATAATAACATTCGGTGAAATTATGGGGCGACTGGCTACCCCAGGCTTTTCGAGAATCAGACAGTCGAGATCCTTTAGTGTGACCTATGCCGGTGGGGAAGCCAATGTCGCCGCATCTATTTGTATGCTTGGTACAAAGGCCGGGTTTGTTACCGCAATTCCGAATAACCTACTAGGCCAAGCTTGCAGGGACTTTTTGAGATCCGTTGGGATCGATACGAGTGGCATTTTGATGACTGACTATGGGAGACTAGGTCTCTATTTTGTCGAAACTGGAGCTAACCAACGTCCCGGTACAGTGCTCTATGATCGGAATGACTCATCGATTGCACTCACTCCTCCTGCCCAGTTCGAATGGGACCCAATCTTCGAGGATTCAAGCTGGTTACACGTTACCGGGATCACCCCTGCCATTTCCAAGCTGGCAGCGGATTCAACTTTCGAAGCGGTAAGAAGAGCGAAAGCAGCGGGACTCGAAGTTTCCTGCGATATCAATTATCGTAAGAAGCTCTGGCGATGGGACCCTTCCATGGAACCTCGCGACCTAGCGGAGGTGGTCATGCGAAAAATTCTGCCGTTTGTGGATCTTGTTCTGGCCAATGAAGAAGACTGTTCAGATGTTCTAGGTATCCGTGCTGAAGCGACTAATGTGGAAGCTGGATCGCTCGGAATAGATCGTTATCCCGATGTGGCACGAAAGCTTGTGAGTGAGTTTCCTAACGTTCAGAAAGTGGCAATTACACTAAGAGAGAGTGTTTCTGCTTCGCACAACAACTGGGGAGCAATGCTTTACATTGGGATGGAGGACGAAGCTCTCTTTGCACCTCTTAATAATGGAGCCTACCAACCTTACCAGATAAGAGACATAGTAGATCGGGTAGGTGGTGGAGATTCTTTTGCCGGCGGCCTGATCTTCTGCCTAAATTCGTCGGAATATTCAGAGCCCCAAATAGCACTTAATTTTGCGACAGCTGCATCTTGTCTCAAGCACTCCATCCAGGGGGATTTCAATTTTTCCCAGAAAGAAGAAGTTGAAGCACTCATGAAGGGTTCAGGTTCCGGGAGGATCGTTCGCTGAAAATTTGGTTAAATATGTATATAAATAGGCGGTACTTTTGTCCTTGAAGCTGTGCGAGATTTAACCAACGAATAATAGATTCGAGTAATAAGGTACCGGAAGATGGAAATGCTTCCTGGTTGGCTTTGACCTAAACAGGTTCCGATTGTAAGGGTTGATCCGATAAATGTAGAGCCAATGAAAAAATCAGCTTACTTCTACCTGTTGCAGGGATATACTGCTAAGTTGATTTAATCTGAATCTTATCCGGCTTCGACTGGTTCCTTAAGTGCCTTTTCTAGTTCGCTCGGAACAATACGGCCGATAAATGGATATTGCTCAAGTTCCATAACGCTTCCTGTAATCGGGCGGCTGGCATTGCTGAGCCAGAAAATAGCATGATTGGCGATTTCCTCAGGCTGAGTCATTTTGCCAGTAGGAGTTCCGGTGATTTGCGGATCCTCGGACCAACCCTCTGGAAATCCCTCTTTGATTTTCAACCTGTTTTCATTGGGAGTGATAACCCATCCGACATTAAGGTGGTTGATGCGAACCTTTTGGTGTGCGTAGGCATTGGCGAGATTGCGTGAGAGGCACATAAGTGCTGCCTTTGAAATGCTGTAGTCGAGTTGTGTGGCGGCTCCTGTGTAACCGTTGACCGACCCGATGTTGATAATGGCGCCTGAAGTCTTTATCAACTCGGGCATCGCTGCTTTGACTAAGAAGAGAGGTGCTCGGACGTTGATGGACATGACCCGATCGAAGAGATCGACATTGGTTGTTTCTAGATTACTTCTGATAACCCAGGCAGCATTATTGACAATCCCATCTACCTTACCGTAGGCCTTCAGCGCTGTTTGCACAAGCCGACTGCCAGTAGAAGGGTCGGTAAGATCGTCAATGTGAAGCGTGACCGCTCCTCCTAACTCATGCACCACCTCCTCTCCTCTCTTGCGATTTCGCCCAGAGACAATGATTTTTGCTCCTTCTTCTAAACATTTTCGAGCAATCGCTTTCCCAATACCCGTAGTGCTGCCAGTGACAATTATGACTTTGTCCAATAGTTGTTTCATGTTTATAGATCTGGTAATCTATGGGACCTGCCATACTTGTTTTCGGTCCGTCTGATCGTGGTTCCCAATCTTTGAGATTTCCTGAATACTGAAATTATGTGTCAAATCTTGGTTCGTATGTTTCGACGATACATGCCTAATTCCACTTGCCGAACCGTGGGAAACTAAATTACCCATACGCTCCTCTGGGAAGGAAGCCAAGCAGTCGTTTAAGTCTGGGATTTGCGTTCTTGTAGACGTGTTCCGGCATGGTGTAATTCATAAAAGGTGCGTATTTGTGTCCGATCAGGCGGCGCCCGTAAGTGACTTGGGTTATAAAGCGCGTACGTTTGCTGTGATTGGGACCGCCTCGGTGCCATACTTGGTTGTTGAACATTATGACACTTCCTGCTTTCCCCAAATTGTGTCGGACTTGATCTGAGTATTCAGCGTCGACGTTGATTTCTCTAACGTCGGATCCAAAGAGATGAGAACCCGGAATTGTTTCTGTGCCACCGTGCTCGACCTTAGTGACATCAGTCAGGTAGTAGTTGCAGGTGAACGCAAGGACAGGCAGTTGAATGTTGGTTGGTGGGTGCCCATGTGTTACGATCATGTGAGGCGGATCGTCTTGGTGCCATTTTGTGATTCCGCCTCCCGGTCGAGTGATGAACGAGTTGTTGTGAATAACGTGACAAGTAGGTGCCACTAATGCTTCGGCTAAACTGGCGATAGGCTCGAGGTCGAACAGATTCAAATTAGCAGGACTGTGTTCAAACATTCGTTGACAGAGCAAGGTGTTATACGTCGATTCCCGACTGCTAACTTTGCCTTCTGGGTCTTCATCAATAGAGCTGAGGTTTTCCAAAGACCAATCAAGGTCTGTTTTTAATTGGGCGACATGGTCTGCAGTGAGAACATTTTCTAGGAAAAGGAAGCCATCGCGATTAAAGGTTTCTACTAAATTCCCAATCTTTTCAGGTTCTAGAGTGCAGTTGGATTTGAAGTGTTGTGACATAACATGACAGATATACTCAGAAAACTTTATTTTAGTGGAATCAGGATGGAAAAACAAGTAAACTAGATCTTATCTGCGAAACCCAGGGTCGAGGTTTGACTAACAGAGCATTGAAACAGTAGATCCCGCCAAGTTCCGATTGAATCGCGATGAGATGGATGGATGTCGAGTGTAGGAATTTCTAGGAATTGCCTCGATCTTCAATCTCTCCTAGCGCATTTGCAAGGAACTCTTGGACTTTAACTGGCTTCCCGGTCTGGCTGCTTTCGATGGCCGAGAAAATAAGAGCAACTGACTGCAGGTTATCTTCGACATTGGTCTCCATCGGCTCCCCTCCGTCAAGCCAATGCACAAATTTCTCCACCAGCCAGGTGTCTTTCCACTTGCGATGTTCGATTAGGGGAATTTCTTGGCCTTCACCTTCCTTCTTGTTAGCTAGGGTATTAGATGGGTCGAAGGAAAATCTTTCGATTCGGCGGCAATTCATGATGAGCGTTGCTTCTTCACACTCCGCTCTAATATATTCTTGGCCCCACCCGTTCAACCCTTTTGCGTTGGTTTTGGCGCCTTCGTAAATTGCGCGGGTCCCGTTTTCCATCTGCATCGTCACTAAAGCCTGAGAGTCTCCTCCGTAATCTCCCCACTTAGGATTCCAGGTTTGGGCATAAATTGTATCGCACTTGGAGCCCGCCATATCGGCGAGGATATCAAGGTGATGGACCGATCCCTCGATCATGAGTACGTCTTTGATTTCATGGCGAAACTTTGCTCCCCAGGCCCCGTATTTTCTACAGTTACAGGTAAAGCGGCAAACGAGGTAATCAAGGCTGCCGTGCAGCCCGGACCGGAGTTCTTCTCGGAGAGTTGTTTTGTCCTGATCGAATCGGTGACTCATAGTCACTCCCATTTTAATCCCTTGCTCTTTAACTTTTTTTGCGATGCGGATGGAACCAGACATGGTATCCGAAATTGGTTTTTCAGATAGAATGTGCATCCCATGTTCTAATGCTAAATCTACCACATTCTCGTGGAAATCGGGTGGAACTACAATCGTACAAAAGTCGGCAGTGTGTTCGTCGAAGGCACGATGAATGTCGGTGTAACATTTCTCAGTGCTCAAGCCGAGATCGTCCTGGGCATTGCACAGCATTTCAGGGTTTATATCGACCGCAGCGACAACCTCGATAAGTCCGTCCTCGATATTCGGGGGAAGGATCTGGCTGGTCCAGGCTTTACCCCGGCCCCCGGTACCCACCTGGATCATTTTGTAGGGCATAACAGAATATACAATCTATCTTCAGCGGGAGTAAAAGGACTTTTTTGAAAGCTTTAAAGAAAGAATAAACTAGTTAGACTGATAGTCTACATGCGAGGCCTAACTTATAGTAGCATGTTAAACCATTCAACATATTTGCTGGTGAATTCGTGATTTCATAATTGTTTAGATGCTTAAGATGAGAGGTAGTCCCTGAGAGAGGTTGATCCACTGTCTAGAGACAGTTTATTGAGCTGTAACGAGGAGAGAATGTCGCGTTTGCAGAAAATCTCACAGTGATCCCCCGTATATGACGACTCGCCTTTAGATTGTCCTAAATCAGCTCTTTAGAAGTTTCGGTGAATCGCTGGATTCCCTCATTTTCCAGAATATATAGGACTATTGAATAACCCTCCCCATCTAATGGTAGATGGTTTTTCTGAGGAAGGTTCTCCAAATAAGATTTGAATTTATCGGGGTGGATTTTAGTTGCGTTCTAGTAGGAACGCTCCGGCCATTGCGCCAGCGGCGCAGATACTGACAAGTCCGTATTTTACGTCCCGTCTCGTCATTTCGTAAGCGACGGTCGTAACGATGCGCCCTCCAGTTGCAGACCAGGGATGACCGATAGCTATGGAACTGCCGCACACATTGACCCTATTCCAATCTACTCGTCCGGTAGGTGCTTCCTTCCAGCCCTGTTCCCAAGCTCTTGCATTAGCTAATGGGACTGCTGCAAAGGCCTCATGTATTTCAATTAAATCGATATCTGATAGCTTAAGACCAGTGTGCTTTAAGAGACGCGGTACGGCTAAGGCTGGGGCCATAAATAACCCTTCTCTAGGATGGAGGGCACTATATTCCATTCCACGGATAAAGGCGAGAGGTACTCTTTGTTCTAAAGACGCCCGTTCTTCGCTCATGAGAAGTACCGCAGCAGCACCATCAGAGACTGGAGATGAATTACCTGCAGTGAGAGTTCCAGCTTCTCCAAAGGCAGGTTGAAGCTCGGTCAAAGCCTTCAAAGAGGTGTCTGTCCTCGGTCCTGAATCAGAGTCTTCTCCAAGGAGTGGAAAGATTTGCTCAGCAAGGCGTTTCCTGGACTCGATTGCATTGCGATGGCTGTTGAGCGCGAGTCTATCCTGGTCTACTCGGGGTATTACCCAATCTTTGATGGTAAGTTCCATGTGTTCTCCCATCAGTAGCCCGGAGCTCGGTTCCTTAAAGTAGTTGATGTCGGCTTGGGAGAGGGATTCTACGCCTGCCGCAATGCCAGCATCGATTCTTCCCGATGCAATAGCGTCGGCGATGATTGTAATCGACCGCAGACCGGAGATACAGTACGAGGAGACGGTCTGTGCTTCAATCGAGGCGGGCAGCCCTGTTTCCAGAACAATCTCGCGAGCAAGATTGGGTTTTCCTGGTTCCGGCACAACGACTCCGACGGAGATAGCTTCTATTTTATCTGGGATAACTTGATGACGGTCCATCAAACCATTGACGGTGTGCTTTGCTAACGCCAACGGACTGAGATTTTTGAAGGTCTTTCCGGATTTAACAAAAGGGGTTCGGCCCCCTGCTACAATGGCTACACGTCTTTGAGTCATTCTCAATAGATTTTGTAATTCAGAAGTATTTGAAGGGAATGAAGTGCGGGGTAAGAGATCATTTATATGAAAGATATTGGGCTCTAAGAGAGCGGCGTGTTATTTTGTTGGATTCAGTACGTGGTAGACTATCAATGATAACTAGATCGTGAATTCTAAAAAGTGGGTTGAGGAATTTCCCAATCAGAGTCTGCAGTTCTCCTTGGAGGGTCTTGCAATCTCTTATCAATATAAGGACCGCAAATATTACTAATTTCTCAGCTCCTTCTCCACTGGGTTGCACTGCGACAGCAGCGCTCTGATAAACCGAATCGTGAGTATCGATAATCCGTTCCAGTTCAAGGGAGCTAACTTTTATACCACTCAGATTCATGGTGTCATCAGATCGGCCTTGGGCTCTAAAAAATCCTTTTGGGAGACGGGCAATTGTGTCACCATGCCGTCTAAGTACTTCTCCGTCTGGGCCGTTTGGACAACCCGTGTAGTATTCCTCCTCGTGATCCTTATTCAGCAGGTTCTGCGATAGCCCAATGGAAGGTGGGATAAGATAGAGTTCTCCTATTTCATTCTCTCCAACTGGTTGGTCATTATCGTCGAGGATGATAAAATCAAGTCCAAGCGAGGGAGTTGTGAAAGTAGCTGGAGAAGCTGGATGGACTACTGATCCCGTTATATGTCCACCTCCTATCTCAGTCCCGCCAAGGTACTCAATTACTGGCGCGCGATATCCGGTCTTGCTCATTAGCCATAGATAGTCTTCGCGGTTCGACGGCTCACCGGTAGAAGCAAATATTCGAATTCCTGTCCAGTCACCACCCTCTATTGCCCGCTGTGTCCGCCAGGTGCGAACGAGTGAGGGAACGACACCGAGAAAAGAAACCCTAGCTTTCTCAACGAAACATGTGAAGGAAGGACCAATAGGAGCCCCCTCGTAGAGTGCCATCGCGGCGTGATTGAGGAGTGACGCATAAATAAGCCAGGGGCCCATCATCCAGCCGATATTAGAGGGCCAGCTGGCTATATCATTTGGGCTCAGATCTCCATGAAAATGGCCGTCCATAGCACATTTGATTGGTGTCAGATGGGTCCATGGTATCGCTTTGGGTGTTCCAGTGGTGCCGGAAGAGAATAAGATGTTCGAATATTGGTAGGGATCGTCCGTTACGGATGTGAAGGAGGTCTCTTTTGAGAGAAAGTCTTCCCAGGTAATATCGTCTTTTTTGAGTTCTGCTTTGTTATCCCCTTCGATTACGATGGCTCGTTTGATTCCAGCTTCTTTAACATTATCGTAGAGCCGGATATTTCTACCCGCCCTATAATATTGATCGACTGTTAAGATCACTTTGGCTCCAGCGATTTCCATACGAGTCCGGACTTCGTCAGGGGAAAAGCTATCGGCAATAGAAACGACCTGGCAGCCGGAACGGACTGTGCCCAAATACGCGGCGACACAAGGCATCGTCATGGGCATGTAAATTCCGATAGCATCACCTTTCGCTAAGCCATGGTCTCTAATTCCATTGGCGAATCGATTGACCAGAGATTCTAGCTCTCCGTAGGTGGTAACGGTTAGATCTGATAATCCCTCCTTGCCAGAAACGATTGCGGTTTTGTCTCCTGGTACTTGGAAACAGCTGTCTGTAATATTCATTTTTGCACCGGGAAGCCAGCGAGGGTCACTCACTCCATTAGTCAGATCAAGTATACGGTCCGGTGGTTTTTCGAAGGCAATGCCGAGATGCTGAATGACATACTGCCAAAAGGCAGGACGATTATTGATGGACCAAGTATGAAGGTCTGAGTAATTGTCTATGCCGAGATCTAGCATTATCTGGGCAAGGTTGCTTGAAGAGAACTCCTCTTCTCGAGGATACCAGACGGGGGGAGGTCCATCGGGTGGGGCCTGCCTCTCGAAGATTTGTTGAAATTTCGACCAGTGATGATCGAAAGGGATTGAGGGATTTGCTGTGACTTCTTTGATGAAGTCGAACCATTGTGATTTGTTGTCGTCTGATGGTGTCGGGTGTCCCATATTCACGGGGATTAGTGAATGATTACTGATTGTACCGGAGAAACAAATGGGAATAAATGCAAGCAAATCGGAGCTCTGTTCTTTCCGAATGAGATCAAAACTTTATGTCCTCACGGGCTGAATCAGCGTTTTTTTAGGAAATATTCTATCTGGTTGATTTTTCCAAATACCAAGTGACTTAGGGCACACGCGAATAAAAGAGACGTTAGGATTAAATCGCAATGTCTTTGCCGTACTACTGTATCCTTCTTCGGCCTTTTTAATAAATCCTTAGACATATGGGTTTCCCTAATTAAGAGAGATTGATTGTAGCGGACTCCTGATAAACTGTTTGGATAATGGGTTTTGTTAATCTTGTGTGATTGGGGAAATTATTGCGTATTCTTCTGCAGGTTGTATTACGATTTGGACTGGAATAACCGAGTATCCCATAATTGACTACGCAAGTATTTTAATCGTTTCTTGGTACTTTTTCTTTTGAGACCATAGCTTGACTTGTGTTAGATTCTAAAATTCAACCTGACTGTGGTTAAGGGGAATTAGGAGCGTGCAATAAATTCTTTTAGCCCGAATACAACTATGAAAATAAAACCCAAGATTATTCTCGCTGGTCCGACTTGGCCGCTCACGGGGTACCCAAGTGTAAAACGGGAGTGGTCTATAGATCGCAAGGTAAGTGAGCTGAAGGTGGCTGGTTTCAATGCGTTCGGCGGACGTTTGTCAACACCCGGTGTATTGGCTGCAAGTATGAGACATAAGATGCCAATTTTGGCCTATGAAGACATAGGCGGGATCAAGGAGATTAGACCGAAGTTGACATCCATTGCCGAAGCCGGATCGCCTATGATCAATATCCAGCCTGGGGATCATGATACGCGGACAGAAAGGGCTGTGCGTATTGTAGTCGCAGTAATGCGGGAGAGTGAGAAGTTAGGGATTAACTCTCATATCGAAATTCATCGGGATACCGCCACAGAAACGCCAGAGAAGTCCTTCGCGATCATCGATGGCTACAAGAGGGAGACAGGGAAAGATCTCCCAGTTTGTTGGGATCATTCACACTTTGCAGTAGTTAAGCATCTGAATCCGGATAACTATGTGGAGCGGTTGGTTGTACGCAGAAAGTTAATCCAACTTTCTCGACAGTTTCATATGCGGCCCTTCAATGGTCACCATTGCCAGGTTCCGGTGACCAATGGGAAGGGTAGGTTGAGCCCGGAGTTTAAGGATTGGATTTCTTACGTTGACGCTATGTTCGATTGTTGGTTGGCCGGACCACGACCGGGTAACTCACTGTGGGTGGTTCCTGAACTTGGGCCACCGAATGGCTATGGATTAAGTTGTTTCCCCGATGTTTTCAACGATTTGAAGGTTTGTCGTCGAGAAGTTTTAAAATCATGGAATAGGGCTTTGAGACGCACCACCTAGGAATCGGCTAGTCTTTGTCATCGAATTAATCGTAACATGGGTTTGATTAGATAATGTTATCCAATCCTCGACTAGTTTCTGTCGTGGATCCGACAATCCGTAGTTATAGTTGAATGAAAATCCTTCTGACTAACGATGATGGTTATGATTCGCCTTTCCTAAGGATAGCAATTCGCTGTGCGCGGAGTTGGGGGGAGCTAACGGTAGTTGTACCAAGCAATGAGCAGAGTTGGATGGGGAAAAGGATGACTCGTCAAGGTGAGCTTAGAAAGACTTTGGTAGAGATCGAGGGAGAGGAAGTTCACTGTTTCAGCGGGAGCCCTGCAGATTGTGTAAACTTCGGGATATATCATCTTTTCGAAGAGAAGCCTGATTTAGTGGTGTCTGGAATCAATATAGGGAAAAACACTGGGTTGGGTTATGTCCTATCATCGGGCACGGTGGGGGCGTGTTTGGAGGCCAATATAGCCGGTGTTCCAGGTGTTGCATTTTCTCAGGAAGTGGCGAGAGATGTCTATAGACATTGGAGCGATCATCGGGAGATTCCCGAGGAGGCTGGTGTTCGCTTGTCCCCACGGTTGAGGAAATTTGTTAGTGATGCTTACGAGCTTCTTTCAATCCGTGCCGACTTTCCGATAGATCCAGTAACTTGGAATTTTAACTTTCCCTCCCGTCCGGCGGACAATTGTGAATTGAAGAAAGCCACGATTGGCCATACTTTTTACGGGTCCTATTTTGACGATCTCGATGGTGTGTTTTCGCATGCCCGAAAGTTTGAGCAACCGGTTTTTGACCGAAGAGAGGAGGCTGATGGTCTTCTCCTCGAACTAGGGCACGCCAGTATGGCTCGAATTGATATACGGGATTTTGGGCAAGATACGAATTGGTAGAAATCCGCTTGGCTGTCTATTGTCCAGAAGTCTAGTGGGTGAGAATTCTATCCTTGGCAGATGGCCTGCAAGATTAACAATCATCCTCCACTATTTCTGAAATTGATTTTATGAAAGTTCAAACAACTCGGGAGAGCGAGATTCTAAAGCGCTATTGGCGTAAGAATGTAAAGATAATGGCGATATTGCTCTCGGTCTGGGCCTTTTTGAGTCTCGGGTGCAGCATCTTGTTCGCAGACAGCCTCAATCAGTATTCGCTTTTCGATACCGGTTATCCACTGGGGTTCTGGTTTGCCCAGCAGGGAAGTATTATCGGGTTTGTCTTCATTATTTTGATTTACGCACTCTATATGAATCGAGTTGATCGTTGGTACAACGAGGAATTGGAATCATTGCAAAAGAGAAAGAATAGCAGTTGAACCACTCTTTAGTTTTTCTGCCTTTTAATAATTGGACTCGGGATCAGCGTAAATAGTAGGCGGCTTTTGACTTCGATTTAACCGAAATATGACATGACGGTTCAGACTTGGACTTACCTTTTTGTCGCTGTGACTTTCTGCCTCTACCTCGGCATTGCCTTGTGGAGTCGGGTTCGCGACACGAAAGGATTCTATGTTGCCGGGCGCGGTGTACCGGCTGCGGCAAACGGGATGGCCACTGCAGCAGATTGGATGAGTGCAGCCTCCTTCATTTCAATGGCAGGCTTAGTTTCAACCATGGGTTACGCCGGTGGGGTTTATCTGATGGGGTGGACAGGAGGATTTGTCCTGTTGTCATTACTAATTGCACCTTATTTGCGGAAATTTGGGCATTATACTGTTCCTGATTTCGTGGGTGATCGATTTCCTTCGGTGGGAGGCAAAGAAAAAACATCGATAACTGTTGGCGCTTCAGTGATGAGGCGACTGAGCCAAAATCCAGCTCGTTTGGTGGCTGTTTTGTGTGCGATCTTCATCAGTTTTACCTACGTTGCTGGGCAGATGCGTGGGGTGGGCGTAGTGTTCTCCCGTTTTCTGGAAGTGGATATAAACGTTGGTGTCTTGATTGGAATGTCGATCGTATTCATTTATGCTACATTGGGAGGGATGAAGGGAATTACCTGGACCCAAGTCGCACAGTATTGGGTTCTTATCACGGCTTTTCTCATTCCTGCTTTCGCCATTTCTTTTAAATTAACCGGAACACATTTACCACAGGCCGGTTTGGGTGGAACATTATTGGATAGTGGAGTTTTACTCCTCGAGAAACTCGATCAGGTCCAACAAGATCTCGGATTTTTTCGTTATACGGAGGCGTTTACCGGAGGATGGAGCAAAGCAAATGTCCTATTAGTAACTTTTGCCCTTATGGCGGGAACCGCTGGCCTTCCCCATGTTATTGTCCGCTTTTATACTGTCCGCTCGCCACGGGCGGCTAGGTGGAGTGGGTTTTGGGCTCTTTTCTTCATTGCCTGTCTTTATCTCACCGCGCCTGCTATTGCGGGATTTTCCCGGACATACATGTTGCAAACACTCAATGAGGCCTCTGCTGGGGACCTTCCACAATGGTTTAATAGTTGGCAAAAAACAGGGCTTATTCTCTGGTTAGACGACGGTGACGGGTTGGTTAGGTATTCTGCCGGACAGGACAACGAAATATTTAGGCGCGGTGCCTTGGGAGAGCCTGAATTCATTGAAGTAATGCAGCAGCATCAGCTCTGGATCGACACTGGAGGCGCCAGGGGTAAAGACGGACGGATGGTTCTCAGGTTATTAGGCCTGAGTGGTCCGGATCGGGATATTATCGTTCTGGCGACCCCTGAGATGGCAGAGTTGTCTAATTGGATAATAGCTTTCGTTGCTGCCGGTGGGTTAGCAGCAGCCCTGTCGACTGCTAGTGGATTGCTCTTGGTAATTTCATCATCCGTGGCGCACGATCTCTATTTCCGGGTTATTCGGCCTGAGGCAACCGAAAAAATGCGTCTTAGGGTTGGGCGTTCGGTCATTGGTGTCGCGGTAATTGTGGCGGGGATTTTCGGTATATACCCGCCCGGGTTTGTCAGTCAAGTGGTGGCATTTGCCTTCGGCCTGGCTGCTGCAAGTTTCTTTCCTGTTATTGTCCTTGGCATCTTTAGCAAGCGGGTTGGGACTTTTCCCGCGGTGTGCGGAATGTTAGTTGGGATTTCCTTCACAGCCTACTATATTTTGGGTACGGTCTTTTTCGACATGGAGCGTTGGACCTTCGGAGTGTTTTCTCAGGGGATTAGTCCGCAAGGTATAGGAACCATTGGAATGATCCTCAATTTTACTGTAACCGGTTTGGTAACGCAGTTTACTGCACCACCAAGTTCAGAGGTTCAGAGCATGGTGGATAGCATTCGCGAGCCCGAAGGCTCCTCTCCTGCGGGTGATATCGATTAATTTCTGGAAAACTAGCTTATTAGATATTCCGCTCGGGATTCAGTATAAGCGAGGACAGTGTCATTTCTTCAACGGGGATTCTGGTCTCGAATGGGTCAAGGAGTAGTATTCAGAATGAATCTAAAATATCGAAAGTTGATAAATCCACAGACATTCAAAGCTTGAATCCAAGCTTAACAGGTGAATAGAGTTGAGAAACTGGCAGAATTTGTGTGTGTTCGTTTTCTCGAAAAGTGTGACATAAAGTGTGACAGTCTGTCAGCGATGGCGCTGATCTACTCTTCGATATCTAGGCAATAAAAAAATGTAAAGTATTGAAAACCAAACACATATAAACTGTTTCCCTTCTTGGCATGCTCCCTGCTGATTCGGTTGCGTGAGTAAAGTAATCGGAATTGACCTGGGAACCACCAATTCGTGCATGGCCGTGATGGAGGGAGGGGAGCCCGTCGTGATTCCCAATTCGGAAGGAGCTCGAACGACCCCTTCTGTTGTTGCGTTCGGGAAAAATGATGAACGTCTTGTGGGACAGGCTGCGAAGAGGCAGGCAGTCACTAATCCTGAAAATACTATATTCTCAGCGAAGCGTCTGATTGGACGAAAGTATGAGGAAGTACAGGAGGAAGCCGAGCATCTTCCTTATAAGATCGTCAAAGGTAAGAATGGAGATGCCAGTATCGAATGTGAGGCTGATGGTAAGACTGAGCAGTTTGCACCGGAACAGATCTCGTCAATGGTATTAGCTAAGTTGAAGGCTGATGCAGAGGCCTACCTGGGAGAAAAGGTGACTGAGGCCGTCATCACGGTTCCTGCTTATTTCAATGATGCACAGCGGCAAGCGGCAAAAGATGCGGGTACCATTGCGGGTCTCGAAGTCAAGAGGATCATTAACGAACCAACGGCTGCTTCTCTAGCCTACGGATTGGACAAAAAAAATGACGAGGTTATTGCTGTATACGATTTAGGTGGAGGAACTTACGACATTTCTATTCTTGAGATCGGCGACGGTGTTTTTGAGGTCAAAGCAACCAATGGCGATACACATTTGGGAGGAGACAATTGGGATGCTACTATCATTGATTGGCTGGTGGATGAATTCGAGAGTGACACCGGGATAGATCTGAAACAGGACCCGATGGCGCTGCAGCGTCTAAAGGAGGAGGCAGAAAAGGCTAAAATTGCCCTCTCTTCGACCCAACAGACAGATATAAATCTACCTTTTATCACAGCTGATGCGAGTGGGCCCAAGCATCTCAATGTCAATTTAACTCGAGCGAAACTTGAGCAACTCTGTGATGGGCTGTTTGAGCGTACCGTGGCTCCTTTCCGCAGTTGTCTAGAAGATGCGGAGTTAAATGCCGGAGATATTCAGGAGCTTGTGATGGTTGGGGGCATGACTCGTAGCCCCAAAGTCCATGAAGTGGCCAAGGGACTAGCGGGTAAAGAGCCTCACAAGGGGGTTAATCCCGACGAAGTAGTTGCGGTAGGTGCCGCTATTCAAGGTGCTGTTCTACAAGGTGACGTAGATTCTGTCCTGCTTTTGGATGTTACGCCATTAACCCTGAGTATCGAAACTGAAGGGGGAATCGCAACTCCCATGATCGAGCGTAATACGACCATTCCGACGAAGAAAGCGCAGATCTACTCTACTGCTGCGGATAATCAACCCAGCGTAGATATTCGTATTCTCCAGGGAGAACGCCCCATGGCTAAGGATAACAAAGTGCTGGGTAATTTTCGTCTAGATGGGATTCCTCCAGCTCCGCGCGGGATGCCCCAAATTGAGGTGACCTACGACATCGATGCAAATGGGATTCTCGATGTAACGGCAAAGGACATGGGAACGGGACGCGATCAGAAGATTTCTATTACCAATTCCTCTGGGTTGAGTCAGGAAGAGATTGACAGGATGCGAGGGGAGGCGGAAGCCCATGCTTCAGAAGACAGTAAACTGAAGGAGGAGGTAGAGGTTCGAAATAAGCTCGATACCCTAATTTATCAGACAGAGAAGTTGGTCAAAGAAAACGGTGAAAAAATTCCAGAAGATACACAGAAGACGGTTGGGGAATTGATTAAGGAAGCACAAACAGCAATCGAATCCAACAGTGTTGAAAAGATGAACGCTGCATTGGAAAAACTTCAAAATGACAAGACCTTGCAGGAAGCGGTCGCGCAAATGTATGCCCAGGCGCAAGCCGGTGCTACACCCGAGGCAGGTTCAGCCGGTTCCGCTGCAGCTCCTGAGGCAAACCCCGGTTCTGGATCGGATGGAAGTGCAAGTGACGATAGTGTGGTCGATGCTGATTTCGAAATGGTTGATGACGAGAAGGATAAATAAATTTGTTTAATAAATGAGGGCGCTTACTGCGCAAGTTGATAACATAAATCAACGAATTGCTAACTTGATATAAATAACCAAAACAGGGAGAAGACGTATATGAAACCTAAGATTAAACCTCTCGGAGACCGCATTCTGATTGCCGCGGTTGAAGAAAGCGAACAAGTGAAAGGCGGAATCATTATTCCCGATACGGCCAAAGAGAAGCCTCAGGAAGCTGAAGTGGTTGCTTTGGGAACGGGAAAAAAGGATGACAATGGAAAAGTCATCGGATTCGCAGTCAAAGTTGGAGATCGAGTGATTGTCAGCAAGTATGGAGGGACCGAGGTCAAGTTTGACGACAAGGAGTACTCTCTAGTGCGTGAGGACGATATCCTCGGAATAATCGGTTAACACAAAAGGAATTATAAAGAAATGGCTAAACAGATTTTATTTGACGAAGACGCTCGGAAGAAAATTCTTCAAGGAGTTGAAACGCTATCCAGTGCGGTCAAAGTAACCTTGGGTCCAAAGGGACGCAATGTTGTGATCGACAAAAAGTTTGGATCACCCACCGTGACCAAAGACGGTGTTACGGTGGCCAAAGAGATCGAGCTGCAAGATCCATACGAAAATATGGGTACACAAATGGTTCGGGAGGTTGCTTCCAAGACTTCGGATTCAGCTGGAGACGGCACCACTACGGCTACCATTTTGGCGGAATCGATCTATCGAGAAGGCTTGAAAAACGTTGCTGCTGGAGCAAATCCAATTTATCTCAAGCGCGGCATCGACAAAGCAGTTGCTGCTGCGGTGGCATCAATGACAAGGTCCTCCAAAAAAGTGAGTGATCGCGAGGAGGTAAGAAGTGTTGCGACGGTATCCGCCAACTGGGACACGGAGATCGGAGATATCATTGCCGATGCCATGGACAGAGTTGGGAAAGACGGTACTATTACTGTCGAGGAAGCCAAGAGTATCGATACCTCGCTTGATGTGGTTGAGGGAATGCAGTTCGACAAGGGCTATCTTAGTCCCTACTTCACGACTGATACGGAATCGATGGAGGCAGTATTGGAGGATGCTTACATTCTTATTCACGAGAAAAAGATTAGCACCCTTAATGATATGCTTCCTTTGCTCCAGACGGTTGCCAAGAGTGGTAAACCGTTCCTGATAGTAGCCGAAGATGTTGAAGGCGAGGCATTGGCGACTCTAGTGGTGAATAAGCTTAGAGGAACCCTTCAGGTTTGCGGTGTGAAAGCTCCGGGCTTCGGAGATCGTCGTAAGGCCATGTTAGAAGACATCGCGGTTCTTACTGGTGGTCGTTGTCTGACTGAGGACCTCGGCATTAAGTTAGAAAACGTGCAGTTGAGTGACCTTGGAAGAGCAAAGCGAGTGACGGTTGACAAGGAGAATACCACGATTGTCGAAGGGGCTGGAAAAGCTTCGGACATTCAGGGTCGAGTGAAACAGATTCGCAGGCAGATTGAGGAGTCCACTAGTGACTACGATACTGAGAAGCTTCAGGAACGCCTAGCGAAACTAGCAGGTGGCGTTGCCGTAATTAACGTTGGGGCAGCCACTGAACCTGAAATGAAGGAGAAAAAGGCTAGAGTAGAAGATGCTCTTCACGCCACTCGGGCTGCGGTCGAAGAAGGAATCGTTGCTGGTGGCGGAGTTGCATTGCTCAGAACAGCTAAGGCAATTGAGAATGCCGATTTACAAGACGATGAAGCGATTGGTGCCCAAATCGTGCGACGAGCAATAGAGTCGCCCCTGAGGCAGCTCTGTGAGAACGCCGGTGTGGAAGGTTCCCTGGTTGTGCAGCACGTTCTCAAGTCACGTGGCAACAACGGCTATAATGTGACCACGGGTGATTACGAGGACCTGGTCAAGTCAGGTGTTGTCGATCCTACTAAGGTGACGCGTACGGGGCTGCAAAATGCAGCTTCTGTTGCTGGGTTACTTCTAACAACAGAAGCCTTAGTTACCGATATTCCTGAGAAGGAAGCCCCAGCAGGCCCGCCCCCAGGTGGTCCCGATATGGGCGGTATGGGCGGTATGGGTGGCATGATGTAGGCCCAAATAAAAATATTAACTTAAATTACTGGGACGCTTCCCCTGAGAGGGGGGAGCGTCCTTTCTTTTGGCACTTAAAAAATCAAATGGACAATCACGCACTGAGGCGATTCGGTGTTGTATTATCCTACTTTTGTGAAGAGTCATAAATTGCGTTTATCTCTCGCTTGGGTTCTTTGGGGATCCTGTTTTTTCTTTGCGAAATCTGATATTGAGATACGGGCAATTTGGCCTAGCGTCATTGCACTGGGACTCGTTCTTTTAATCCGACGAGTTTTAACCGGATTGATGGCAGGGGGAGCTGCAGGAGTTGTCATTCTCGAGGGTGGAGATCTACTATCTGCATTTGCTGCTTTCTTTTCAGAGCACTTAGTGCCGTCGTTACAAGACAGCTGGAAGGTTGGAGCCCTCATTTTCACTCTCCTTCTCGGGGGATTTGTCTCCTTAGTTGAGAGAGGAGGTGGCTTCAACGGATTGGTAACTCGATTTCTTCTTCGTGGCAAGCACCCGGCCCGAAGGTTACAGTGGACTACAATGGTCGTCGGTCTCGTCCTCTTCTTTGATGGGCTAGCAAATAGTATGTTGGTTGGACGAATGATGCGAAGTTTAGCTGACTTCTGCGGTGTCTCTAGGGTCAAGCTAGCTTATATAGTCGATTCAACAAGTTCCACGGTTGCTTGTGTAGCCTTTGTGTCGACTTGGATAGCTACGCAGTTGGCGATGATACGAGAGGGGTATGTAATGGCCGGACGCGCCGAAGAGGCTGCTCCCTATGCTCTCTTTTTTGAATCGATACCGTTCAACTTTTATTGCCTCTTCACCCTCATACTTCTCGCAGTTTCAATTAGGCGGAATTTCAACCCTGGTGCGATGGGGTGCTTTGAAGGAGTGGATCGGGAGGAAGATAAAGTAGGTCAGGAGCACCGGATTTTTCTTGGAGGAGATGATGAGGTAGTTCTGGATGAAATCAAATCGTCTCACTGGGTTCGTGCGATTTTACCTATATTTGTTTTGGTCGCTTCCTTGCTTTTTGGTGTTTATCTAGTTGGGACGGAGCAGGCATGGCCAATAACGGCAGTAAAGCTTGTGGGAGCTTTCGGGAGCGACCAGGTAGTGAATGTGCTCCTATGGTCCAGCGCTTTGGCCTCCTTAATTGCTTTTTCTCTTTATCCGCGTGGTGTCGAATGGGAATTGCCCTCGGTTGTGTTCTTGGAAGGAGTAAAGGCTCTTTTTGTACCCGTTTTGATTTTGGTAGGGGCGTGGATCCTGAGTAGTACGCTTACTCAGTTACAAGCGGCGGAAGTCATTTCCAGCCTTTTGGGGGGACATCTCCCAATCTTTGCTATACCTGCCTCGGTGTTTCTTCTTGGAGCTTTAATCTCATTCTCCACAGGTTCCGCATGGGGAACAATGATTATTCTTATGCCCTTGGCGGTTACACTGCTTTTTGGGTTGAGTGGTGACGCTGTTTTGGAGTCGGAGAGAGGAACTCTCGCAGCGGTGGTCGGCGCAGTTTTTAGCGGGGCTGTTTTTGGTGACCACTGTTCTCCTATAAGTGACACAACTATCGTCTCTTCAATTGCCTGTGAAGTAGAGCCACATGATCATGTTCGAACCCAATTGCCTTATGCCTTAATTGCTGCCTTTGCCGCGTTGATTTTAGGGTTTTTACCGGTGGGTTTCGGATTAAGCCCTTGGATTTCTTTACTTCTGGGGCTGAGTGTTCTCCCAATTGTCCCCACTATTTTCACGCTTACGATGAGACCTCAATGATGAGGTTAGCCCACTGTTAAAACCCGTTATTTTTTTCTATGCAATGCGATATCTAAGGGACACGGGTTCCGGTCACGGTGGTTACCTAGGTATTCTGATGAGGAAAGAGTCTTGATGATTCTGAGGAATAGGTTGACATACATACTTTGTAAGTCCATTTATTCCCCTTTTGGGACACTGCTGAGAGCTGCGATGTAGATGGCCTTACGTAGCGTTAGCTGCGTATAAAATTTTGGTATAAGATCTCTGTCAGTGGACTAGAATAGAGAGCTTGACCACGACGAAGACAGATTTAGATTAACCGCCTCTTGAGTAACAAAGGTAAAGTTTAGCAATCGCTTAATCCTAATCGGAGGCATTCTTCAGGAAGATAGTAAAGAATGGAAACGCGTTGTCTGTTTATAAATTTGGGGCTTTGGAGTTTGGGTCTCACTATATTTCTTCCCTCACTTCCCGGGCAGTCGGAATTCGAGGAAACTCGAACCACGCTTCGGAAGTGGATCGAAACGGAAAGTGAGATCGCAAGAGCGAATAACGAGTGGATGGAGGAAAAAGAGATCCTCGACAATATCCTCGCTGTCTTAGGTTCCGAGAAAGCAGTGCTCCAGGAAAGGCTTCAGAAAAGCGAAGAGGAAATCTCTCAAGCAGATGCCAAAAGGGCTATGCTAGGAGCCAAACGGGATGGACTAAAAGAAGCCTCAGGCGCCATTAACCGAGTCATTCAAGGGTTAGAGGGCAAACTTCGCAAGTTGCATCCTTACTTTCCGGAGCCTCTTCAAAATACGATTGCTCCGCTATATACAAGGATTCCTGAAATAGGAGAAGATACAAGTGCATCCCTTTCAGCTAGAATGCAGAACATCGTTGGAATATTGACACAAGTCGACAAGTTCAATGGTGGAATTACGCTTCATAGCAGCCCCAAGACCCTTGGTAATGGACAAACGGTCCAAGTTAAAACCTTATATATTGGTCTTGGATGTGCCTTTTTTATCGACAAATTAGGTTCTTATGCTGGCATCGGAATACCGGGACCTGAGGGCTGGGATTTTCAGGAGCGCCCTGACCTGGTACCTGCAATCCGGGAAGCCATGGATGTTTATGAGGATCCTCAAAAGGCAAACTTCGTCCAATTGCCGATCGGCGTGAATTGAATTCGGATTCCTTAATGAAAAAGCTAATCATCTTCCTTATATTTTCCTGCGCTCTTAGTAGCTACGGCGAGAACTACCAGCGCGCTGCATCATCTGCTAAGAAGGATCTCGAGAGTGCTCTAGGTCGGGTTGAATCGTCCCGACAGGCGATTGTCGAGGCGAAGATTCCTATCTCACAAGAGCGCACTCGATTAATTGGTGAAGTGATCAAGTTACGTCGGCAAGTCCAGGAGTCTTTACGAACTCGGGATAATCGGACGGTTGATCTACAGTCAGTCGAAAAGGAAATTACAAGAAGGGAAGATGAGGTAACTTACCTGGCCAGTTTGTTGGGTGATTACGTCCAGCGATTTGAGAATCAGATTCATATTGGCGAAGTTCAGCTTTATGAAGATACCTTAAACGCGGCCAAACATTTACAAGACGATCAGACGATTAGTGAAAGACAGAAGCTGATCAGGCAGGTCAATGTTGTTGAACTGGGTCTAGAACGAGTGGGAACGTTGGCTGGAGGTGACTCATTTGAGGGTTTTGCCCTTTCGCCTGATGGTGTTCGTGAGGAGGGAACCTACATTTTGATGGGGCCAATCACTTTTTTCGCGAGCAAGGAAAGTGATTCAGCCGGTATAGTCGTCATTGAGCATGGATCGGCGCTCCCTTCAGTGGTTGAGATTGATGATATTGCATCAGGATCTATTCGGGAACTTGCGGCTAATGGCTCAGGGACGATTCCCCTCGATCCCACCCTGGGTGATGCGAGGAAAGTCATTGATTCTAAGGATACTCTTTTGGAGCATATACAGAAAGGGCAGATTGTTGGTTATTTTATCTTGGGACTAGCAGCTTTGTGTCTCCTTATTGCAATTTATAAGTGGATTGAGATTTCCGGGGTTAGGAGGGCAAGACCCCAGGACCTCCAAGAAATCCTTTCTTTGTTGCGAGAGGGCAAGAGGGATGAGGCACTTGATAAGGCGAAGGGAATTAAAGGTCCAGTGGGTCTGCTCTTGACGGATGGTGTGGAACATTCCGGGGACAATAAGGAACTTCTCGAGGAGGTTCTTTACGAACGGCTCATTCAGACTCAACCTAAGTTAGAACGAATGATTCCATTTATTGCTGTAGTCGCTGCTACAGCACCCTTGATGGGTCTGCTCGGAACGGTTACTGGAATGATTAAGACCTTCAAGCTGATTACCGTTTTTGGTACTGGCGACGCTAGGTCGTTGTCGAGTGGTATTTCTGAAGCTTTGGTAACAACTGAATTTGGACTTTGTGTAGCGATTCCCTCCCTAATCATCCATGCTCTTCTTCTACGTAGGACAAAAGGTGTACTAGCGAGCATGGAACAAACGGCGGTTGCTTTTAAGAACGGGCTGGAAACCGATACGGAGGCAGAAAAGTGATTCTGATTGCAACCTTGTGGGACGACATTTGGGAGGTATGGAGTGCTGGAGGGTTGCTCATGGTGCCCTTGTTCCTTCTTGCCCTGATGATCTATTTCTACGCACTTCAGCTGCTTTTCTTTTTTCGAAGGGCCGATTACAATGACATCGAAGAATCTAAGTGGATGCATTGGATCGAGTCTCCATCGGAGAGCAGTGGCAATATAGGGGCGATGATACGTTATAGTCAGGATGGCGTCAATACTGTCGAAGATGTCCAAAGTCGATTTGATGAGGTTAAAGCTGCTAACATCCCTCCTATCGAGACTCGGATAATCTTTCTCAGTATATTGGTGACGGTAGCTCCTCTTATGGGACTTTTGGGCACGGTAATGGGGATGTTAACGACATTTAAAGGATTGGCTATGAGCTCGGGTCAGATTATTGATGTTGTCGCCCAAGGAATATCTGAAGCCCTCATCACGACTCAGACCGGATTGATTATTGCGATTCCTGGATACATTCTTGTCTATATGCTCAACCGGAGGCGTCAGGAGATGGCTGCATTTATCGGACGTTTGGAGAGCAATAGCCTCCAGTATTTCACGATTAAATTGGCGAATTCTTAGAGGAAATTTGAGGAGTGAGTGGGTCACGCAGACGATTATCAGGTGAGAGTGATCGGATTGAGATTAACATCTCACCTATGATCGATTGTGTATTTATTTTGTTGATCTTTTTTATTGTTACTACGGTCTTCGTTGAAGAGGAGGGTCTGGGTGTAAATAAGCCTCAGGCTGCCGCCTCTCAGAGTCTCGATAAGGATCTGATTACCATTAAGATAACGCAAAAAGGCCAAATCCTTTATGAGAATAGGAGTATTGGCTTGAGCGGGGTTCGAAGAGAGGTTCGAAACAAGCTAAGTCGAGAGAAGTTACCAGTGGTACTCCAGGTGGAAAACGATGCAGCAGCAGGGATTTTGGTTCGGGTGATGGATGAAGCTAAGCTGGGTGGGGCCGAAGAGATCAGTATAAATTCGGCCGGAAGCTGATGTACTGGAAATTCAGATAATGAGTAACGACCTATATCGTCCACCGCGGGTGGACAGGATACCAGTAGGACCGGTTGCCGGTGCTGCCGTTCTTGCCGTTCTGATCTTTCTCGCTCTACCTTTGACTCAATTACTCTCTAATTTGCAAAAGAGTGACAAGCTTGTTAGGGTGGCGGACGTCAACATACCTCCACCAGAGGCTCCTCCGCCGGAACCGCCTCCCCCAGAAGAAGAAGAAATTGAAGAAGAAAAGCCCGAACTTGAAGAAGAAATGAAACCGCTTGACATTTCACAACTCGAAGCGGCTCTTAATCCTGGTTTTGGGGATGCCCTGAATATGGGGCAGGCGGTCATTGGTTTCGGAATGACCCCGGATACTATTGCCCAGATGGAGATTTTTGAGCTTAAGGATCTAGATAACAACCCAAGGAGAATTTTCGCCGCACGGCCGATTTATCCATTCCAGTTTAAGAGAGAAGGTATTGAGGGTTGGGTTCGAATGATTATCATCATTGATGAAAGGGGAAACGTAATCGACGCAAAGACCCAGAGAGCCAGCCACAAGGAGTTTGTTAAACCGGCGGTTGATGCCCTTTTACAGTGGAGATTTGAACCAGGAACGAGGAATGGAAAACCCGTCAAAGTGCGGAGAATTCAGCCCATCGCATTCAAACTCAGTTAAGTCGAAAATAACCACCAGGATCCAGTTTTATGAAGGCACAGTTAAGAACGCTATTCGTTCAAATCACATTAATGTTCGTTTTGGGATGTTCCGGATATGTAATGGCCCAGGAATCCAGTTGGATTCCGATTCCATTACGCCAGGAATTCTTCCAGAGTGAGGACTTTCGGAAACGCTTCCTATATTCCTATGCTCCCGATTCGAGAACCGAACCGACTATTAATACCGAGGAAAAAGAGCTCTTTGACCTTCTTAAAGCACAGATTGAGCAGAATAACATAGACCTTGCGATTACGACTGTCCGGGCTGGCATTACACCTGAATCAAGCGCTGCTCTGGACTTTACCCTGGGTAATCTCTATTTTGAGAAAGACCAGCATACGGCCGCAATTCAGAGCTACCGTAATGCAATCGGTAAATTCAGTAATTTCAGAAGAGCCCATAATTTGATGGGTAAGATCCATGTTCGGCTTGGAAAGACTGAAATCGCAATTAAGCATTTCGTGAAAGCAATTGAATTGGGAGACGCATCTGGGGATCTATTTGGATTATTAGGATATTGCTATTTAAGGGTACAACGCATCGATGCTGCCCTTGCCGCTTACCAGCAGGCTCTGATGTTCGATCCAAAAAGTAACGACTGGAAGCTAGGTAAGGTTCAATGTCTGCTAAATCTTCAGAAATGGGACGAATCGATTGCGCTTTTCGAGGAGTTATTAGCAGAGAGTCCTGATAGGCAGGAATATTGGTTGCTTCAGGCAAATGCATATCTCGGTTTGGGAAGGAGTATGCAAGCCGCGGCCAACTACGAAGTCCTGCGGAGATTGGGTAAAGCGACGCCCGATAGCCTGTTTCAGCTAGGTGATATCTATATTAACGAAGATCTCGCTGACCTTGCCTACGCTGTATATCTGGAAGGGCTGAAGTCCAAAGAAAAAGTGGATGTTCGGCGACCGATTCGGGTAGCAAGCATTCTCGCTTCCCGGGCGTCGTGGAAAGATGCCTCCAATTACATCGAATCAATCAGACGGGCCTATGGGAGCGAATTGAAGGACAAGAATGAACTAGAGCTGCTCTCTTTAGAGTCTGAGATTTCATTGGCCGAGGGAGAAACGGAAAAGGCGGTCGATATCTTGAAACAAATTATCGAACGCGATCCTCTCAATTGTAAATCTCTTTTGCTTCTGGCTGGGTTTCAGGGTAAAGCTGGAGAAGTAGAGGAGTCTGTCTTCCATTATGAGGCGGCGCAAGAAATTCGCGAATGCCAATACCAAGCGTTTGTCGAGCAGGCTCAAATGCACGTGGCAAGATCGGAGTTTTGCGATGCTGTCCCCTTGCTGAAGAAAGCGTTAGATGTCGAGAATTCAGATAACGTGGATAAATACTCTGAAGCGGTCAATCGGGCCTGTATTTCCTCGAATATATAAAATACGTCAGAAGTGGTAGGTGATACTTGTCTTCCACTCCGCAGTGGGAGCTTTGGTGACAATTGCATTCGATGCGAAGCTATCCGAAGGGAAGAAATAGTCTTCACTGAATAGATTCGTGCCGGACAGAGCTAGCTCCCAGGCTCCGGACGAGTAGGAGACTCGACCGTTCCAGACTAGCGAGCTGGGAAGTCTTAAAGTCCGGTCCGCATTGAGGAATTGGCTATCCGTAAACACGGGTCCGATACCAATGGTGATTCCCCTGGGTGTTTGGATGCGAACGTAAAAATTACCTGTCCATTCGGGTATGGCATGACGCGGTCCATCTCCGGCGATGCCATCCTTTCCTCTCCATTCCTGAAGTCCAAAATCAAGGTAGGTAGATCCAGCGTACATAACCATCTGGGAAGCATTCAAGGGAACAAATCCACCAACCAATGTCCTGGTTCTGTAAAAGTGTTCCTGCCAGGAAATAGCAGCGGATAAAGAGAGCCAATCGTTTGGTTCCCAAGTAAGGTCACACTCAATGCCTCGACCACGTTGATCGGTAGCGAAACCGCCTCTATCGTCGAATTCTTGGAGGTCAATGTGGTAAACATTAAAGCTACCGTAGAGATTCAACTCCTTCGACACGACTTTGATGCCTGCCTCTGCGAGTACGTTTTCCATGAAGTTCGTGTCACCCTCGTTGTTCGCTATACCGCCTGAGACATAGTAACCTTGAAAGGAGGTGCCTCGATGGTATGAAATGTAACCGGATAGCGTGTCTGTAAATTTCCTGATACCGCTTATACTCCAGTTGAAGTAATTCTTGTCTCCTTCACCCATTTCGTCTCCGATTAAATCACCTGGTTTCGGAGTGAAACTATTGAAGCTGATATCGTCCGGGCGTTTTCGGTCGAACCAGTTAGCATGATCAAGACGGCCATTTAAAATTAGGTTGACGCGGTCCGTTGCTTTCAGATCAGCGGTGAAAAATACACCGTAGGTTATCAGCTTTGTCTTATTAGAACCATAAGGATCCCAAAAGGTTAGACCGTCTCGATTTCGGTCACCGCCAGTTGGAAGGATTGTGTTGAAATTTTTTAGTTTCGTAATATCGCGTCTGCTGAATGGTTCCGCCGTGAAATCTGTTTTAGCCAGAGCATCTTCAAACCGTATCGACGTTCCGTATACAAACGAATCGATAATCGGCTTATTGGACATCTTATGTTCTACGATAATTTTATTTTCTATTGTAGAATTTTCACCTTCCTCGGCGTAGCCATAGTCTGAATACTTGTGTCGGCTGTAGGACTCAAAATAGACTTTGTTAGTTATGGAAAATTGTTCGGAGTTGGAAATAACCGCGTCCCAGAAGAGTAAAATATTGTCGGTATCCGCGAAATCGTCAGGACTCGAAAGGTTTTGCCTTCCTGATATCTTAACTGTCTCAACCAAATGAGAGGTGCAACCGCTTCCCGACATCTGGTAAAAGAAGGGATTTCCGCAATTTTTTAGCCCCCCAACGAAGGAAAAGAATCTTATTGCCTCTTTTGACAGATCATTTGGGTTAAACTTAGCACTGCGATTAAAGTTACCCAGGATCCCACCAAAGGGAGCGGTCGATTCAATTGCTTCGCGACTAGTCCGTCCAGGAGTTTGGTTGATGATTCTTTGACCAAGATATCCACCCCATGCGTTTGGCATTTCGATCACTTCTCTAGTAAGATCATTCAGCGGATCGCCTACTATGTAGTGACTGTTGTCTATTAGATCCTGGGTCACGCGATTCCAGCCTACTCTTTCGTCCCCTCGATAAAGATAATATTCACCTCCCATGAAGAAGGAGATGTTATCTGACAGCTTTACTTTGGCGGCGGCGTAGGCTGATAGGTAGTCATTCGACAGGCCATTGTAATAGGTGTCGGCATTTTGGTAAGTTAAAGACAGCCTCCAGGCAGAAGGATTCCTTAATAAAAGTGTAGGTCCACCGATATCTAGCTGGGTATTAAATTGATTATAGGAACCGTAGGTGAATTTAGCTGAACCTCGGAACTCGTCAAAATAGGGAGACTTTGGGATGAAATTTATGTATCCACCAGGAGAGGAAGCACTGTACAGTGCGGGAGTAGGACCTTTGATATAATCAAGTGACTCGAGAGAACCAAATGAGGTCGGATATCCATTTCTATTCCACACCCTCTGCATTCCATTAAAGTAGTTGGATGTGTAAAGACCCCGAGTATGGGGTATTCCTGCTATCCCGTAAAAATTGACAACTGTAGCACCTGCTATTCGGTCTGCTAGTTCATATACATCATCAAGGTCATGCTCCTTAAGAGTCTCAGGATTGATAACTGAGACTGAACGGGGGATTTCCATGAGAGAACGAGCCGAACCAAAGACTGAGCTAACCTTTCGTTCTGTCGGTAACAGTGTTTCTGTTTCTTCCAGAAGGGTTTCCTCCGCAATGAACTCATCAAGTTCGATAAGGCGGGCGTTCTCATCGGCTTTGGATAGCGTGATAGAGAACGCTATCATGAGAGCAAGACTGAGAATATAACTTCCAGGTTTCAAAAGCTCTGTGCTGAAATTAAACAACTCTCTTCCTCCAACCGGTACCATAGATTAAGAAGCCGTGTCTAGATATTCCGGTAACATTTGTTTCCCCAAGGAGTCGTAGCTAAAGGTTGAGTACGTAAAAGAAGAAGAATAGGATAGCAAGAGCTGCAGTGAGTAAAGAAACTTTCCTCCATTTGCCGACCAATAGCATAGTTCCAAAGTAGACTATGAATCCGATCGCAAGTCCGTCGCTGATACTAAAAGCCAACGGCATTATCATCATTGTAACAACGGCAGGAGCAAGGGAGGTTAGATCGTCAAATTTTAAGTTTTTCACTCCTTGCATCATAAGGACTCCGACCATTACGAGGGCGGGAGCGGTGGCTTCGGGAGGAATAATTACAATTATAGGGCCAAAAAACAAGGCAAGGAAAAAACAGGAAGCAATGGTGATAGAGGTCATTCCAGTTCTACCTCCAGCTTGTACCCCAGCCGCGGATTCTATGTATGAGGTGGTTGTTGATGTCCCAAGGCAAGCCCCAACTATCGTAGCACATGCATCAGAGGTTAGAGCTCGGCCCATTTTGGGAAGGCGGTCCTGGGCATCAACTAGACCGGCTTGTCGAGAAACTCCGATTAGGGTGCCGATAGTATCAAATAAGTCGACGAAGAGAAGAGCTATAACGACTTTCCAAGCCTCGGATAAGTGAGTTATTGGATAAAGAATATCGAGAGCAAAGAAAGTCTCTCCAATACCTGATGGTAGACCCCAAATAGAGTCTGGTGCAACGGTCACCATACCTTCTCCTTTCGGAATCTCAAAACCGATCATAGTAACGAGAAAGATCGAGATAATGATTCCCCCAAGAACTTTTTTATGTACTAGAGCGAAAGTAACGATGATTCCGGTTAGGACGAGGAGGGTAGAAGGGTTTGAGAGTTCTCCAAGCCTCACAAATGTCACATTGTCTTTAACAATTATTCCACCGTTTCGTAGGCCAATAAAGGCTATAAACAAACCAATCCCACATTGGACCCCTATCTTGAGTGCAGGGGGTACGGATTCCGCGATTTTGGTTCGAAGACCGGTAATTGAGAGTAGAAGGAAGATGATCCCGTTCCAAAAAACCATGGCCAATGCACCCTTCCATGGTATCCCAGCAGCGCCGCAAACTGTGAAGGCAAAATAGGCGTTGAGCCCCATCCCTGGGGCTAGAGCAATTGGGTAATTTGTAAAAAGAGCCATCAGAAGAGTACCGATTCCAGCGGCCAGTGCAGTGACTGTAACAAGCCCTTCTTTACCCATCCCTGCTGCAGACAGGATATCAGGGTTGATTGCAAGAATGTAAGACATCGCGGCAAATGTAGTCAGGCCAGCGATGATTTCTCTTCTCGGATTTGTTCCGTTTGCAGTGAGATGGAATAGTCGCTCTAGCACGGGAGATTTACTTGATAAGGTTTGCGCCTCTATGTGGATGATTGTATATCACGGGTGGTAGAAGCAGTGTGAATTTCCCGATCTGTACACCGCTGTTACTAAGTTGTCCCACTGTCACAATCCCTTTATCCTTAGCTATATTTAAACTTGAATCAGTAAAATTAACGCTGGGACAAGGCAAGTAGTCGCGCAAAGGCTAGGAGATAGACCGATGGGGTGCCGCTTGCTTATTGGTTGAGAATTGAGTTCTGGTAGTTCACCAGCACTTTAGGCTAATTGTGTTCTAGATTTAGACTAAAGAAGTTCCTCTACCATTTTTCGCTCCTCTGCCAGTTCCGCAATACTGGCATCAATCTTTTGCCGACTGAATTCGTTGATTGAGAGCCCCGGGACGATTTCCCAATCTCCTCCGTCATTCCTGATGGGAAACGAGGTTATGAGACCCTTCTGCGTACCGTAACTTCCATCAGAACAGATGGCTACACTGTGCCAATCAGATTTTTCCGTGGATTGTGTCAGCGATTGTACTGTATTAATCACTGCGTTCGCGGCGGAGGCAGCTGAGGATGATCCCCGGGCTTTGATTACGGCGACTCCCCTCTGTTGAACCGTTGTGATGAAATCCGACTTAAGCCACTCCACATCAGATATTACATCCAAGGCTGGGGAATTGTTTACGCGGGCATTGTAGAAGTCGGGGTACTGAGTGTTTGAGTGATTTCCCCAAATAGTGACGTTTGAAATGGATTGCACAGCTACCCCTGCCTTCCAGGCAAGTTGGTATTTAGCCCGGTTTTCATCGAGTCTTGTCATTGCAAACCAATGATCGGAAGGAATCGCTTTAGCGTGATGCATAGCGATGAGACAATTGGTGTTACAAGGATTCCCTACGACGAGGACACGAACGTTTCCGGCCGCATTATTAGCGATAGCCTTCCCTTGCTCGACGAAGATTTTGCCATTAATCCCTAGTAGATCACTTCTTTCCATTCCTGCTTTACGAGGAACACTACCGACAAGGAGAGCCCAATTTGCATCCTTAAACCCCTCGTTGGGATCACAAGTTGAAATTACTTCATCGAGAAGGGGAAATGCACAGTCATCCAGCTCCATAATGACACCAGAAAGGGAGTCCATCATTGGTTTGATCTCGATTAGTCTCAACCGGACCGGTTGGTCCGGTCCAAGTAAATCTCCCGAGGCAATACGGAATGCCAGTGCGTACCCAATTTGGCCTGCTGCACCGGTTAACGAAACAGTTATTGGTTCTTTCATGATTTGATTTTAGTATCTCATTTTGTTGTCCCAATGAGTCGCGATCCAAGAGATTGGTAGGCCTTCAAGATCAATGTCTCGGTAGTCTTCCAGTCGATACAACTGTCAGTGATGGACTGCCCGTAGACTAAGTTTTCTTTTGAGCCGCTGACGGATTGACTGCCCGCTACCAAGTTACTTTCAAGCATCAGGCCAAAAATAGTATTCCGTCCAATCGCGATCTGATTGAGAATAGATTCGAAAACAGCCGATTGTTTTTTGTGGTCTTTTGCGCTGTTACCGTGACTACAGTCCACTAGCACTCTGGGCGCAAGATTGTGTTCAACAAGCATCTTTTCTATAGCGTTGATCTTTTCTGGAGTATAGTTAGGTCCATTTTCTCCGCCTCTTAAAACGATATGGCAATTTGCGTTTCCACGAGTTGTTACGGCCGAGGCTAGACCCTGCTGGCTCACTCCAAGGAATGTCTGAGGTTGCATCGCAGCTTCAATTGCATTGACTGCTGAACGAATGTCGCCTGATGTACCGTTCTTTATTCCCAAAGGCATGGATAGCCCCGAAGCCATTTGCCGATGGGTCTGAGATTCTGCTGTTCGAGCGCCGATCGCCGACCAACAGATCAGATCCGATATGTACTGAGGAGTGATTGGGTCAAGCAGCTCGGTTGCTGTAGGGATACGGAGATCAATAACATCGCGCAAGAAGCTCCGTGCTAGCTTGAGTCCTTCGGGGATGTCGTGGCTTCCGTCAAGATATGGATCCATGATAAGTCCCTTCCAACCGACTGTGGTACGCGGCTTCTCGAAGTAGACACGCATTACCAAAACTATACGATCCTCTATTTTTTTGCTAAGGGTGGACAAATTTTCAGCGTATTCTTGGCCTGAAGCAATATCGTGGATTGAACATGGACCGGAGATGATTAAAATCCGATTATCATTTCCAGCAATAATGTCACTTATTTGTTTTCTTGATTGGATAACGAAATCTGCCTGGTCCTCGTTCCTTAGTACCTGTCTACAGAGGTATTCAGGTGCAGGAAGTACAGCATTGTCTACGATATTGACATCTGTTATCCGGTGCTTGTTCATTATATATAGCGGTTGGCGCTTAAGTTTGTGAATGAGCGAGTTTTTGATCCATTCTGAAAGAATTGTAAACGCGATTCTTTGTCTTTATCAGAGATTTTTATGAGTGGAACAGTATTCTATAAAAATCATCCTTCGACTTGTATCGTTGTGGAAGGGGGAGACTCTTTCCAATTCCTACAGAGTCAGTTTAGCAACAATCTCAAGGGCACGGGTCCGGGATTAGTTACTTACGGCCTATGGCTGGACCGTAGGGGAAAAGTCGCTGCGGACAGCTTCGTGTTTTGTCAGGATTCAAACCGGTTTATTATTCACAGTTATTTCTGTTCGCCTTCTTCGATTATCGAAAAATTAGAAGAAAATATTATAGCTGACGACGTTACACTAACAGACCAATCCGGTCTTTTTACGTCTTTTTCCTGTTGGGGCCTTGAGGATACGGAGTGGTTGGCTGCCTTGGGGCTAAATGAACCGAATCCCGAGGCTTTTAATGAGCGAGAGGGGAGCATAATTTGGGTAAGTAGGCGTTCCCGATCTAAGTCCCTCGACTTCCTGGTTCCAGAAGAATCCATCTCTGAGTTGGAAGGCAAGGTTGATGAATACCTTGCTCAAACGGGAGGACATTGGGCCTCGGAAAATGAGCTTCATACAGAACGAATTGTCTCGGGTATTCCCTGGATTCCTATCGAAATTGGTCCAAATGAGTTTCCCCAGGAAGGAAGTCTAGAATCAGACTCTGTATCCTTTACGAAAGGGTGCTATCTCGGACAGGAAGTCATGGCACGCATATTTTCTCGAGGTGCTGTAAAACGCGGACTTTATCGTGTTTTTTCCGAGAACTGGAGGGATAAGTTAGATATGCCTTGCAGACTCTTTCTGGGAGGGATAGATGTGGGTGAGTTACGCAGTATGATCCCCTCTGAAGGAGGGTACCTAGGCCACGCCCTTTTGCGCATTAGTGCTGTTGATAGCAAGGTTTCCCTTTCTCTTGGTCCTGGAGATAATTCTGTTGTCAAAGTCGTGGATAGAATCGGCCTAATTGAGTAAATTAAGAGAAGAAAAAGATAGTGTTCTTGTGAACAAGTTTGTTTAGTTGCAAGAGAACTAAAAAGAGGGAGCGATAGACAAGCGGTAGTGGCATATTAAGCGAGATGGTTAGTTTTTATTCGAGAGGGAGGTATTATTTGATTGACGGGATTTCTCCAAGCTCGTTCTTATCAACTCTGTTGTTTTTTTCAACGCTTCATCGAACATTACCACACATAAAGGAGACTAAATGAATAAGGCCGAATTAGTGACTGTAGTGCAGAATTCAATTGGAGGTGACGTGTCAAAATCCAGCGTGGAAAAAGCGGTGGAGGCTGTCCTTGATGGGATCAAAAGTGGAGTCCAAAATGATAATTCTGTCCAGCTAGCAGGATTTGGATCTTTCTCTGTCACCAAGCGTGCTGCACGAATGGGTATAAATCCGAGGACTGGAGATAAGATCCAAATTGCGGAATCTAGGTCCGTAAAATTCAAGCCTGCAGCCGCTCTTAAGAACCTAGTTTGACTGCATCTGTCCTAAGTCTTCAGACCTGATCTGAGTATTTCGCGACGGATCACCATCTAGCAGAATTCCTGGTTTTAAGGCCAGGGTTTTCCCTCATAGTCGGAGTGTTAAGTGGTCCGGGGATGATCTGGATGCCACTAGTATACAGATTGTTCCTTTACGGGAGTTGGGAGAGGATAGCAACATCTGGAGTTGTTTCTGTACGGTCGGGTTGTCTCTAGATTAAACTAGAATCGGTAAAATTCTGCATTATTAGCCCGGAGATCCATTTGAAACTCATTGCTCTGAGATTACTCTCCAACAATTCCGCTGAAAAGTTGGCTCCGGAATCATAGATGGGAAGGGAGTTACTCCCGTCTGCGATTTTGAACTCCTGATTCAAGGGACAACCGCCAAGATCTACAGCATAGTGTTGAACTATGTGGTTTTATAATTGAAACCGAATTGGATATTATAGAATCCGCTATATCTTTGTCATCGGATAGGAGGGAGATTTCTTTCTCAGCCGTTATGGATCGTTGTCTGCTTTCCGAATCTGCAGGGTTTCCATGGATGCTGGTTACACAAAGGGTGATATGCCTAAGACCAGAACTTGGTTTCGCATAATCAATCGGCAACTTTATCCGATCTCTCGTTAGCATCATGTATGGCGTCGTGGAGTTTCCTTCTAAGTTTTTTCAATTTCCTATGTTCCCTTCCATGCTTCTCTTTAAACTGTTCGAGAAGAGCCTTTTTTTCCCCTTCGGGAAGAAGGTGTAATTGCTTGTGAAGATTTCGAAGAGCCGGAATTGGTCCAGATCTTGTTCTCAGGAAAACATGCCGAAGGCGTCTTGCGAAAGCTCGTTGCTGTTCGATGACATCGGCGTGATTGGCCCGAAACTTTTCTTTGACAGCTCGAATTTCGGTATCAGTTGGATTGTCGAGGTTGTCTAGTTCTTTACGTAACTCTGATTGCAGTTCTTGTTGAGTAGAGTGGTAATTTCTGATTCTACTCTCCAGGGCCTCCATAAGGGGATCTGGATAGTCAAATATTTGGTGATCATGGATTGGAGGATCAGAAGGTTTCTGATGAGCATGAGATTTCACCCCAAGACAAAGGGTTCCTAAGATGACGACGAAAGCGATTTTGAAAAGTCTGTTCATTGTTTCCCTTTGATTCTTATTTGATGTTTAGGGTTTTGGAATTTGTCTGATGTAAAAGGGGATAGTTCCTGATCTATTGATTATTTCCTGAATTATTGCTGACTAATAGATAACCGCTGAGATTTAAATGTACGACAACATTTCTTGGTTTACTTACCTAAAAGAGCCCAATTGCTCTTAATGCTGTTGAGAAATTCGTTATGAGCACAGACCATAAATCAACGACAAAGTTCCATTATCTGAGATGGATTCATGGCGGTGAATTTAACCAGCCGGATAATCATGGAAATTAACTATAGTCAATTTGAAGAACGGGCAGGGCAATTGAAGTCCCGAATCAGAGCTGCTTGTGATGTCTGCGGGCGAAATCCCGATGAAATCGACGTAGTAGCCGTAACAAAGTCTCACCCTTTCGAGGCTGTTGAGTATGCAGTCCGTTATGGATTTAGGAGGATTGGAGAGAATCGCGTGCAGGAGGCGGACCAGAAGTGGAAGGAAATAGATCCTCGAGTAGGATTAGAGCTTATTGGGCATTTGCAAACCAACAAAGCCCGTTTGGCTGTTTCGCTATTCAACCGTATTCAGTCTGTTGACCGCATAAAACTGGTAAAAGTGCTCAATCGTCATTGTGAGGAAGTGGGCAAATCTCTTTCCATTCTCTTGCAAGTGAACTCTGGAGAGGATCCAAGAAAGTTTGGTGTTAGCAGGGAAGAAGCTCCGAAATTAATGGAGGAGACACAGGCTGTCCCTCATCTTGCAATTGAGGGATTGATGACAATTGCTCCGCTAAGCCTGGAGAAAGATGTGGCGAGATTAGCCTTTGATCGGCTGCGTGAATTGCGTGATCGACTTGCTGAGAGGTCCGGTCTTCCCCTCAAAGTTCTTTCTATGGGGATGACAAACGACATGGAAGAGGCAATCCAATCAGGAAGCACCTGTATCCGCGTAGGGACAGCTCTATTCGGAGTCCGACGAGGTTAGATTATAGGGTGAACTTTGCTTTGAAATACTGCGAAGAAGGAACTAGGTGTGCGATCGTTTATCAGTAAATATGGTCTTTTCTGAAAATTGAGTATTGCGCCTGGTTAGGAATTAGATTGTATGAAAAGCACGGTGCCAGAAGGAGGTATGGGTCCACTCAGGGAACGATCGATTATACGTTTGATCGATGATGAATCCCCCGTTGTGCGAGCAGCGGTTTGTGAAGAGCTTAAGCGGCAGGGAGAAGAAGGGATAGCACTCCTGAAGAGGATGAGTTTGCAATCAAATCGAATTCTCGCTTCACACGCCCGGCAATTCCTAGAAGAATTAGAAGGTCCAGATTCAGTAACGAGTTTCATTCAGTTTATCCGGTCGTTGCAGTTTGAACTTGAGACTGGATGTTTGTTGCTTAATCGAACCGTTTTCCCGGATATGGATACATCGGAGTGCTGCATGATGCTTGATGCAATGGGTGCTCGGTGTCGTGAATTAATGGTATTACCGAGTACCCCTTGGGAAAAGTGCAAGGTGTTGAATCGCGTGATTTTCCACGAGTATGGTTTTCGTGGAAATGTTGAGAATTACGACGATCCGTTAAATAGTTTTATTGCCCATGTTCTACGTCGACGTAAGGGGCTTCCAATCACGCTCTGTATCGTATACATTCTTGTAGCTCAACGTTGCGGTCTAGATCTTGAGCCGGTAGGGATGCCTTTCCATTTCCTGGTTGGTTGTTTTTCGGAGAAAGTCCCCTTTTATATCGATGCTTTCGAGAGAGGAAGATTCCGTACTGCTCAAGAACTTCAAGCAGTTCTCGAAAGTCGTAATGTCGAGCCCTCAATGGAACATCTTGCCCCCTCGCCAATTTGGGATGTTCTCCGACGAGTTTGTCGAAATTTGGTGGATGATTATAAGCTTCAAGGGGATTCGCAACGAGCGCAGCTTTTCGAGAATTTCATTCATGAATTTGAGGATAGTCATCGGCGGCATGCTAATCCATAGAAATCTGTTTGGTAAGGGTTTCCATCTGCGGAGTAGATTGAGGACAACACCCCAAAGATTCCTGACTTTTATCAAGAGGGAAGGATAACTGCTTGGTTGCCACATACACTCTCTCCCAACTAAAGCGGTGGAGTTTTAAAGGGACTGCCCTTGCTGTGGTCGGTCATCCAATAGAGCATTCCATCAGTCCGGATATGCACAATGCAGCTCTATCCGAAATGGCTGAAGGCGATGCTGCGTTTAGGGAATGGAAGTATTTCCGGTTTGATATTCCTCCTGCTCTTCTGTCTGAAGCGATTCCTCTTTTCCACTCCCACGGATTCAGAGGAATTAACCTGACCTTGCCTCACAAAGTTCAAGTGTTGGATCTGCTGAAGGAGATCGATCCAGTAGCACGCAAGATGATGGCGGTTAACACCTTGAATTGGCAACCGGACGGTTACTATGGGTACAACTCGGATGGGTTTGGACTGAGTAGAGCACTAGAATCGGATCTCGGAGCAACCTTGGCCGATGAATCAGTAATTATTTTGGGAGCGGGAGGGGCTGCCCGCGCTGCTGCGGTTCATTGTTTAGAGTGCGGTTGTAGGGAATTGTGGATCGGGAACCGGTCAGTATCGCGGCTTAAGGAGATGCTTTCTGCACTGAAAGAACAAAAAAGCTCTAATCAAATTAAGGGATTTGATTTGGCAGAGATTCCCCGGGAACTACCTTCCTCAGGGATTCTTATCAATGCCACGTCTCTGGGTTTGAAAGAAGAAGATCCATCTCCGATTGACTTGAATAGATTCGATTGCTCGCTGAAGGTCTTCGATATGATCTACAGTCCACCTCGAACAAAACTCATGAAGAATGCTGAGGAACGAGGGGTTCAGACTGCAAATGGGTTTTCGATGCTTGTTTGGCAAGGCTTCAGATCGATGGAGATTTGGAGCCAAACAAAAGTCCCTGTTGAAGCAATGTTTTCAGCTGGACGAAGGGCGGTCTCAGACTCCTAGGAACTTTCAGAATCAACTATCTCCATTGTAAGGGGATAAGATAGTATAGAATTGGTGAAATCTAAGGTCATTCCAATCTAGTTTGGTAGTTTCTAGCGGGAATATCTTCGAATTTATCGATCTCACTCCCTTTGCGGTCTGTTACTTCTAAACATAGAGAGTTTCTTAGGACCGTCTCATTAACTGCATTGCTAATCTCATCACACGAGATTTTCCTCATGATACTTGTAATCCTGCTGCCTGTGTCCTTCACTAGGTTAATCCAGATGAAATACCTTTCACTGGTGTGGCCTAGAAATTTGTCAAAATTTGATTTTATGCCCGGCAAGAAAAACATGGTGTATTTCCAGTATTTTTGTAAACTCTGCTTCCGGTTAAGTTTGATCCAATTTCGCTTTAGATAGGAAAGGTAATTCCATGAGTATAGTGTCTGAAATTTCTTCTACAGCCCAAGTCGACCCACCTTGTCCGTTAAATCTTGAAGGTTCCTCTCTTGTGCAGGCGTATTGCCGAAAAACGCCCGGTTCCTCCGCGTTGGCGAACCGAGCGCGACAGATCTTCCCTGGTGGTATTACGCATGATGCCCGCTATATCGAGCCTCATGGTATATACGTTACTCACGCCGAAGGATCCAGGAAGTGGGATGTAGATGGCAATGAATATGTAGACTATTCGGGAGGGCATGGAGCTTTGATTCTCGGGCACAACCATCCTCTCATTACTGATGCAGTGAGAGACCAGTTAGGTAAAGGTACTCACTATGGAGCCGGTCATGAACTTGAAATTGAATGGGGTGGCATAATTAAGGATATGGTTCCCTGTGCCGAGAGGGTACGTTTTACAAATTCTGGAACGGAGAGCACTATGCTCGCCTTACGTTTAGCTCGGGCCCATACGGGTCGTAGCAAGTTTCTAAGGTTTAAAGGACATTTCCACGGTTGGCATGATTACGTAACGGGTGGCGTAACCTCTCATTTTGATGGTTCTCCAATAACAGGAGTTCCGAGTGGTACTTCCGCGACCATGGTAATCGCCCCTCCCAATGATCTCAAAGCCACGGCCGCTATTCTGTCTCGTGATGATGATATCGCAGCGATGATCCTCGAGCCGACCGGTTCAACTTGGGGCAAGGTTCCTATAATGCCCTCATTCCTCGTGGGCTTACGCAGGTTGGCGGACGAATTTGGGGTAACATTGATTTTCGACGAAGTCGTGAGTGGATTCCGATGCTCCCCAGGCGGTGCTCAGGAAGCATACGGTGTGACGCCGGACCTCACCACTTTGGGTAAAATAGTCTCAGGAGGATTGCCCGGTGCTGCTCTAGTGGGAAAGAAGGAGTATCTCGATCTTATCGATTTCCGTCAAACTGCTATGGATGGCCGAGAGAGAATTTCCCATAAAGGAACTTTTAATGCAGCTCCAGCTAGTGGTGCGGCCGGTATCGCAGCATTGAACTTGGTACGGTCAGGAGGTCCCTGCGCGGAGGCTATCGGATATGGCAACCGCTTGATTGACGAATTAAACGCTATGTTTTCTACTGAAAGTGTTAACTGGGTTGCTTATGGGACCTTCGGTGGATTTCATGTCTTCCTCAATCCTCAGGCGAAGTCGACCGATCGTAAGGAAATCGAATCCGGCGAATTTGGGGCTGAGAATATTGCCGCGTCGAAGGATCCTTCATTTGTCATGAAAGTACGTATCGGTGCCTTGCTACACGGAGTGGATTTACAAGGATGGCCCGGCGGCCCAGTTTCCGCAGCGCACACCGATGATGATTTGGGACGAACAGTAGATTCGTTTCGACAGACAATCCGATTGCTTCGGTCGGATGGGGATATTGACTGATTTTTTTGATTCTTCGAGCGCTGTAGTATTGGAAAAGGTGTAAAGTTTGCTGAACGAGAATTCTTCGGTTTTAGTGGGGTAGATTTTATAGGCATCCATAAGTAGAAGGGAAAGAAGTTAGCATGTTGAAGACTAGGACTGGAGAATTTCCGATTGGGTTTCGTGAGTGTTTTGATGATTCGATTTCTTGGGCAAAAGAAAATGGATTTGGAGTTATCGATCTTCAAGGGTTGGATCTAGATAAGATTTATCGAGCGAGATCAGAGGGTCTTCTGATTGGTTCGCTAGACTTACCGAATTCGCAAGGAATGATCACAGCCGATAGAGAGAAAAGGAAGGTCATAACAGAGCAAGCTTCTGAATTCATCCGAGCTTCAAGCGAAGGAAATCCTACCAACTACTTTGTTGTAGCAATTCCGGAAGATTCTTCCTTGGAAAGGAAAGAAAATTTTGAATACATGGTCGAAGGTTTCGGTGGTTTGAGAAATATACTGGAAGAATCCGATTCCCATCTTGTGATTGAGGGCTGGCCTGGTCCTGGTGTTGTTTGTTCCACTACCGAGGTCTTTCGAGCCTTTTTTAATCGATGTCCAAATAGTTGTTTCGGTATTAATTACGATCCCTCCCATCTCATTCGATTGGGTATTGATCCACTACGCTTCCTTATCGAGTTCTCGGATCGGGTCTTCCACGTTCATGCTAAGGATACCGAGATTCAGAACGAGGGAGTTTATGAGTACGGTTGGGAATCACCTGCTGCATTTTCGGAGAAGATTCGCTACGGTGGACACACATGGCGCTACACCGTTCCGGGTTATGGAGATATGCGATGGTCGGAAGGATTTCGGATCTTGATCGAATCAGGTTATCGTGGTGCGGTTTCCATAGAAATGGAAGATGCCAATTATTGCGAATCAACAGAGTTAATACAGGAAGGATTGAGACTCGGTGGGCAGTTTTTGACTGGATGTTAATGACAGGTTTAGGGCGTTTCGCTCGCCTCGAGTCAATCCTTTCTTTGGGAAAGGATCCACCTCCCACCCGTCTAAAGCGGAGGTATCACAGAATTTTTGGATCTCCTATTCCAATCCGCTGGAATCTAGAAAGCACCTTCGACGTTTTTTATTAGACTGCATCCTTATGCTTAATTCTAAGAGTGTCGAATAGACCGTGGCAATTCAGGATCATACATAGATGTAAGTTTCAGTTTGGATATCAACAGATTCTTCACTGTTCTTTCTTACGACTTTACCCGTGTAGGTTAAACGTGGGAACCACTCTATGAATTCCTGTCATTTGAGTGGACGATAGAGTCTTGACTCAGAGATACGACACTGCGGTAAATCCGAGCACCAAGAGAACAATAAATGCAATGGTGAGGATATTTAAATAGCGGTCGATGAGGTTTTCTATGGCGGGTCCGAAGACGCGAATTAGGCCACCGACTAGAAAGAAGCGGCCTGCACGCCCAAGAAGAGAGGCGCCGATTAGTGTTGGCAGTGAAACCTCGAAGACTCCAGCCGCCATGGTAAAGACTTTGTAAGGTATCGGCGTAAAACTCGCAATGGCGATTACTATAAAGGCATTTGCGTTGTATTGTTCGGAGACAAGTGTGAAACTGTTGGTGAGTCCGTAGAACTCAATAATTGGCACTCCAAGTATTTCGTAAAAGTAATAGCCGATTAAATAGCCAAAAACTCCACCGGAGACGCTTCCTATTGTGCACACCAGAGCGTAGTAGAGAGCCCGTTTGGGGGCTGATAAAGCCAGAGCTACGAGCAGTACATCTGGCGGAATCGGGAAAAAGGATGATTCGACGAAAGCAAAGATAAAAAGGGCTGGTGTTGCGTAAGGGCTCTGGGACCATCCAAGAACCCAATTGTATAATCGTCTCAGCACGGGGGGCCTACTTCTCCGCTACTAGATTTGTTGAGTCCAGGAATTATACTACTCAACAGCTGCTCTTAGATTCCCGATTAGTTGTCTTTGAGGAGTGGGAGTTCCTACGCTATGCCATTCTCTGTAGCCGGACACCATTATTCCAGGCTGTCCAAGGGCTGTTCCGTGTCAGCATCCACCTAGGCGCAAGGCGCGAAGAGCTGCTCCAACCTGGCATTGTACCAGCCCAATCATTTTCAAGGGAATCCAGTGCTGTGACAAGTTTATCAACCTCTACCCCTAGAAACAATTTAGGAACACGAAGCAACCAGTTCTCCCAGAAAGAATTAATTTGTGATTTATTGATCATGCTTAGAAATGCAGGATCCTGCATCCGGTGGGTACTTATCGGAGACTACTATATTTTCCAAATTGAATTCAACAAAATTTCGGTATACAAGCAGTAAGCGAAAGACTATCAAATATATGGGTGTGATTAGGGATTTTTAAACAAGAATAAATGAGAGGAAATAACCTTAAACTTTTTAATAAAGCGGAGGAATGTAAAACATCAACTGCGATTATCGTCTCGGGGCGCAATTTCTCATATCGAGATTTGCTTGTCGCTTCTTGTAGGGTAGCAGGATCGCTGCTCGACGAACGGAATGATCTGAAAGGTGAACGCATTGCGTTTATGGTTCCTCCAGGGTTTGACTATGTAGCAGTACAATGGGGAATCTGGAGAGCCGGAGGTGTAGCTGTGCCCCTTGGGCTCCAATATCCTGATCCTGAGATCGAGTACACGGTCACACACTCCGAAACTACTACCGTAATCACAGTTAAAGAATTTGAGGAAAGTTTAACATTGATATGCCAAACTCAGGGATCCAAGCTGCGCTTGGTTCAGGAAATGCTTAGCGGGCCATCTGTGGAAATGCCGATCCTGGAAAGTGGGAGACCCGCAATGATACTTTACACAAGCGGGACAACGAGTCGTCCCAAGGGAGTCCTAATGACTCACGAGAATATCCAAGCACAGGTGACTTCTCTGATTGAAGCTTGGGAGTGGACGTCTAAGGACCACATTCTTCTAGTATTACCCCTCCATCACATCCACGGTATCATAAATATCCTCACTTGTTCACTTATGTCTGGAGCAAAATGTGATATGCATATTGGGTTCAACTGTGAAAGCGCGTGGAAACAGTTGGCGGCAGGAAATCTAACTTTATTTATGGCGGTTCCAACAATTTACTCGAAGCTGATAGATGGCTGGGAGAATTCGCCGAGCGATGTGAAGATGAAGTTATCTCAAGGTGCTTCACGCTTAAGACTTATGGTGTCGGGCTCATCGGCGCTTCCAGTTGCAGTCTTGGAAAGGTGGAAGGCGATAACCGGTCATGTTCTTCTCGAGAGATATGGTATGACGGAGATTGGAATGGCTCTTTCGAACCCTCTTCATGGGGAGAGACGGCCAGGATATGTCGGAACCGAACTGCCTGAAGTTGAGGTTCGATGTGTCGATGAAAAGGGATCTAGGATTGGGCCTGGGAAAGAAGGAGAAATAGAAGTTCGAGGTAAGACAGTTTTTCAAGGATACTGGAAGAATCCTGAAGCTACAAAATCGGCATTCCGCGGCGATTGGTTTCGCACTGGCGATATCGCGATTATGGATCGAGGGAGCTATCGAATACTCGGGCGGAAGAACGTTGATATTATTAAGACGGGAGGATACAAAGTGTCGGCACTAGAAGTTGAGGAGGTGTTGCGGGAACATCCGGATATTCTAGATTGTGCGGTGGTTGGAATTGAGGATTTCGAATGGGGGGAGAAGGTTTTGGCTGTTATTGCGTTGCGACGTCCGGGTGCGATAGATTTAAGAAATTTACGGGAATGGGCGAAGGAACGTTTAGCAGTTCAAAAGGTACCCAGGGAGTTATTTGAAATTGAAAAATTGCCTAGGAACGCATTAGGCAAGATTAACAAACAGGAACTTCGGGCCCGGTTTGGAGAGCGATGAATTCTACCCCAAATAAAGGATTAGCGATCTTGGGAGGGACTTTTGACCCAATCCATTTAGGACATCTTTTTCTCGCACAGGACGCGATTGAGAACCTTAGGCTTGAGAGGGTTATATTTGTTCCTGCAGCTCGAAATCCCTTAAAACTAAACAGACCTGAGGCAACCGATGCACAGCGATTGGAGATGTTGCGGTTGGCGCTTTCTAGTGATTGCCGTTTTCTGCTTGATGACTTAGAAATTAAAGCAGGTGGCAGTAGTTACTCAATTGACACAGTAGAGATGCTTCATACTCGATATCCGGAGGTTAAGCTGTACTGGTTAATTGGATCCGATGAATTGCAGCAATTGCCTAAATGGCGCCGAATCGATGAACTTTTAAAGCTCGTTGACTTTATAAGCTTCCCTCGTCCTGGATATTCCCGAAAAATACCTTCCTTAACCGATTTGAGAATACATGAAATTCAGGGGCATATTTTTGATGTGAGTGCCTCCGAGATTAGAGGACGCGTAAAACAAGGTCTCGAGGTTAGCTTGTTCTTGCCTCCGAAAGTCTGTCACTATATTGAATTCCATGGATTATATCGTTAGAGGGAATATTCCTCGGGAAGGAGGCTTTTAGTATAAGGAGTTAAAGAAAGGATTTTTGGTTGGTGCCCGAGAAAACTGATTATCGAATCAACAGTTGTTCCCTTGCCCACTTTCCTAAACTCTCACAGTATTTCTAAGGAACAACCGCATATATGGCGTATTCCGATCAACAGGAGTTGGCTCTGCAGCAAATAAAAAAATGTTGCGATTCATTGGAGGATAGAAAGGCGGAGGCAATTTTAGTGCTCGACCTCAAAGGTATTTCGTCGGTTGCCGATTACTTTGTCATAGCTACTGGCAATTCGGTACCTCAACTTCGAGCTATGCGAGACGGTGTAGTTTCTGGTTTAAAAGATATAGGAGTGATAGTGTCCTGTGTTGAATCCGAACCTCAAAGCGGGTGGATAGTGATTGATGTTTTCGATATTATTTTACATTTGTTCCTCCCCGAACAAAGAGATTATTACAGTCTAGAAGCCTTATGGCGAGATGCTAAAATTGTAACACAAGAAGTGAGAACCGAAGTGTGATAAGATCGAGGCAGGACGAAGACCCTCCTATTTACAGAATCGGTCGATCAAGAATCCATAAGAAGGGTCTGTTCGCGACCAGGGAGATAATGGAAGGAACTCGGATCATCGAATATATCGGTGAGAAGGTTACGAAGACTGAATCGGATCGTCGTGGGTTAGCCCACCTAGAAGAGGCCAAGAACGAGGGTTTGGGCCTGGTTTATTTGTTTGAGTTAAATAAGCGCTATGATCTGGATGGAAACGTTCCCGAAAATTTTGCTCGGCACATCAATCATTCTTGTTTTCCTAATTGCGAGTCTCAGATAAAAAGGGGCAGGGTCTGGATTGTATCTGTTCGAATGATTGGAGTTGGCGAGGAGCTGTCTTACGACTACGGTTACGACTTAGAACATTATGAGGAACATCCCTGTCATTGTGGAAGCAAGAAATGTATCGGTTATATTGTAGCCCATAGACACCGGAAGAAACTTCGACGAATCCTCACAAAAACAAGAAAAGACTAAGAATCGGTCGGATGTTGTTTAGTGATCGGTGGAGTGAGATTTAGAAATCTTCTTTCAATGAGGTGGGAATTACGAACGGCCTTTTTTAGCCAGGACAAAAGGATCTTTCTTCTCTGTAATGAGGTGAGTTTCCAGTCCATTCGTTCTTTCCGGATTCTCCCGGTGATATGGTAAAGACAGATAGCTACGCTGACAGAAAGGTTGAGACTCTGGGTGAAGCCAACCGTCGGAATTCGCGTAAGGAGTTCTGCCGAAGCGAGAGCAGAGGAGCTAAGACCATTTTTTTCACTTCCAAAACAGAACGCGAGATTTTTATTTATGGGTAGTTTGTCTAGGGGAAGCGCGTCTTCCTTAGGAGTAGTAGCGACGATTGTGTAGCCCTGACTTTTAATACGGTCGAGGCAGGCTTTAGTTTGATCTCCGGAATTTCCACCGTAGCGGTGGAGCTCAATCCATTTGTCGGCGCCCATTACGATGTCTTTATTTGGACGATAGAGGTTTTTGTTCTCGATAATGTGTATATCCTGGATGCCGAAACTTTCACAGGAACGAATGGCAGCGCTGGTGTTATGGGGTTGAAAAACGTCCTCGAGAACAACTGTAAGGGAGAGGGTTCGGAGATTAAGTATTCTCTCCATTTGGAGCCGAAGATCTTTACTAATGAATTCGGAAAGGTAGTCGACGAGATCCTTATCCAAATAAGGTTCCGAATGTTCTGGCATGAAATTATTGGCAAAGACCTGGTCTTGAATGTTTCGCTTTATTCATCCGAACGAATCTCATGCTAGCTCCGGGTGAAAGTCTCCTGGATTTCGGTCTGTGGGTTAACCATTTTAGATGGCTACTGTTTGTACTCGAAGCCAATTCTCTGGGAGATAATAGCAAAATAGTTTCCTTCGCAATTTCTACTGTTAATGTTGGAAAAAACGATGTTTGCTTTCGTTCAAACCAACGATGTTGCCATCACCCAGAACGGCTTGTGTCCAACATCATAATCCGCCATTGGATGCAATATACCAGTTTTTTGATCCACCTGGTATGCAGTCATAGTATCAGCTGACTCTCCAGCGCAATAAAGAAACCTTCCGGTTGGATCGATATTGAATGACCGCGGATCGGAAGGGACTGAATAGTACCCTAAAATGTCGAGTAGTCCTTCTGGATCAATTTTGAACCCGACAATACTATCGTGTCCTCGATTCGAGGCGTAAGCCCATTTCCCATTCGGATGTATTTCCACGTGTGCGGTGTTTCCTCCTTTGGTGTAATTAGATGGTAGAGTCGATATGTTTTGGAGAATTTCGAGGGTCCCACGTTCTGGATCGAAACGATGGGCGGTAATGGTATTCCCCTGCTCGTTAACGATATAGGCGATATCTCCTTTGGGGCGGAAACAGAGATGACGGGGACCTGTTTTATTATTGGGAGGTAAAAGCGCGGCCGGCTTGTTTGGACTAAGGTGCCCTGTCTCGCTGTCAAAACGGAATTGGAATGTCTTATTAGGCGGGCAGACATGTGGAACAAAGACAAATCGATCGTCTTCGGTCATGAAGACACAATGTGCTTTCTCATTAGTATCGAGGTGTTGCAAGAGTATCCCGATTGAGCCGTCAGAGTTCAGTCGATGCACGGTAACACCACCGCCTCCATAGTAAGCGGTGATAAGGAAACGACCGGATCGATCTGTTATGAGGTGAGCTGGAACACTTATGCCAACATCTATCTTATTGATTAATTTGAGAGTACCAAAATTTCTATCAAAACGAAAACTTGCTAACGTCGTTGACTCAACGTGAGCCGCTAGCATGAAATCGCAAGAAGGGTGTAGATAGAGGGCCCCTACCGGTCCATGGGCATTACTGATCGTACGCAATTGCAAAGCTCCAGAATTCGGATTTACGTCGTAGAGCTTAATCTCTTCGTCACCTGTGAGGGCAACGAAGACGACTGCCTGGCAATTTTTTCCTTTGGACATGTTTGTTTACTTATCAATTTTAGATTTAAGTTACCTTGGAAAGATAATTAGATAAGTTCTAGTCTAAGAATTCTCCTTTGCGTCACGATCGGACGACTTTTGTGCAGACCGCAAGAAGGCTGATTAAACCAAATGCCTATTACGTGAGTTTAATGTCTGTATAGATTTTTAACCCAAAGTTGGGAGATTATTCCAATAAAGTATAGGTATTGCTCTCATACTATATCTTTCTTTTACGGGGAGGGAATTCCGCTCTTATGCCAGGGTAGGGTACAACTTGGAGTGTTGTTATGCAGTTTCATCCCGATCGACAGGGAGATTTCGCAACCAGGACTTAGAGAGACATTGAAATGGTTTGCATCAATTAGTATCGGGTTCCCATTGTCTTCAGGAGTCGCAGTTGTAAACCGGTGTTCACCGAAGGTTCCAGCTTGTACGGTAAGCTCCCGATTCTTGCAAGGACTCAGATTAACCAGGGTAAGATTAATACTATCAGGCTGGATCGATGATACAAGTGCGGCGACATCTTGCGGTAGCCCGGGGCGGGTCTTTTCTGTGTCGAAATAGCGCACTCTCCCACGAGCGATACCACCCCAGTAAATGGTCTGTGGGGCACCAGTTGTTAAGACCTGAAGTGCTTCGGTATGAATCGGATTTCGGTTGAGCCAGTGGTGTACATCTGATTGGGCTGGGTCAGTTAGGTCTTTTTCGTCGTTAGAAATAAGATCCATTCTCCTCATCATTTCTCGATAGTTACCCTGAAGAATAGCTTCGGGAAACTGAGGACAATCGCCCGCGAGATAGCGAATCCAGGCGCGATCGTCACAGCTGCGTAAATCATTCGATCCAACGGTGTTCCATTGTTCCTCAACTCCTTGGTACATCATCTCTAGACGCTGCCAGTCTCGTTCTTCCTGAGAGGCAAACCAGAGATGGATGGGAGGTTGGTGCCCCATGGGGCCAAAATCCGTCCAGCCCTTTTCGTTGTGTCGGTGGGGAACCAGCAACTGTCCCTCTTTCTCTACAGCCTTCTCGAGGAGCAAGTCTAATTGCGATCGTGCCAAATCAAGATAGCTTTTATCACCTGTGACCAAATGGGCACAAGTCGATGCCACGGTCATGGCACTAAACATCATTTGATGGGAATATTTACCCATCCACCCATAGAAGCCACCCCACCACTGGCCTTCACGGTTTTCTCCAATACGGCCGTTGAGACCGACATTATCTGGGATTATACCTCCGTTTTGTTCGATACGATCCATCCAGGCTCCAACGTAGTCGACTATCCAACGGCGGTACTTTTCTTCGCCTGTAAGGGTGAATGTGTGGGCGACAAGACCGACAACGCTAAGGTTCACGGGTACGTCTCCTTCCATGACGATCTTGTCAAAAAGGGCATGAATCTGCTCTCGTTTTTTCGGATCCTCCCACCAAAATTTTTTGCCTGAATTTTTTCGGTTCCATGATCCAGGGTGTTTCGTCCATTCGGATGGAATTTCGAAGTTTGGTAACAGTGTTGTGTGACCGTGTTCAATATTGTAACGAACATCATTCCATCGAGCGTGAGAGAGGGGACCTAGACTACCGCTAAAGGGGGAACGGATGATATGGTGAATGGGGTCGTAGTTGGGAATGTCCTTATTTTCGGCCAGATAAAATCCGGAGAAACGGCGGGCACGTTCCATCATCTTGGCGTTGGACGGATCTGACAGTCCCAGAGCGTAAAAGTAGACGTAGTTTTCGGCGTTGTGAAACCAGTCATCATTACAGACGAAATCATCAGCGATACGCCCATAGTCGTCAGTCACTTGACGTGTAACTGCATTCCATTGGTCAACCGCCTTTTTCCCGATATATTCAGAGCCTCCAAGTGAATAATAGAGCGGCCAGTTAAAAAAGGCTTCGTAGAGGTCGTCTACCCAAACTCCGTCGCCAGGATACTCCTTAATCCAATTAAGTGAGCCATCAGAGCGGGTGTATTTATCGATATAAATAGAAGCGGTCTGGTCAATAGCATCGATCAGCTGCCGTTCGAGCACGGCCCAGGTCGGTGGAGATGTGCGTTTAGTGGCTGTGAGGTTATTCAATTTGTTCATGTTTATAGATTTGGATATTTCTTACCGTCTCTAATAGGACCGGCAACGCGATTTTTAATGGGGAAATAACCCGTATAGGTCCTAGAACTTCTTTCTTTCTGAATGTTTCGGGTAGGTGAAATTTAAAATTCAATTGATTAAGGACTTCAGTTCCGAAGAAAGGTTTCTTCCCATTTCGATCATGCCGTTATCAGAGGGGTGGATGAGATCACAAGTCAGACCTCCAATGTTTGTCAGGAGTTTAGGACCTTCAATGAGGTGCAAATTGGGGAGGGAGCACTCGTTGACAGCATCTCGGAGCGCCTGACGATATTGGGCAGGAGGGCCCCCGTATATTGCATTTGGATCACTGATATCGAAATCACGAAAATAGGGGTAAAGTGTTATACAGGCGACAGTCCGCTCCTTGTTAGCTTTTGCAACCTTTTGTACCATAAACGAAACTCGTTCTCGGAACAGATCAAGAGGGAACCCATGCATGTTTACCGATAATGCTAAGGTCCCAATATTCCAATCTTTCCTTTCGGCGATGTAGTCAGCAAAGGCCGGATCACAATGACATGCTCCTGCTACCCCTAAATTCACAAGGTCAGCGCCAAGATGCCATGCCGTTTGAGCTACGTAGTTCAGATGTGGACCTTCGCAGTCATGCCCATGTGTAATACTGGTTCCATAGGCAAGGTATTTGATTGAGGGCAGCTCGTCAGGACGGGGAGGCCGAATGCCCTTACCTTCTATGGCGTGCAAAACCAGGGGATCACGGCATCTTCCACCGCAGATTAATCGACACACATTTGGTGCGAATGGTTGGTTTTTCGAAAATTCAAGATCAAGTTCTTTGAGCCGATTCGGAGGAAGTAGTCGGATTGTTGTGGGCGCATTACCAATCGTATAGCGTTCCCGACCGTCGAAAGTTCCGAAGAAAACAGTGACATTTGTTTCTCCTTCCGAAGAAAGAGTTATATAGCACGGTTCGTCATCACAGACGAAACGTATCTCACAGTTGTCTGGCTGCAGAACCCGTATTTGAGCGGCCTCGTTCAGCTCCAACCGAACGTTCTCGGGGACACGTTGTAAACGCATTCCTCCGTTTGTTGGTACGGTCTCTGCAACATTATGCAGTTCAACTACTTCGTATATCATCTAATTAATTTCGCATGCCGATAACTTTGAGGTGATCCGTCATCCATAAACTCTTTATCCCTATTTCCCCTCTAGTTAGACTGAAGAAGAATTACTCTAAACTAACGCTCCAGTGTGTTTGATATCTTGTTATAGACCTTTTCAAAACGGGGCAAGAGCAAGCTATAGCTTGAATAGTACCGAATTTGGCGGACCTTTTTGCCTGGCGAATAACCTGAAGGAAATGCATCGAGCAATGCCTTCGGTCTTAAGGAGCCCCTATAGAAGTCCGCCATCGCCATATCAAAGTAGACGGTATTAAGCTCAATATTGTTCAAAGTTTCGTTTTGCAGAAGAAAATATTTGCCATACCTTACGCGATAGTGCTGAGAGTTTCGGAACGGTTGGGAGAGGATGAAGATATCTCCGTCCTCTGTTGGTAGCCGTTCCTCAAGACGATGGCGCGGATAATTCTTTGCCAGGCTTTCAGATTCTATCCCCTTGATGATAAGAAAATCTGCATTGTCTACCACTGTTTTCTGGTCGAGTGATTGATATCGAACTGGCCAACGACATCGCCAATTATATGAGTTAAAACTCTCGTAAGTGTAGAGATCTTCGAACTCTTTCAACGGGATATCCATTCTACGCAGATCATGGTCGAATAGGTCCAAGTTGTAAACGATTCCTGGATGAAATTGCCAGACGAGCGATAGAGCTTCATTCCTCCCAAACCCAGCCACGGCAAAATTGAACATAAATTTCCCCTGCTCGTTCAGCTGTTTGGCTTCGCTTGTCTTGACTACCGAGGCAACGACAGCCCGCTCGATTTCGGCAGATCCAATAGGCTTGTCGATAAAATATGGAGAATAAAGCCGATGCGATACGATGGCGCCGTATTGTAAAAGTGCTGTCAGAGTCAGAGCGGCTGTCAATACGAGACGCAGTGGGCGATATTGCACGTGATCAATCGCTCTGAAGATAAGTAGGATCGCCGGTACGACACAGGGAGCAATATGACGTGGTTCCTTGACGGGCTGAAGCGTTAAAATCAGCAGTGGCCCTAGAAACCATAGCCACAGCATTACGTCTCGCCACTGCTCATCTTTCGTCTTTGGTGCGGTGGTTGCAGCTGCCGGCCAGAATGCCTTCCAAGTCGCTAACAGGAGAAAGGGTGTCAGAAACACCAACATCGTGATCCCGATGTGGGATATGTAAAACATGGAGGATTCCAAGGAAAAGGCTTCTCTCGGGCCAATTAACGGCATAACGGGAAGGCTGGTATTTCCCAGTGAAGTATAGTACTCAAAAGCCTGGGGGAATGCTACCTTGACGAACAACACTGCGATTAACAGAGGAATGGCAAACGTAGCTATTAATCCGATCACGGAAATGAATCTACCCTCCAAAATCCGCTTTGCTACCACTAGCAAGAGTGGCGCTAGAAAGAATAGTGGATATGTTGCCTTCAAGAGCACCCCGAAAATAAACAGCAGTGCCATTGGAATAATCCATACTCGACGGTTGGATTCGCAAAGACCGATCCAGACTGCAAATTGTCCCGCAACAACAGCAGTTAACGTGAACTCAAGATAGAGCTCCCGTGACAACCCAAGTAAAAGTGGGCAGGCCAAGACAATCCCTGCAATCAAGAAACTCGGACAGTTCAATGCTAACTGCTTTGTGAGGACATGAACAATTATTACCAAGAAAATTGCACTCAAACCATTGGCCCACAGAGCTGCAGGAATCGTTTGACTTACGTGAAAAAAGGGCGTGAGTAAAAAAGGAAATATCGAAGGAAGTGTTAATCCAGTAGCGTCAATCTCTCCTTTAAAATGACTCAGCCCATAGAGGTAATACTGCCAAGGGTCCATCCACGAGAATGTGTCCCGCTCTCGGACGTCTAGGTGAAAGTCAATGGTGTAGACAAGAATCAGCAAGAAAAGTGGCAACAATTCTCGAATACGAAGTATCGGCGCTAGCCAGGAAACTATCCGATGAGTGTCAGTTTTTGTCCTACGACGATTTGGAGTATAATCTGATCGTTGCAATTATTTGCAAATTGGCTTCTAAAAGGTTCTGGCCGATTAATCTGTCCCGTAAAGACGGGTCGTCTTTCCTAATCAATGTCTCGACTAAAGGCAACTTTGATTCCGTTTATGTCACGAATAATCATACAATAGAATACTATAGGAATTTTTTGTCGATTCTTTGACTATTTGCTCAGCAATTGGCATCTAGATTAAGAACCCACTCTAATAATTACTAAAGGTCTGTTCCTAAGGTGGATTGTTCAATCATGCAGCGGGTTTTGGTTATATTGCTCCGCATCGCCTCAACGCGTGAAACACCAGGCAGATGGAAGTGTGTGGCAATGCCGAGATAAAGTGTAGTATCGTGTTTGCAAAGGCGATGGATGATGGATGGGTAATCGACTTGTCCCTCACCTAAGGGTTTCCATTCATACTTACATTGCGGTCCGTTTGAAACAACAACGTCCTTAAGGTGTAACCCGTGTAAGAAAGTTGACATTCGTTCGAATCCTGCTCCGTGGATATCTTTTTCCCCGGATAGAAAACAGTCTGCTGGTGCCCACATTGCACGCAGACGCCTTGAGTCCAACCGTTGGGCCAGTTCACAAAAGTGTTCTGAAGTATTGAGAAAATGAAAGGGTCTCATACCGAGGACTAAGTCGACCTCATATTTCTCGGCTTGTTCGATGATGGGTTGAAAGACTTCCACCAAACTGTCGAGGTCACTGTCAGATATAATACCACCTTGGGTGGCCCACCGCATTGGCCAGGTCGGCGATTTAGACCATTGTTGACGCCACTCGCCGGGCCAGCTAAGACCATAGGCTAGGACAGCCTCGACTCCGATGCGAGCTGCAATCTTCATCGAACGGACTAGGACTTCAAAGTCATGGAGCAGTTGGGGATGCTCAAAGGCCTTACCCCGGGTAAGGTCAATTAATTCAATATCGTGCAAGGGATGGTTGGCGCAAATCTGATATAGCTTTAACCCGTGGTGATCGATTCGTGAGGCCATCTTATCAACCTCAGCGTCACTCATAGAGCCGATAGGGGTCTCTTCTTTCAGTTCGGCAAACCAAACGTAGTCGACGCCGAGTTCCTTAACTACGGAAAGGCCCTCGTCAAATGACATGACTAACTCATCAAGCCAGACCGCAAGTTTAAGATGGTCTTTTTTCATGAGATATTGCTTTTATCTGAATATAAACAGGAGCTATTCGGAATTTCTAAAAAAGAGATTTAACTGGGGATTATAAGGTTCAAATTTTATTCGAGAAAGGGGCCTGCTGTAAAGCCAGGAAATGGAACTAAAATCCAAACTTTCCATCCAAAAAGCAAATTAATGTAATCTTTGTTTAGACGATCGTTTCCTAGGTTGTTCGTTGATTAATCGAGATACGCTTAATAGGATAGTCCGAGGTAGAACCATTGCTGAAGAACAATATTTTTAGAAGTTTCTACAATAGATTGATCGAAAAACGTAGATATATCACGAAAGCGGAATACTTAAACCCTGCGAACAAAAGTTATTAAAGTTTTAATTCGAAATTTTCCGACGTTGAATCTAGTATTTATTGATTGGTTAAGAGAGGAGAGAACTATAGGTGAACATCGAAAGGAAGTATCGTGTGGCCCTGATTGGAACAGGGAGAGTGGGGTATCAATTCAGTTTTGGTGGGTTGCCCGACAATCACGCTGAGGCGGTTCAGAACAGTGAGGCTTGCAAACTAGTAGCAGGAGTAAATCGAGGTGAAGAAAAGCTCCGCGCCTTTGGGAAGCGGTTTGGGATCAATGCCTTGTATTATGACTATCGGCAGATGCTTAAGGAAGTTAAGCCGGATATCTGTATAATTGCTACTCATCCCGAATTACACTGCGAGATGGTCGAAGGTTGTGCTGCTGAGCCGTCGACCAAAGCTATCATATGCGAGAAACCGATGGCGCTTTCTCTAGAGGAGTGCGATCGGATGATCGCTGCCTGTGAGAGTTGTGGGGTAATTCTTCAGATAAATCACAACCGTCGTTGGAATCCGGAATGGAACCTCGGGTTAAAGCTCCTTAGAGAAGGGGCAATAGGTGATCTTAACATGATTTTTTGCTATATGGATGGCGGCAAACCTGCACCCTCATGGCGCAGCGAGAACGAGGGGCCATTGCTCCACGATTTTACCCACTATTTCGATTTGATGGACCTCTTTGCTGGAGATGTCGATTGGCTCTGTGGAATGGCTGAGCAGCGACGTCAGCCTTGGCCAGTTGAGGACTTCAGCGCAGCCTTTATGAAATTCAAGAAAGGTGTTACGGGCGTCATATATGGAGCAGAACTTACCAGTTATTCGAATCACGGGTTCGAGTTGCGAGGAACAGAGGGAGTAATTCGTTTCGATTCCGAGCGCGTGCGATTATATCAGAGTCAGCAAGACATGTATGAGCCCGAGAGTGGTTTCCAATGGAGTTCGTTGCAGGAAAAAGAAGTGCTTCATCCAGAAGCTGCGTCGACCTATGTTTTAGGACTTGGAGAGTTGCTAGATGCTCTTAACGGGCGTGGTTTGCTCCGTAGCGATGGTCTAGTTGGACGTCGCTCTTTGGAGATGGTAATGGCTATCTATCAGTCTCAGCTGCAAGGGAATTGCCCCGTTAAATTTCCTGTTTCCGTGGGTGGATCGGGTGTTGCGGCATTGCGGCGAGCTGGAGACTTTAAAAAGGAATTGTAAGAATTAAAAACTGTTAGGAGACGAAATGGTTACTGATCGTCTGATAGATTCACATTTCCCTACAGTTTACTAGAAGCATCTGGGCTTAGTTTGCTCAACGGGTGACTTTAACACTTTCTACCTGAAGGGCAGAAGGTCCGGGATCAATAGCTAGTCCTGATTTATAGAATGCTAGGAAAATGCGGTATTGGTAAATCTCTTGATTATTGATGAGAGAATGGAAATCCACTTCAATCAGTACAAAACTTCGTCCCAACTCGTCTCGGTAATTTCTGCAATTTTGACCTCACCAAGGTCCTTTAAGTCTTCAATTATCTGATCGGCCTGGTCACGGGTAAAACAGGCAACAGTCCATCGCTCAAGACCTTCATGTTGTACCTCATTCCCAATTTTGAAAGCACGATTTTTGTCCACGACCTGAGAGCAAAAAGCCTTGGGAGAACAGGATGCTTGCCAGCGTATGAAGGCGCGGTCTAAGGTGCGTTCGAGAAGCTCGCATTCCTCATAGCCCGGAGTGTTATTAAGAAAGTGCATTACACTATCGACTACTTCGTCATTAGAATCGTCAATCACTAGAACTTCTTCGACTAGCCCCGGACGGATAACAAATCCGCCTGGGCTGGTGAAGTGAGTGTCGGGGAAATGGCGCGATAATTGATTGGTGGGGCAGTTGTTGTGGATGATTCCGAATTCAAGTTTGAACATGACTTCCTTGGTTTAAATAAAGAACGATTACTGCACCTGGATCGACCTCTACATTACAGCAATAATTTTCTATAGGCAAAGTCTCGCCTTTAAGAAGTTCAGTAGCTTCCTGAATAGTAGAGTCAAATTTTATGATCGATGTTGCCTGTTTGGATTCGAGGTTGAAAAGGAAGAGCAGCCATCCTCCCAACCTTGAAGGGCGGCGCATAGCGATAAGTTTATCTCCTTCTAATTCTATTGGTGAGGTAACCCGGAAAGATTTAAAAAGAGGAAGGACCAAATCCGGGACTCCAATGTCACCAAAGGCTGTAGACAGGGAAAGGCCGAACCAGGTAAGTTTTCGGTCCTTGGTTTCGATTCCTAATACCTGGTTCTCGAGAGTAGCAATTATCCTGCTCTCGCCTGAGACTTTGATTACGGAGTAGCCGCATTCATTCGTGATAGCTGTTTCACCGAAGTCCGTGACTAGAACATTGCTCCCGGAATCAATATCTTGACTAGTAATTTTTGAGTAGTCGGCAACACCACCTTCGATGAGATCGGTTAACCCCTCGGGGGGAGAAAAACTGTTGTAACCTGTTCCCACATAGCTGCCGAAGTTTCCATCAATGATGAGATGGGCTCCTCTTGGGTCTTGTATTGTTTCTTTTATTTTCCCAATCGTCCCCTCATCCAAGAGTGCGACGTTTGGTAGATAGATAACCTTATATCCGGACCAATCCATGCTCGGGGAAATAACGTCCATTGCGATATTGTTTTCCCAGAGAGTTCGGTAAACACCGCGGAGGTCCTTGATAAACCGTTCGCTCTGACCTCCATAGGTGAAGATCTCGTGGCTTTTCGGACTATAAACTACTGCGGCTTCAGCTTTGGGGACTGCAATAGGTAAATGTTTCTTAATCGAATCAATTTCAGTGATCGCTCTTGTCACAGCTTCAGATCTGGATGTTGGAGAGCGGTCGGGAGAGACCAGGCTGTAGCCTGGGGCTTCAAAGCTCATGTATTCCGGAGTGTACTGCCAGAACATGCAACCAGCTGCGCCGCTCACCAGAGTCATCCATAAGAGTGACGTGAGTTCCATAGGGTCGGTTTGCTTACTCCAGGTTACACCGCCAGGACTCATTCCCGAGTAGATCTCTTCATTCCACCATCTCCCTTCTTTGCCAATACTCCGGTTCCAGTCAAAACTGAAGTAACGATCACTGATTTGATAGGGGTCGTTGCTGGTCAGGAGGTTGTTGGATGGCATAGACATCCCGTAACTATCGACTTCGAGGCTACAGATCTCGTCCCACGGACGCGGGTAATGAGCACCATGTGCACGTACTTCGTGCTGATCGTCTAGGCTTTCGACTATCTTGACCTGCCATCTAAGGGCATTGGCAAGGTTTTCGTAATGAAATTGCCGATAAAGCAACATCTCAACGATGTTGTTGTTGTTCCTGGGAGGGTGAACATCTTCCCAGTTACGGTAACGGCGTAGAAAGCGATCATTCAATTGGTCGAGGGAATATTTTGCCTTTAGCCAGAGGGAGTACTGGTTCAGGGTGTGATTACAGTAGCACGGATCGTCGTCGAATCCAGATAAGCCGATTCCGTCCCAAATTCCCCACATGATCAAATTTGGGGCATCCTTGTAGCGCGAAACAACAGTGCGGAGAAGTCGTTCCCCATATTCTCTCCATTTCGGGTGGTCATAGCATTGGATTCTTACACCCTGAGGCATGGCTTTGCCGGCTGACGGCATGACAACTTCACCATTTGCTTTCACTGCTCGAATATCAGGATGCTCGCGCAACAACCACTCAGGACAAGAACCGTGTGTTGCTAGAGTGATATCGAACCAGACCTTTAGATCGTTTTTTTGGGCGAGCTCAAACATTCGATCGAAGTCATCAAGTTCAAAGATTCCAGACTGTGGCTCCATCCAATTCCAGAATGAGAATGTCCTTACGATGCGCATTCCCATTTTACGTATGGATTTAAAATCCTCATCCCAAAATTTCTGAGGCGGCATTGGTGCACGGTAGTATTCCGTTCCGATGGGAAATGGGTGGGTGGAATCGCCCAAGAGGCTTTTGCGTGGGGTTGTCTGAGAAATCTGCATAAAATTATATTATCAGTTAAGGCCGCAAATGTAATGTCTAAAACAGCCCTGCTCCAAACTCTTTTTTCGTAACCGCAGTCGAATCATTTCTATTATTTTTAAATGGTTAGAAGAGATAATCAATTTGATTCAGAAGTTATGACCAAATTAACGACGAAGATTACAGCAATTAAGCATTCTTTATTATCGAGGACGTTCTTAGGTTGCCCATTTGAACTGATACTAATAGATTACGTTTCATCATGATCAAATATTCCACGCCCGAACGCCCTTACATTGACATGCATCACCATTTTGGACGAACCATTAACCGAGCTCCAATGGTGGGTGTCAATCTTCCGATGGCGTTAGCCCGAAATGCAGCCACTAATACCGTAGCGAGTATTTCTATGCCCGTTGCTACCGGCAGTCCGATCCTCAATGGCATGGCTGACATAAGGGCTATCAACGAGATGGCATCAGGTGCTCGTGCAGCCTTTCCGAAAACCTTTCCTCTTGTACTTGGAATCAGTGAGGTGCGATTCGGAGAGTCAGGGCTCGATGAACTGGACCGAGCTTTTCGGGAATTGGCGCTCGATGGCTTCGTTGACCATCCTCCTTTTAACGAATCCTCTTTGCCATTTATCGAGGTAGCGGCTGCCTATGGTGGGCTCTGCAATCTTCATTGCCATACTCCGTTGATGGGTCGAATTGCGCGATCATTCCCTGGCCTAACATTTATTGTACATGCTAGTACATACGCTACTGAGCATCTATCAGATTTGGAGAATCTCGTCTTTGAGGTAGTTCAATTTCCGGATGGTCGAGGAACGAAATGGGACTTCCATGACTTGGCCAATGCTGTTGGACAGGATCGGATCATTTACGGTGCCGATCAACCTTACTACGATTTCCGTCACCTTCAGAATGAGATAGAGGCGGCTCCAATTTCAGACGATTTAAAAGATCGGATTGCTTGGAAAAATGCCGAGATGCTTATTCAGCGATTTTGGCCGGAGTGGCAAATGCCATCTAAGCCGGAGGAAGCTCCGCGAGTTTACGATCCGGAGATACTTTGGGCAGTAAACCCGGAAATGGAAGATCGCCTAACGGTTGATGTGATTCGGGGACCCGTGGATGTTTCGGCGATTATCCAGAAATAGTGGATGGCTTGTGGTTGCTAGCTTGTTGCGAATGAGCTTCTAGTATAGCATCTAAAAGCTGTGTATGGTTCGATTAGTGAAATACAGCGCATCATTCTTCATTCTAATTCAAATCAGAATCTATTCCTTCTCGATCCATGTACTGGATTTCGGATTAGAGGAATCCTACAAGAGCCCTTGCCTGATCGAGATCTTCAGGATTGTTCAATTGAACCAGAGTTGGAGGGTTTTTCAACCAATCGATAGTACCCCAGAATAGTTTTTCATGCCCTTCTTGTGAATGCTGAAGGTAGCTTACCATCCAGTAGTTTTGGGAGCGATTAAGGATACGAATACATCTGGGGTGAGAGTTCCCGGAAAATGGCAGGGGTTTTAAACGTTCACCGGCGTTGCCAGTGTCTTTGGTTAGTGCATAGTAGGGGTGGGTACTTATTCCGCCATTTGTCGAGAGGTCTGCAACAAAGGCGCAGTCTCGATCGGAATACTGAGCAGCTACCGTAACGTCAAAGATCTCCTGGCCTTTTGGTGACCTTGCGGCGATTGAATATTCACTCCACTCGTCGGTTTCTTCCCAATTTTCTCCCCATGAGCAGGTGATTTTGTCCGGACACTCCGAGGAGACAGAGAAGAGAGTTAGCCCCTTTGCCACCTGACTTGCGTATTTGAAATAAGTGAACCAGGGAGTTGCCGTCATGGAATCTTCTACCTCTGCTATAAGTTCCCATGACTCAAGATCTAAAGATGAATAGAGTAATGTGGTGCAGTTGTTTAGGGTAACTGCCAGTATGATTTGCAGTCCGTACTGATGTAGTTGCAGAGTGCGTACGTTGTTGGCTCCGATGCTTAGATCAGGTCGATGTTGCCATCGCGTGAGATCTTCAGTGAACATGTGTCGAATGGAGTTATTGCTTACCCCGTTTCGGTCATTTTGGCAGTAGAGGATATGGGAGCTTCCGTCGAAGTGAAGGATAGCGTAGGAGCGCATACTGGCAAGGTTATCGAATCCTTCTCGTAGTAGAGTTGAAATACAGTCATTCCTTTCGCTCTCTAAAGGAAGTTTCCGATTTGAACGAGTGGCTGCAAACCGCGCTGAATTACTTTTTTCGATAGTTGTCATTTCCTCGAATGGCTTGAGGCCTGGGCTGAGACGAACTTTTGGTCGCCAGCGAGACAGAATTGCGTGACGTGTCGCATTCGGGTCGTTCAAGTTAGGGGAACCTCTGTGGCTCATGAGGTGGTGGAAGAGAATGGCATCACCCGGTGAGGCGAGACATTCAACCGGAGGGCCCGAGGTATTCGGAAGGGCTACAGCATCTTTGGCGGATTGCCAATTGCACTCCATGATGCTTCGGTTTCGCCACAGCGAGCCTGGATAATAAATGAACGCCCCACCTCCAGAATTAACTCGTGTTAGAAAGAGAAAGCATCCAATAGCCCAACCGTTTGGCATAATGGTTGGATAGGCATCATCTACATGGGCCGGGAGGTTTCCCCATTCTGCATCAGGTTCGTAATGGCGAACCATATCCCGGCCAGATTCTTTACAAAGGATTCCCAAATCAAATCCGAATAGCTCTTGAATTGCCGTTACTAGGCGTTCGCTCTCACAGTCTTGTATTTCGGAAAGATCACTTCGTTTGCCATTGTTTTTTTCGAGTACAGGTAAGATTGCAGCGATTTTCTCCGGAGATACAACGTTTGGGACAATGATATAGCCGTAATCAAGGAAATGATCGTGGTCGGCTTGTGTGAGGATGGGCTTTCCCTTTAATTCAGACATGCTGGTTCCTTGGTATATTTTCTCTTTAGATCTGGAGTTTTCTAGAATTTTAAGAAAAGAAGTCTCATCTAGTAACGTCTGTCCATCATTCCAACTGGAACTTCGATAAGAGTGGGTTTGTTTGCGACTAAAGCCTCGCTCAAGGTTGTTTCTAGCTCTTCTGCATTGTGGGCACGGATACCACGTGCTCCGAATGTTTCAGCCAGACGAACGAAGTCTGGGTTATGGAGTTTTGTCCCAATGATATTGCCATCGAATTGCTCGATCTGTGCCCGCAGGACATTACCGAAAGCGTTGTCATTAAAAACTATGGCTACGGCACAGATCCCATGTTGTACGGCGGTGGCAAGTTCTTGGACATTATAAAGGAAGCCACCATCACCAGAAATGGAAACAACTGCCTTATTTGGTTTGGCAACTTTGGCACCAAGTGCGATAGGGTATGCGGAGCCGAGGGTGCCTTCAGAAGATGATGTAAAAAGTGTTCGAGGCGAATAAGTAGCATAATAGTTCCGGCAATAGTATCCCATTTGATTCATACCAATGACAAGGATGCCGTCATCTGGAATAGCAGAACGGATAGCTTGTTGGAAGTCGTGTTGAGGCTGGAGCTGATCGTCTGGATTAAATCGTAATTCATTGATAGACTTCACTTCCTCCTCAATGTTTGGTCGGGACTCCGAGATTTCGCGGATACGGGTAAGCAGTTCATCTAGACAGTAGGAGGCGTCTCCCTCAATGCCCAGTGAATGATGATTTGGGCGTCGGATTTCCTTTTCGTCGATATCGATACGAACTACCTGTTGACGGCTAAGCCTATCCTGGAACCCAGTTCCTGTTCCTACTGCCAGAATGACATCGCAGCTATCAATCCATGTGTTGAGTGGCTTGTAGCGAAGTTCGGCGAGACCTAATGAGAGTGGGTGCCGGTCCGAGATTGCGCCTTTGCCTCCAGCAGTTGTCACAACAGGAGCCTGGAGGTGTTCCGCAAGTTTTTGAAGATTCTGGGTAGAGTCGGAATATACGGCTCCTCCGCCAGTCCAGATAAGGGGTTTGTCTGCGTTGGCCAAAATACAGGCCGCCTGGTCAAGCAATTTGGGATTACTGACTGGTTGCACATCCGGTTCCGGGTCGAGTAATTGAAAGTCGGTTTCCATCTCGAGGGCATTAGCTGAGATCTCTACTACTACCGGTTGTTTGCGACCGTTCTTAAGATGATGGAAAGCGGAATTTATAAGCCCAGGTATTTCTTCGGGAGATTTAGCATTCCCGGACCATTTCGTTAGGGGCTCCAAGAAGCTTCGATCAAGTTTTTGACCACCCTTTTGATGACTATAGGGCAAGCCCGTGATAACCAAGATAGGTGAGGAAACAGCGTGTGCCGTTGAGATGCCGGCGCAAGCGTTATAAAATCCAGGTCCTGGAACAACTAATGCGGCTCCAACCTTTCCACTAGCACGGGCGTATCCGTCAGCCATAAAACTAGCCGCTTGCTCATGGCGAGTGTTGATATAGAGGATTCCTGAATGTTGATAAATTGCGTCAGTTGCTTCGTATTGTCCGGCTCCAGGTATGCCAAAGATAAAGCGAATACCATTTCTGTATAAAGATTCGACTAGGACTTGGCCGCCATTCATTTTAGACATGCTGGTTTCCAGGAGACATCAGCCATTGCTCCACCTGTTTTCTTGTTTCTCGTGCGGCATCAAAGATTCGATCACGCTCCGAGATTAAATGGACACAAAGACACCTGTTATAATCGATTTTATTTAGGGCGAGAATTAAAGCGGAAAAATCAATGTCGCCTCGTCCTGGAACGGTGTGTTCGTGGGCTTTAACCTCAGGAGGTGCAATGATTCTTTTGACGTCGTGAGTGTCAGAAACCAGTACATGTGTTAATGTCTGTCCTGCGTAGTGGATCATGTCGCTCAGAGTCTGAGTAGGCTGATTTATCACGAATGAATGGCTGGTGCCGTAGGTGTATCCTACTTGGGTGCAGTTGGCTTCCCGAACTAAGTCAACAGTTGCATTGGACTCTTCGATAAATCCTCCGGGATGAGGCATAAAGTTCATTTCAACATTACGCGCTTCCAGAATTGGTACGATATCCTCAATAGACCGCAGGAAAGCTGATCGGAAATCGGGTATTTTTTTTTGTGATTTCGCTTTAGGCAGGCCCCAAAGATGAGAGGTAATCAGTGGACATCCCAAATCACTTGTTACTGCCACAGCGTGAATGGTATTTTTGACCGCACTTTTCCTTTCTGTTTCATCCAAGTTAGCAATGCAGAGGGGAAGATCCCAGCCCCCGATGTCAATCGCAGCTAAATTCAGTCCAACTTCCTTTAGGAGACTGAACAAGCTAGCTACTTCCTGCCCTGTCGCATCATGAGCGCCGAAATGGTGTGACTCGGAGATGTCAGCTGCTATCTCCACGTTTTCGTAACCGGCATTAGCTATAAAAGGGAGTATTTTTGATAGGGCAATTTTGCTGAAAGCGCTTGTGTGGATAGCAAGTTTCATTGGATAGGCTTCACTCTTATAGATTTATAAAACTTCTAAAATCTCGGATTATTTTAATCTGTAAGGCAAACAGACATGATTCATGTATCCAGTTGTCTGAAGCTAGATTATATGACTAATGGGTCAAGTCAGTCATCCGATTAATTCTAAGTCTCTGATAGCATTAGAAGTGATTTTCATTCTTATTTTAAACTTGGAGATGAGTGAAGTAGGTCAATACGGAAACGGGAGCCTGGTTCCTAACGGAGAGATTAGTAATGAGCGGGATTGCCTTGACGCTTCAAACGATCTAACGAAGCGTGACAGCCCAAACCTATATTTGGCTTGATGTCACCATGAAAGACCTGGACAGGCGTAGCGGGATCTTGAGATCTTTACATACTTTCAGCCTGAGATCAGGTGTGTTTGACAGAAAAATAATATGAGGTTCAACAGATAAAATTAGGGAAATAAAGTTATGTATGTAGGCGTCCAAGGTATAGGTACTTCAAAAAAGGAGCTCCAGTTTCTGACACGCCACGGTGTGGCCCATATGGACACGAGAATCGATCCGGACGATCTGGAAGAAATTAAAAGGCAACGTGGGGAGGCATTTTCGGAAGGGGTAGATTTGGAGATGATTCATATCCCGATTTCGGGAAACATCACTGAGGCGCGAGACCCAGAGCGTGATGAAGATATTGATCGGGTCTGTAAGTGGATTGAGAATGCTGGCAAGGCAGGGCTTCGAGGCCTAAATTATAACTTCAGTGTGGTCGGATATCAGCGGACGGAATCCCGATACGGTAGGGCCGGTTGTGAGCTAAGTTCCTTCGAATTTTCAAAATATGACAATAATGCCCTGCACAAGGGAATGAAGGTGAGTAAGGAAGAGGTTTTTTCCCGAGCTGCATATTTTCTTGAGCGTATTATTCCGGTTGCAGAAGAGTACAGGGTTCAGATGGCATGCCATCTGCCCGATCCTCCGGCTCCTGTCTTGCGTGGCGAAGAACGATGGAATTATCCCGTACTAGATGGGCTTAAACAATTTAGTGAGTTGGTTGATAGTCCTTATCACGGATTTAACTTTTGCTGTGGAGTGGCGGCAGAGGGTTTGGAGGACCCAGGGAAGGAGCTTCCGCCTATAGCGAAGTATTTTTCGGAAAATAAGAAGATATTTAATGTTCACTTTAGAAATATCCAAGGTGGGCTTAACGACTTTGTGGAAGTCTGGCCGGATGAAGGGGACGTGAATATGTATGAGTTGGCAAAGGTTTTCCATTCCACTGGATATCCGTATATGCTCATGCCCGATCATTCGCCGAAGCATCCAGATGATTTGGCTCCCAAAGGCCTTTCTCCTCGGGTTCGTCAGGGCTGGGCATTTCAATTTGGCTATATTATTGCAATGATCCAGGCAGTTGAAAACGAGGCAAAATAATGAAGCAACTGAAAGTTTTATTTCTTCCACATGCACTTATAGAACCTGTTTGGGAGGAAGAAGTGATAAGTGCGGTATCTCCTCATCATAATCTGAAAATTATTGATTATGGTGCTTCAATTGAGAAGCAGTTCTCTGGAGTGGAAGCAGTCCTTGACATTGGGGGCAGCATGGGTACTCGCGAGATGTACGATGCGGCTGTAAATGCCAAGCTATGGCAAATACTTGGGACAGGGCTTGATCATGTTGACATAGATTACATGAAGACCAGACGATTTGCGATTGCCAATTGCCCTGGTCAGTTTAGCAGCGTTGCCTTGGCTGAATGTGCCATGATGTATATTCTGATGCTTTCGCGCTATTACGGTCAGGCTTCTTCAAATTTCAAGTCAGGTGAATTGTACAAGCCTACAGGGATGGAACTAACTGGCAAGGTGCTCGGGATAATTGGTTTCGGGGCTAGCGGCCAGGATCTTGCGCGGAGGGCCTCTCCTTTTGGAATACGTATCCAAGCCATTGATGTGCGGGAGATCGAAGACGAAGTTTTAGACGAGTTGAAACCGGAATTCATCGGGACTCCTAAAGATATCGATCGCGTAGTGACGGAGAGTGATTACTTGTCGGTTCATCTTCACCTCACGCCTGAGACGCGACATATTATAGATGCTCGCCGGATCGGTATGATGAAACCGACCGCTTGTATCATCAATGTGGCACGTGGTGCATTGGTAGACGAATCGGCCATGTGCGATTCCTTGCTTAACAATAGATTGGGTGGTGCCGGCCTTGATACTTTTTCGCATGAACCCCCCGACTCTTCCTTGCCTGCGTATCAATTGCCTAATGTGATTACGACTCCACATATTGCCGGTTGTACAGACGGTACTGCTCGTAAGCGTGCAGGAGTGGCTGCGGAGAATTTAAACCGTGTGGCGCAAGGGTTAGAGCCGCTTTACCGGGTAGACAGGTAAGCCTGGAACCTCTCCGAATTCAATCTTGTGTTATGTTGGAATCTGAGTCTCAAGAGCAAAAAGTACAACTCTGTGGATGAAGCATTGGAAGAAGGGCGTGTATTGGGAAATAGTCAAGACGAGCAGAAGGTCGTTAGTGAGACTTGGAATCGAGTAGATCCCTTTGATTCAAATGACGATAGAGGCAATAGATCATGAAACTTAAACAAACCCAAATCGCAGAATATGAGGACCGGGGTTACCTGTTGTTCCCAAGTTTCTTGGATGAAGAAGAGGTGAGTTCTCTAAATCGAGAGATTCCTGAAATTCTCAGTCGGCTCGGTCCGGAAGTGATTCGTGAGAGAGACGATCCAAAGATGGCCAGGCTGGCATTTGGATTACACGTTTATTCCGAACCTTTTAGGCGCCTTTCTCTACTTCCTCGGTTAGTGGATCCGATTCACCAGCTTTTAAAGGATGATATTTACATTCATCAAAGTCGACTAAACCCTAAGCCAGGATTTGGAGGGGGTACAAGATGGGATTGGCACCAGGATTTCCCCCCATGGCATTCTATAGATGGCATGCCCGAGCCTCGCTGTGTAATGGCTGCCGTCTTTGTTGATGACTGTTCAGCTGCGACAGGTCCATTACTAGTGTTGCCTGGATCTCAGCGTTATGGGCTGCTCGACTCCAAACTTCACAAGGATGCGGTAGGGAGAGGATATGCACTGCATCACATCGATCGTTTGACGTTTACGAATCTTGCCGAAGAGAGTGGTATTGAGCCGTTGATCGGGGCAGCTGGGTCCGTAGCTCTTATTAACTGCAATTTGCTTCATGGTTCGACGAATAACATATCGCCTTGGAGGCGGGCCATTTTCTATTTGATTTACAATGCCGTTAGTAACGCGTGTACTAGCACGGAACGGCCATGGTACCAGAACAATCGTGACTTTAGTCCGTTGAAGACGGTTGATGATTCTTCACTTAGGAGATTAGTTTAAGTGGTAGAATTCCCTTCTTTAAGCATCTGATGACCGATAGTAAACTTCCGATTAAACAAATTGATGACTGAACATAGAGTATGGGTTCTCAGAGATTTCCATGATCAAGAGCTCTACGATCGGCTATCTAAGAACTTCGAGGTTGATGTTTGGGAAAGTCATGAATCGCCACCGCGTGACCTTATCGTAAGGAACTCATGTCTCTATGACGCTTTCTTGTCGGAGAGTGTTGATCAGCTTGATGCCGATTTGCTAGACGGGGCAACTCGGCTTAAGGTAATCGGCAATCGTGCGGTGGGGACCGATAACGTCGATATTGTTGCTGCGACTCGTAATGGAATTGTTCTAACAAACACTCCTGGAATCTTACAGGATGCTTGTGCTGATTTCACTTTCGCCCTTTTACTCGATGCGGCTCGCAGAGTCTCTTACTCTGATCGTTCCGTTCGAATGGGGAAGTGGAAATTCTTTGATCAGACGCCATATCTTGGCTTGGACGTCCATGGCAAGACTTTGGGAATTTTTGGCTTTGGTGGGATCGGGCAGAAGGTAGCTCGGCGGGCTAAAGGATTTGAGATGCATGTAATCTATCATTCCAGGACGCGTAAGCTCGAGGTTGAACAAGAGTTGGGGGTAAAGTGGATGCCTAACTTCCCAGCCCTTCTTATGGAGGCTGACTTCTTATCGCTCCACTGTCCTCTAACCGAGGATACTCAGAAGATCATGGGGGAGGAGGAATTCAAGTTGATGAAACCCACGTCAATATTTATCAACATGGCCCGAGGCCCGGTGACGGATCAGCGTGCTCTGTACGAAGCATTAGCCAGCGGATCCATTATGCGGGCGGCGATCGATGTTTCGGATCCTGAACCCATTCCCATGGATGACCCTTTACTTAAACTTGATAATGTAACCATCTCTGCTCATATCGGCAGTGCAAGTGAAACGGCTTTCAGAGGAATGGGGTTGATGGCCGCTGACAGTATTATTGCACTCCTGCGCGGCGATCCTTGGAAAAGCGTTGTTAATCCAGAGGTGCTGGACAACCTTTAGCCATCGAATCAAAAAACGGTTTTTCTCCCTCGATAGTCACCCGCAATGCATGGCGGCGGTTAGGGAAGTAATCCCAAAGGGCTTTATGTTGGACGCAACGATTATCCCAAATGGCAAGGGATTCGGGTTCCCATTGAATACGACATTGGAATTCCGGTTGTTCAATATGATTGAAAAGCATGCCAAGAATTTCGGCACTCTCTGGCTCCTCAAGTTCAATGATTCGGGTTGTGAATATACGATTCACGAATAGTGAGTTTCGGCCGCTTATGGGGTGGGTCCGCACGACCGGGTGCGTGGCTTTTGGATATTCTTTATCTTCAGCTCTAGCCCCGATGTAACGCCCACGATAGTGATGTTCCCCATCGTGGATAGCCGTTAGACCGCTGAGAAATTTTTGCATGGGAAGTGATAGTGATTCGAAAGCCGCATATGTATTTGCGAAAAGCGTATCGCCGCCTACCGGTGGTACTTCGAGTGTATAGAACACCGTTCCAAGAGGTGGTTTGATGTCACAGGACACATCAGAATGCCAATTCTCACCCGCAATGTATGTGGAGTTTTCGTCTGTTACTAATTCCATAATTTCTGGATGACCTTTAACCAGTTGTGGCCATTCGGGATGTATGTGGAGTTTTCCAAAAGATGCTCCGATCGTCTTCTGTTGAGTTGGATCTAGTTTCTGGTTTCGGAAAAAGAGGACACCATGTTCTGCTAAGGCCTGTTCTAGTATACTAACTAGGTCGTCCCCGAGAGGTTGTGAGAGATCTAAGTCCAGAACTTCCGCTCCACAGTGAGGGGTGGCCTTTTTTAATTTAAGGCTTACGCTGTCCATGTTGATACCGCGACTATATATTTACAAAAGGCTCGCCTTCCAGGAAAATAATAAAAGTATCCTTCCTTTGTTGTGGATCGGTGATGCGTCGAATTTAGTATAGCAATCTTACATTTAAATCATAAGATGACTGAGGAAGAACGGTACCTTTTTGATCTCCAGGGATTCCTATTATTGGAAAATGTTTTGTCCCCAAAACTTCTCACAGCATGCAACAAAGTATTGGACTATTTGGAAGATCTGGAGCCCGAAAAATATCCGTCCCCATTGGTACTCGGTGCCGAGAAGTCACCCGAAAATCTGTATATTTCGAATATACTTGAGTCCGATCCAGCATTCTTTCCCCTAATTGATCTTCCTCCTGTGTTGGATGTAATTTCCGAGGTTACGGGAGGTCCTTTCAGGCTCAATCACACCTATACAATTTATCGTTGGGGAGGTGGATATACCCGCATGCATATGCACGGTACGCCTATAAATCCTAAGTGCCAGTACCGCTGCCATAACGGTCAAATGCTTTCGACCCTTACAAAGGTTGTTTTCCCGTTGTTGGACTGTGAAGCAGATGATGGTTGTTTCGCGGTCATTCCGGGGACGCACAAGAGTAACTTTCCTCGACCTTGGGGAAGCCACCCAAATGAAAATCCGGCTCTGACTCCTGTACCGGCCCGTGCCGGCGATGCGATCATCTTTACGGAGGCCTTGACTCACGGTTCGGTAATCAATTCCTCTGGTCGTCCTCGCCGAACCTTGTATTTCTGCTACAGTACAGGATATATGCCAGATTGGGGAAGCCAGGGACTACACTTTAGCCAAAAGTTGAGTGAGCGACTTTCAAAAGAACAAAGAGAGATTATTTGTTTGAAATGACTCTCTCTTAAATTGAGGCAATCGGATTTCTTTTCGAGTTTCAAGGCAAGGGGCCGGATTCTTTTGCTAGTGGCCGGGCTAAGAGCTTTTAGCTATTGCTGCCATTCTCAGTAGATCATTTTTTATTTAGGTTAGGCTTTTGAGACCGGGGGCTCCTTGATGGATGCGTAAGTCATTTTGTAGAGGTGCTTATAGAGTCCATCATTAGACATTAGTTCGGAGTGATTCCCAATCTCTGCAATTTCACCATCTTGCAATACGATGATCTTGTCGGCACCCTGAATGGTAGACAGTCGGTGGGCAATAATGATTGCGGTCCGGTTTTGTAGAAGCTTCTGAAGAGCACTCTGAATAAGAAGTTCCGTATGGCTATCGATATTCGCGGTGGCTTCGTCAAGGATGAGAATGCGCGGATCGGCTACAATGGCCCGGGCGAAACTTATTAACTGGCGTTGTCCAACACTGAGATTAACACCTCTCTCGGCGAGGTAAGTACCGTAGCCTTGGTCTAGTTTGGTAATAAATCCATCCGCATCAACCGCCTTGGCAGCTTGAATTATCTGTTGGTCGCTGGCCTCTAAATGGTTATATCGGATGTTTTCCGCTACGGTAGCAGAAAACAGAAACGGTTCCTGTAGGACCATACTCATTTGTCTCGCGAGAGAATTGCGCTGCACGTCTCGAATATCAAAGCCGTCGACGAGAATCGATCCTTGGCTACGGGGTACATCATAGAAACGGGATATCAGAGAAATCAGTGTCGTTTTCCCAGCCCCAGTTGGGCCGACGATAGCAACTGTTTCCCCAGGATTAATTTTGAAGCTGACATTTTTAAGGACATCTTCACCCGGGATGTAACTGAAAGTGACGTTCTGGAAGGCAATCTCACCTTTGATAGGAGGAATTGTTTTTGCATTTTCCGTGTCCTTAATCTCCAACTCGGTGTCCAGAAGATCAAAGATTCGGATCCCCGAAGCCATGGATCTTTGAAACTGCCCGTATTGCATGGTTAGATTTCGGATGGGGTCGAAGAATCGTTGGATGTAGAGAATAAAGGCAATCAGGGCGCCAACCCTCAGGGTTTCGCCTGCAACCATGCCGGCACCGAAGTAAATGGCGGCGGCAATAGCTGTTCCTGTAAGGATGTCAACTGGCGTCATGAGGATCGCACTAAGCTTGGTTGCGGAGAGGTTAGCCTTTAGGTTTTCATTATTCTTTTCTTCGAATATAACCATGTTGCGCCCTTGCCGGTTCATGCTCTGCACTACACGGATTCCACTAATGTTTTCGTTCAGAGAAGAATTTACTATAGCAATACTTTGTCTGACCCGCATGAAGGCCTGGCGAGCGAAAATTTGCCAAATTCCCATGACCACGATGAGTATCGGCAATACGGCCATTGAAATTAGGCCTAACTTTAGATTCAGTACGAGTAACATTGAGACAATTCCGATGAGGGAGAGAAAGTCCCCCATGGTTGTTACAACCAAAGCCATAAATTCTTGAAGTTGATTTACATCTCCCAACACCCTAGAAATAATGCGACCTACTTCAGTTTTTTCAAAATAGCGAAGCGACAATTTCTGGAGGTGGTTGAACATGTCTCGGCGCATACTGTATAAGATGCGCTGCCCGACTTTTATCATAGCCCATTGTTGCCAGTAGTTACTAGCCCAGTTGGTTCCGGCGGTAAGTAAAAACACGAGAAACACGAGAGTTAATCCAGGGAAATCCGTTTTTTCTCCATTGACGATGTAGCCATCGATGCCGTGTTTTATGATGTATGGGATTGCAACTAGAGTGCAGGTGTAGATCAGCATTGCAACGGTTGCGATCGTAGCTAGTCGAAATTGAGGCCGAAGATAGGGTAGCATCCGGGCTACAACTCGTTTGTCGTAAACCTGGCCGAAAATTTCCTCCTTGGCAGGACCATCGCGGGAGCCTGGTAATATACTACTTTGCATCGTCAGCTGTTTATCTGTTTTCGAAGTGTGACCGGGACATTGATGTCCCGCATTACTTCTTCTTGGGGTCGTAGTTGGAGATCGTAAATGTTTTTGTAGAAGCCATTAGCATTGAGAAGTTCCTTATGTTTTCCGCGTTCTACGATGGCTCCATTTTTCAGAACTAAAATAATGTCAGCTCGGTAAATCGTACTAAGTCGGTGGGCAATTACGAAGGTTGTTCTCCCCTCCATAACCGATTCCATGGCCTCGCGAATCAACTGCTCTGTTTCGGCGTCTACGCTTGAGGTTGAGTCATCGAGTACTAAGATCGGAGGATCAAGGATTACAGCCCGAGCAATTGAAAGCCTTTGGCGTTGACCGCCGGAAAGGGTAGATCCGCGTTCACCAACGATGGTGTCGTACCCCTGGGGGAGGTTTTCAATAAAATCGTGTAATTGAGCGACCTTGGCTGCTGCTATGGCATCCTCGTGAGTTGCCGTTTCGCAACCGTAGGTAATATTATTCCGAATGGAAGTTGTGAATAGAAATACGTCCTGATGGACGATCCCGATGTTGCGACGAAGGGACTCTAGAGTAACCTCACGGACATCAATTCCGTCAATTTGAATCGAGCCGGATTTGAATTCATAAAAGCGTGATAAGAGGTTAACGATGGTGCTCTTGCCGCTCCCAGGAGGTCCCAGAAGTGCTACCACATTGCCAGGGGGTACATCAATTTCGATTTCTCTTAGGGTAGGGGTACCGGGTTGGTACTCGAAACTCACTTTTTCAAAGTGGACATGTCCAGTTACTCTAGTCAGATCCACAGGATTTTCTATTTCTAAAACTTCCGTCTTAGAGTCGAGAATTTCGAAAAGACGCTCTCCCGCAGCTACGGCTCGAGCATAGGCGTTAACTAACCAACCAACCATTCGGACAGGCAGGGCAAGCATTTGCATGTAGATGATGAACTGAGTTAGTTCTCCCAACGATATGTGTCCGTTTATAACCCGCCATCCCCCAAACCAGAGGATTATTCCCATGGAGAATTGGAAGCTGAAAAGGGTGAAAGAGTTATTTGATGCTTGGAGTTTTTCAGCCTCTACCATTTCGGAGGCTACCTTTGCATTATATGTTTCGAACTGAGCCTCTTCGTGTTTTTCTGAGGCGAAAGCTTTGACCACCTTGACTCCAGTGAGGTTCTCCTGAAGTACGGTAGTTAGCTGGCCCATTTTCTCTTGGGCGCTGAGCCAAAGTTCCCGCATTTTTAGTCGAACTTTTCCTGTCTTGAAGGCGACGATGGGCATGAAAAATATGCTCGCTAATCCCAAACGCCAATCGAGTCTGATCAGAACGACGGCGACAATAAGGAAAAGCCCACAGTAATAAGGGGCTCTTACTAAACCCATATTGATGAATCGCCGGATACTTTCAACGTCTACAATGGCACGTGACATTAGGTTTCCGGTATGGAGTCGATCATGGCATCCGAAGCTCAGATATTGGACGTGATCGTAGAATTCATTTCTGATTTTGTAGGCCACAAATTGAGCCAGAGCATCTCCGAAGTACATTTGGAGATAGGAGAGAAGTCCTCGAACGATGTAGAGGGCCATGATAATTAAAGCGATCGGGGTTAGATTTGATGACAAACCCCCTGGTGCCTGAAGAATCCCCGCAAGTTCATCAACTGCCGACCCTATGTACTTTGGTAAGAACATATAGGCGGCGGTCGCTCCAAACATCGAAGCATACGCAGCCAAAAGGTATGCGCGGTTCTGGAGTGTTATACCTATGATTCGCAGGATGATCTTCATGCTTTTGTTCGTCGGGCCCTATCGTATCATATACTATTGGCTTCTTTTCCGGCGAGGTTGAAGACTCCTTGCCTAAAGCCTGACAATTATATCTTTTCTCTTAATCATCCTCTAGTTCTATGAAACTGGAAAATCTATATTTCAGAATTCAAATGAGCTTTAAGTTGAAATGAATAAGGGGTGGACAAAGGCAAGTGTGCTCGAAGCCTACGAATAATCGATTTGGAGTTGGGGGCTGAATTCCTGACTTGTCTAGTCCGGTTTAGAAGACGATGGAAAATTTTAGGGTTCATTTTGTCGGGACGTAACATCTCCGGTGGCCGGCAAAAGTGGTCCTCAGTTGTGATTGCTACTGGCCACTTGATTGCTTGCCATGCATCTACACTTTGGCTCAGTTCGGTTGAATTTCTTCTAACCGACGCTGTGCCTGTTCCGAATTGTTTCGAATACGAGGATCAGTTTCAATGGTAATTGGTTGTTTGGCAACACGCTGTAGGGCATATATAGCATCCTCGTCGCCCTTTCCTGCTAAATCCAACGCTTCCTCAAATGCCTTTTGACCAAAGCTGACGTCTTGGGGAATCGTTTCGAACTTTTCTTTTTTCCAAAAATATCTGAGCTTGTGATCTTCAGGCCATCCTTCGTAGACATTTTCCCAAGTGAACCGTCCGTTATTGAGATGAGGGGTCAGCATGTGTTCGGAAATAGGTAGCCCCTTTTTGGTATAGCGGTTATCCAGAGAGATTCTTAATTGATCCTTCGTTGTATTTGGGAGGGCTCCGTGAACCATGAGGCATCCGAAGATTAAAGTATCACCGAGTTCAAAGTCATTGCAGCGGGGAATTCCACGAGATTCAGGAACACTAACTTTCTGGCCCCCGGCGCCCAAAGAAAAATGGTGATCTACCACCTCTCCAACTCTATGGGATCCTTCCACTATCGCCAGTGGGCCCAGTTCGATTGGGCAATCGCTGAGAGGAGTCCATACTGTGATCATCTGAAGGTTACTTTGAAAGTGAACGAAATCCTGGTGGAAAGGTGTGGTGTGTTTGCTGTAATTAGGAAACCAAAGCCTTGCTATAACATGGGGGTGAGGGAATACTTGAGACTCGACTAGTTTGCCAATTAACGAAACCACTTCTGGAGAGTGGGCAATCTCGTGAAAGGGCTGGAGTTTATAGACCTCATGATAGACGTCTTGGTATTCTCTGTCTGGTTCGGTGCAGGCTTTGGTTGGATCAACCTTGCCTTCTGAAAGTTTGGTGTTGGGCAACATCCAATCACTGGCGGAATCGATCCGCTCCAAAATTCTTAGACGAAGGTCCCGGAGCTTTTCCGGATCTTGGAATTTACGTAGAAAAAGATACCCCTCGTTTTCTATACGACGCCGTAACTCGATTGGATCGTCGAGGGTATCATTGGAGGCACGAAAAGGTTGGAAGATCATTTCTTAATTGCTTTATTTAGCAGATCCGTATTCGTTTTTCAATGCAAGGTTGGCTAAGAAGTCTCGATTGATTCATCCGGTTTGTTAGCTAAAAGAATGTCAATCAAAGATTTTTGGATTAAAATGATTGTGAAATTGAGTAATTCGCGGTCATAAGGTTATGTTTAGGAAGTAAAACTTTAAAGAATGCTCTGGTTGTTCATTTAGATTGAAGGTTATTCTTATGAGCCAGAGCTAGGTTAAACGAGGATCGTGGAACACCAAAAGTAATAATGGGGACTTGTGCTAATGGAAATTAACCTTTCAGAGAAACGGATAATAGTTACCGGAGGAGCGACCGGTATTGGTAGGGCATCAAGTCTCAGGGTATCACAGGACGGGGCAAAAGTAGCGCTCTTTGATATTAATGAGAAGGATTCCCAAAAGACGATAGATGCTATCAGAAGCTCGGGTGGAGAGGCGCGATTTTGGAACGTTGACGTTGGAGATGAAGATGTGGTGTCAAGGTCGGTATCGGAAGCTGAGGCTTGGCTTGGCGGGATCGATAGCTTGTTGCATTTTGCCGGGGTTCTTTGGGGAGCATCTGTTGAACTGGATGAATTCCCTGAGGAAACCTGGGATACGGTTCTCGATATCAACTTACGTGGTACCTATTTGATGTCAAAATATGTAGTTGCCGTTATGAAAAAGCAGAAGAGTGGGGTGATAATATTGGCTGCATCTGGGGCCGGTGTGCGGGGTGGCTCTTCTTCCTATGCTTACGGAAGCAGTAAAGGCGGTGTACATGGCCTTACAATGGTTATGCAAAATGCACTTCCCAAGTATGGCATTAGGGTGCACGACATTGCTCCCGGGTCGGTCAAGTCTCCGCTCAAAATTGGCCAGATGAAAAGCAGTGCGGAAAGGACGGGAAATACCACAAATGTGGATCGGGCGATTGAAACCCTGAACGATCCGGAAGATGTTGCCAATATCGTGGCATTTATGGCTAGCGACCAGGCCAAACTACTGCGAGGAACCGTCTTTACTGGCTGACCCATTTTTCGAAAGGTCTTTTAAGGACGTTATATACCCTTTAATTTGCTTCCAGGGGAAGCAAACCGGCGACGCTGCGATATCAGTGGGGAGGTCTTGCCCACTAAATATGGGTTAAATGTGCTTATATTGCTAGCGACGCTAGTATGGCTTTCAAGTAGCCGACAGAATAGGCTAAACCAACGCCTCCTTCTAGGTTGGGAATATGATCCGGATTGATAAAACCATCGAACCCGACTTTTTTAAGTTCTATAAAGATCTTTGCGATATTCATATCGCCATCATCGAGGAGGACTTCCTCAAACCCTTCTGCAGTAGCAAGGCTTCCGCGGACGTTGCGCATATGGACAGTAAATATTTTCCCTTTGCGGCCGTAGTTATTAATTTCGTCTAGTACGATAGATGATCCCCCGGCTTCGGCGCGGGTGCCGCAGCAGTAAAGGTATCCGACGTTAGCGCTGGGGAAAGCATCGATGACACGATGAAACCCCAACCCCCCGAATGGGGTATTTGGATGAGGAATATCTGAGGGGTGGAGGGCAAGGAGAACTCCAGTCTCTTCGGCAATGGGAACGAGAGCGTTGTAGACTTTCACGAACCGATCCCACCATTGGTCTAATTCTTCGTAGGTGGGGACTGTTGAAGGAGAGATCGAACGGTTGGGGCGTTCTCCTCTTGAGGTATAGCCGCCACGATGGACCGATAAGTATTTTTCGGATAAATCAAAGGTATCCCCTGCGAAGCGTTGGCGAACAATCGGAATCCCAGCTTGGGCGAAGATCCGGACAGCCTCACAGGAGTTCTCCAGTTCTCGTTCACCTCCGGGCTGGTTCTGCATGAATTTCTCAGTGATGTCGGGTAGCGTCACTCGATTAATCTCGAGTCCCCATGAATGAATTCGTTTCTTGATTCGTACGACTTTGTCGAGGTCGGGGTATCCTTGTTCCGTTACCCCAGGGAATGCTGTTCCGTTTCCGAAGTCGATGCCGTCGGCGCCAAGTTGGGAAACTTGACGCATGTACGAGTCCGTTAGCCCTCCATCCCATACAGAAATTTTCATTGTTCCTGTTTATGCAGCCCTTGGCTTGGATGCAACCATGGAGTTAAACAATTATCCAGACTATCGAACGATCTTGAAGGCAATGGAGCGAGTTAACCGCGAATTAAGAATCGTAATGGACGGGATTATGGGATTACTGATCAGTCTAGTGATTAGTAATTGAAATTAAAAAAATAAGATTTTGTACTGAAGCACAACGGTCAACTGAACGGATATGAAAGGGATCTATTAGTTCTTTTTCGGAAACTGGGGTTTCGTGAGTGGAATATGTCGTGGGAAAAGTACAACAAAAAATATACCCAAAGAGCTCCTTGTTCCTTAGAACTGATTACGTGCCAGGAAGAGCAGTAATACACGAAACTTGACAAGGAGAAGTCGCTTACCTAGCTTCCGGACTCTTCCAGCTTCTCGAAATTCTTGAGAGTGGGCTCCTGCCCGCTTTTTTTTTCATTATATCTTTTAACAAGGCCGCATTAATGAGCAACGAAATCCTTTCTGTTCTCGAGTACATGGAGAAAGAAAAGGGTATATCCCGAGAGGATATGATCGGGACGATTGTAAGTGCGATACGTGGTGCGGCGGAACGGGCTGGTGGCACTGGAGATCAGGATCTAACGATCGATATCGATCCAAAGACTGGTGCATTGAAGGCGTGGGCGAAGCTGACCGTGGTTGATTCGGTGGGTGATCCCAGGTTCGAGATACATATTGAAAAGGCGCGACTTTATTCCTCAAACCCTAGTATTGGGCAGGTGGTGGAAAAGGAAATCGATCCAGCCTTCCTTGGCCGGATTGCGGCCCAGACAGCTCGCCAATCGATTATGCATAGACTTCGTCAGTTTGAGAAAGAACGGATTTATGATGATTACAAGGATACAGTAGGGGATATTCTCTCGGGTGTTGTCCGGAGGAGGGAACGAGGTGATTTAATCATTGATTTGGGGAAAGCTGAAGCGATCCTTCCATCCAGAGAACGGGTACCCGGGGAGGATTACGCTCCCGGGGAACGTATCCGTTGTTTACTGCTTAATATAGAACCATCCAATCGTGGCCCAGAGTTGATTTTGAGTCGAGCCAGTGTTCGGTTCGTGAGAAGGCTTTTCGAACTCGAGGTAACGGAAATTGCAGATGGGACAGTAGTTATAGAAGCGATCTCTCGGGAGCCCGGCTACAGAACTAAGATCGCTGTGAACAGTAAAGATGCCAAGGTCGATCCAGTCGGTGCCTGTGTTGGGGCACGTGGCGCGCGAGTCAAGAGCATCGTGCGGGAGTTGGGAGGAGAGAAAATTGACATCATCCGATACTATAACGAACCGATCAAAATGCTTGAGGAAGCGATTAAGCCTGCCATCCCTCGCAATGTTGATATTGATGAAACGAATCTCAAAATGTCGTTTGAAGTAGCGGAAGACGATCTCTCAATAGCGATCGGAAGGCGCGGCCAAAACGCCAGACTTACAAGTCGCCTCTTAGGGTGGAAGTTAGACATTTCAAAGGAACAACGTGTTGATCTAGGTTTCGATGCAAGGGTCCAAGCAGCGGTTGCCGGATGGCATGGAGTTTCGGGAATTTCGAATGATAATGCTGAGAAGTTAGTAGAGATCGGCATTGTTAGCCCTGAGGCATTTGTAGACGTTGAGGTAAGCGACTTGATAGACGCCGGATTTGAAGAGGAGCTGGCCAGTAATATAATAGAGAAAGTGAACGAATACCGGAGTTCGAATAGGATCGATCAATAAAAAACATGATCCTGTTGCTTGTGTGAAAAGGATAAGTCTGAGATACAGTAATTTACTTCCAAGATAACGTGAGCGTCAGAGTCTACAACCTCTCCGAGAAATTGGGTATAACTAACGCGGAACTCATCGAGATTTTGCGTAGCCGCGGCTTTGTCGTTAAAACGGCATCTAGTACGGTTGATAACATATCAGCTGAAAGTTTAGTCGAGGAATTTACTTCGAAGGGAGTTGATAAGGGCAAGAGTGAATCTTCGGATCCAGATTCAGAAGTCGTCGAATTGACCAAGAATTCCAAAGAAGAAAAGGTTGTAGGTCCTTCTGCCGCTGCTACTTCGAAGGGAGTTGATAAGGGCAAGAGTGAATCTTCGGATCCAGATTCAGAAGTCGTCGAATTGACCAAGAATTCCAAAGAAGAAAAGGTTGTAGGTCCTTCTGCCGCTGCCATCGTGAAGACGAAGGAGGAAGTCGACCATGAAAGGCAGGAGCGTATTCAGGCAAAACGCCCCAAACCGGCGGTTGTTAAGCCTCGGGTGCCGGGTATGATTCCTCCTCAGCCCTCCAGTTCTCCGCTCAAACCGATTTCACCTGACCCGCTGTCTGTAGCTTTACCCTCAAAAACTGATTCCAAGTCCCAATCCTCTCCGGTGCCTACAGCAGCCCGGATACCTCCAGACAGAGACTCGCAGCCCACTGGACCGCAGAGACCCCAGACAGCTGTGCCTCCCAAACCAGTTAAGTCTGGAGAAGAAACGAAGGCGGATTCGCAACATCAAAAGCAAGAAGTTGCTATCGACGAAAGCCAACTCAAGAGCCTTGAACTCAAGCCTCCGCTCGTGGTGAGGGATTTTGCAGGACATTTAGGCCTTAAACCATTTCGACTCATTTCAGAGTTAATGGAGTTTGGAATTTTTGCCTCGATGAATCAGGTGGTTGAGGAAGATGTTGCACAAAGGCTGGCACGCAACCACGGCTATCGTCTTGAAGTGCGGCATCGAGGAGAGAAAGCTCAGGAAGAACAAGAGAAAACAAAGATTGAGGAGCCGGAGAAGAAAGAGGCCAAAGCCCTGGTCCCTAGATGTCCGATTGTATGTATTTTAGGACATGTTGATCATGGGAAGACGACCCTTTTGGATACTATTCGAAAAACTGATGTAGTGGCTGGTGAGGCGGGTGGGATAACACAGCATATTGGCTCTTATCAAATTAAACATAACGGACAGAAGATAAGTTTTATTGATACCCCTGGACACGCTGCCTTTTCCAGAATGCGGGCACGAGGAACCCGCATTACTGATATTGCGGTATTGGTTGTTGCGGCTGACGACGGTTTTATGCCGCAAACCGACGAGGCCCTAGGCTATATTCAGGATGAGGGAGTTCCGATTGTGGTCGCAATTAATAAGACTGATGTTCCGGGGGCCAATGTGGACCGAGTTAAAGGTCAGATGCAAGACCGTAATATTGCAGCCGAAGATTGGGGAGGTGAGACTCTAACTGTAGAGATATCTGCCTTGAAAGGTGAGCGTATTACCGACTTGCTTGATACGATTTTACTTCAAGCTGAGGTGATGGAAGATTTGAAGGCGAATCCTGAAGCTCCCGTTGATGGAATAATTATTGAGGCCCAGAAGGATGTTGGACAAGGAGCTAATGCCTCACTTATCGTACAGAATGGAACTTTGCAGATTGGTGATGCTCTAATAGCAGGACCGTATTTTTGTAAGGTTCGAGCTCTGTTTGACGATATGGGGCAAAATTTGAAGTTGGCTGAACCGTCGACCCCAGTTCGGGTCACAGGTTGGTCTGGGCCTCCGGAATCAGGAGCAGCCTTTCGTTGGGTAAAGAATGATCGCGTGGCGAGGAACGAAGCGAAGGAGAATGAACTGGAGATCAGAAAACAGGGACAGGACGAAGTGCCCGAGGAAACAGGCGCAACCTTAGAGAATATCTTTGACGCCATTTCTAAGTCTCAAAGGAAGGTTTTTAGAGTCATATTAAAGGCAGATGTATTTGGAACAGCGGAAGCGCTGGCAGAGTGTCTTGAGGATATTAAGAGTGAGAAGATTATCCTTGAGGTTGTTCAGACTGCGGTTGGAGCCATCAGTAAGAACGATGTTCAGATGGCGCATGCTGCTGAAGCAGCTGTTGTTGGATTCAATGTTAATCAGGAGAGTGGGGTTGTAAGCGAGGCAAAGCATCACGGAATAAATATTTACCGCAACAATATCATTTACGAATTGATTGACGTGGTCAGGGAGGCAATGGCGGATACACTTGAGCCAGAGAAAAAGGAGAATAAAATTGGAGTGGCTAATATTCGTCAGGTCTTTCCTGTGGGAAAGACCGGTAAAGTAGCCGGATGTATGGTGGTCGAAGGACGAATTGCGCGTGATAACAATGCACGATTAATTCGAGACGGAAAAATACAGGTGGAAAGCAAAATACACGCTCTCAAGCGCTTTAAGGATGACGCTTCTGATGTACGCTCCGGCTATGAATGCGGTATTCGATTGGTCGATTATGATGATTACAGAGAAGGCGACGTCATTGAGTGTTTCGAGATTGAGAATGTTCGTCCAACTCTTTGAGATCTTTTGGAACTTGCAGTTCAAAAGTTTTGCAAATCGTAAAATCAGTCCATCGGATTCCAGAAGTGCGAATTGCTGAATTGAAATTGGTGTGTTCTTTCTTCATTAAACTTTAAGTTGAATTCTGAGGATGCTGGGGGTAAATCAGGAGAGTTGGAATGGGTCAGCGAATGTTACGAGTATCCAAGTTGGTCAAACGGGAGATCAGCGAATTATTACATACACGTTACCGATCAGAATCGGTTTATATCACAATTTCGGATGTCGAGGTCTCTTCGGATCTTCGTAACGCTCGAGTTTATTTTTCGGTTGTTGGTGATTCCGAAAGAGCGGCGTCGGCAGGCCGATTCCTTAAGGCGGAAAGTCGGGAGTTGAGAAGGATGTTGGGGAAGAGAATCGTTTTAAAGTACCTTCCAAACCTCAGTTTTGTCTACGACAAGGCTCTGGAACGGGGAGTCCACCTTAACGCTCTCATTGACGAATTCGGATTTGACGAGGAGAGCGTATGAGCGACTTTTTCCCAGAGTTTAGTCGAGTCTTTCCTAGTTTCCTAAAGAAACTCGAAGGGAAGCAGTTAGCAGTTCTCGGACACCTGCGACCGGACGGTGATAGCATAGGTTCACAAATCGCTCTGTGTCGAGTCCTTCGAGATCGGGGTGTTGACGCGATTGCGATCAGCCCGGATCCTATTCCGCGAGTTCTGAGCTCTTTTGTTGGCGATACGCCCTTTTACGCAGATGGTAAATTCGAGATCGATGGACGTGGAGCAGTGTGCGTCGATTGTGCAGATATTGTGAGAATTGGGAAGCCTTTGCGGCAGGAATTCTCCAAGGTTTTGGTCAATATTGACCACCACATTTCGAACCGAAACTATGCTGAGTTGAATTTAGTAGCTCCCCATGCTTCTGCTACCTCGGAAATTTTGGCCGGGATCTTTTTCGATTTGCAGATCGAGTTTGATGCTGTCACAGCGCAAGCTTTGTTTGTGGGTATTGCTACGGATACTGGACAGTTCCGATTCCCATCAACAACAAAGCAGGTATTTGCTATAACAAGCCGCCTGTTGGAGTATGGGGCGGATGCTGCGAGCGCTTCACTACGTTTGTATGAACAGGAGAGTGTAGGTAGACTCAAATTGCTGGAGCGTTTTCTCTCCAGCCTCACATTTGAATGTGATGGAAAGATTTGCGTTGGATTCTTAAGAGAAGGTGTCTATGAAGAATTAGGAGCCCAGAAGGAGGATTCAGAGGGCCTAGTCGACTACGCTCGAGCCCTTGATGGGGTGGAAATTGGTGTTTTGCTTGAAGAGCGCGAGGGTTTGATTAAAGGGAGTTTTCGTTCGAAGGATGCAAAACACAGAGTAGATAAACTAGCCGAGCAATTTAACGGTGGCGGTCACGCTTGCGCCGCGGGCTTTAATTGCTCTGGTTCGATCGAGACTTTTTATCCGCGAATGGTAGACACCTTAGGAGCTCATTTTTGCTCTTCTGATTCTTAGTATTATGGTAACCCCTTGGCACAATTTTGAAGGCGTCCTCTTGGTTGATAAACCTGCTGGTCTTACTTCACATGATGTGGTTGATCGGGTCAGGGCTAAAGTTAGGATGAAGCGGGTAGGCCACGCCGGGACTCTGGACCCTAACGCATCGGGTCTGCTTATTATTCTGGTGGGAAAGGCGACTAAAATCTCGCGCTATCTAATGAGTCTAGACAAGTCCTATGAAGGATCTCTTGTCCTTGGGAAGTCAACCGATTCGCATGATGTGGAGGGGGTAGTGATAGAGGAGCATAAAGTTCCGGAACTTACGAAATTTGAAATGGAGCAAAAATTAAGTGAGTTTCAAGGGGATCAGTATCAGATTCCACCCATGTTCTCTGCCAAGAAGGTTAAAGGGGTAGCTCTTTATAAGCTGGCTAGAAAAGGAAAAGAAATTGAGCGTGAGCCCCGGTTCATTCGAGTAACCTCGATCGAAATGCTGGATTTTGAGTCTCCTAAAGTTCAGTTTCGAATCGAATGTAGCAAAGGCACCTATGTGCGTACCATTGTACATGACTTGGGACAGAAGATAGGCTGTGGTGCCTATCTAGCGACTCTTAGGAGGACTGCGATTGAACGCTTCCTAATCGAAGATGCCATTTCCCTCAAGGAACTTGAATCGACCGAATTTGGTGAACTGCAGAGAATTCTTATCCCGGTATATCAGGCCGTTCCCAGTAATGTTCTATGAAGCAGTCGGGAGCGGTAACTGAGTTTGATAAGGTAAAGGTAGGCAAAAATCCACTACATCTTGCAATTGGCATGTTCGATGGTGTCCATCTGGGACATCGGGCGGTCATAGAGGCCGCAATACAATCTGCCAGACGTAGTGGCGATGTTTCAGGTATTCTCACTTTCTACCCTCACCCAAGCCGCGTTCTATATCCAGAGAACCCTACTCCGCTTTTAATCTCATCGAAAATGAAGACGTCTATTCTCTACGAGATGGGAGTAGATTTTGTGATTCAAAAGGAGTTCACTCAGATATTTGCGCAGGTTGAAGCGGAGGATTTCTTGACTACACTGAAGCAAACCCTTCCGACATTAGTTTCTGTTTTCGTGGGCGAAGATTATCGTTTTGGGAAGAATCGGAGAGGAGATGTCTGCCTTATGATTAAAGAGGCCAGGCGCCTTGGGCTCCATGTTTTCAGTGTTGAGCGTATTAAACTGAATGGGGAGGACATCAGCAGTACGAGAATCCGCGAACATATTCAGGCAGGTCGAATCGAGGAATCAAACCAACTGTTAGGATATGTATATTCCTGCGCGGGAAGGGTTTGCCGCGGTCAAAAAATCGGTCGTGGAATCGGATTTCCAACTTTGAATCTCTCCTGGACTCCAGAATTGTTCCCTCGTTTTGGAGTTTATGCTGTAAGGGTTGTTTTAGAGGGATGCGAAAAATGCCTTCCAGGTGTTGCAAACTATGGGATTAGGCCGACTACTTCGGAAAAGGGGGAACCCCTTTTGGAGGTGCACCTTTTGAAAGATTTAGATGTTCAATTAGGTACAAAATTGGTTGTTAAGTGGTACACCTTCATACGACCTGAGATTCGTTTCCCTCACCTTGATGCTCTGCGTAGACAGATCGCAATCGATAAGGAGAAAGCTTTTCAAATCCTAAGCTCAGTTTGTTAGAACTGAAGATGATCTCGGAAGTTGATAGGATGGTTACGGGGTGGCATTTTATTAAGAAATTGATTTTGCTTCAGCTTGTATTTAGAGGAAGATGGTAGTTTGCCAACCCAAGTTCTTCCAGGTCGACTTGACGTGGTGGATTAATGTGAGATTAATTAAAGCTTAGCTGGGGTCGAAGGAAGCGATAATTTTGACGAAACGGATTAATAGTGTCCAAGATTCCTCAACACGATCTAGATCATTCTCTTCCTGACGTTAGGTCGACAATACGATTTGCCGCATTGAAATCCTCGGTTGAGATCTTTCGCGACTCCTGGGGGATACCTCACATTAGGGCAGAATGCGAAGCGGACCTTTATTTTGCGCAGGGGTTTACGACAGCGCAGGATCGCCTTTGGCACATGGATTACGACAGAATGAGAGCCCTGGGGCGATGGGCCGAATATATCGGGCTCGATGCAGTTAGCCAAGATCGATTTATGAGGACGGTCGGAATGGGTCGGACTGCGAGGCTCGATTACGACACTTGCAGCGAAGAATCTCGCAAAATGCTCGATAGTTATGCTGCTGGGGTAAATGCCTATATTGAGTCTTCAGGGATAAATGATTCTTGGTCCGGCAGAGGTGTCCCAATTGAATATCGTCTTCTCGGTTGTATACCAGAAACCTGGGAGCCTTGGCATTGCATCGTAGTGTATAAGATGAGGAATACACTATTAGGGACATTTGAGCCCAAGCTTCTTCGTACTCGATTGGCCCAGAATCAGAAGACCGCTTCTGCGCTTGCCAGGATCATCAAGGGCTATCCCTATGGTCACCTTATAACCGTTCCTCCGGGAGAGGAATGGCGTGGGGAACCATTGGATGGGCTGATGGAACTCTTAAAAGTTGCCGAGGAAGTGAATTGGCTTGGGGAATCCGATATGGGATCGAATGCATTTGCGGTAGGAGGAGTTTGCACTCGATCTGGCCATCCAATGGTGGCCGGTGACTCACATCGCGCATTGGATACGCCTAGTGTTTACTACCAAACACACCTCAGGTGTCCTGATTATTCAATTATCGGATATTCTATCCCTGGTATGCCGGGAGTTATGCACTTCTGTCACAATGAACATGTGGCATGGGGTATGACGTTCGGTAGCGCCGATACTCAGGACCTTTTCATTGAGCGATTTCGAGAGGTCAATGGAGAGAGGGAATTCCAATTTAAGGACAAGTGGAAAAAGGCTATCGTTCTGAGCGAAAGATTAGAGGTTAAGGAAGCAAATCCAGTCGACTTAGAAGTGACGATTACTCATCACGGACCCATCGTAGCAGGAAACCCGGTAGAAGGGCATGGAATAGCTATATCCGATCCGGGACTTATCGAAGGTACGCCTTGGGTTGATGCTATGCGAGACGCCATGCAATCACGATCTGTCAATGAACTTCACGCGGCATTTGAGAAATGGAATGATCGAGTGAATAATTATGCAGTCTGCGATACCAGCGGTAATTTTGGGTATTTGCATGAAGGAAGGATACCAGTTCGCGATGAATCCAATGGTTGGCGGGCGGTTCCTGGGTACCTTGGTAATAATGAATGGCGCGGCTACATACCGCAATACGACCTTCCTCGGTCAATCAATCCAGAGTGTGGATATGCTATTACTTGTAATCAGCGGGTGGCCCAAAATGACTATCCTTATTATATTGGAATACAATATGCGCCCGGATATCGGGTGGAACGGATTCAGAAAAGGATCCTTGAATTGGAAGCAATAACAGTTGGAGATATGGCATCGATACTGTCCGATCAGGTCTCAATTCCAGCGCGTAATCTAGTCAGTAGATTGATCAGAGCAAAAGGCAACGATTCCGCTTCTTTGGAGGCGTGCTCAATCCTGGAGAAATGGGACTACCGAATGGATCACAACAGGATCGAACCAACGATTTATGCAGAGGTTAGAGCCCAAATTATTGAGCAGGTTGTCCGGGCGTTATTTGGTAGAGATGGGGATGTCATCCTCTCTGACACAGCGGGAGCCGATTTTCATCTCAAGATGGTTGCAACTGAAATCGACCGGGCATTGGTGGAAGGTTCCGATTGTCTCTTGTGTGGGGAAATATCTTGGGATGATTTGCTTAAAGATAGCTTTTCCTCTGCATGCCGGTTGCTTTCCGAGAGAATGGGTCGGGATTCTTCGCAATGGGAATGGGGAAAAACACATCGAACCAAGCCTCGACATCCTCTTTCAGTTTACTTCCCCGAGGCGGCTAATCAGCTTGATCCTCCTTCTCTAGCTGTGCACGGCGATGCAGATACCCCTTTGGCAGGGGGTTATACTGCAATCAGTCGATACCAAGTTACTAGCCTCTCGGTGACTCGTTACGTATTCGATTCATCCGATTGGAGAAATTCAAAATGGATCGTCCCATTAGGTGCATCAGGTCACCCAGGAAGCCCTCATTATTTTGATCAGGCGCAAATGTGGACTGAAGTCGAATTCATTCCGCAGCTATGGGACTGGACTGAGATTGAGGAAAAGGCCGAATCCCAACAGCAATTGGAACCCGGATAGGTGTCTCACCTCAACCTGGTGGAGTCAGGGCAGAGAGAATGAGCGTTAAAAGGTAGAAGGTTATTCGTTTCCTATCTCTGTGTTTAATAGCCTTTCATTGGGGTTAGCCGAGTTTAATGCACTTCTTTATCTGGTGTTATCAGGCTACGTGTATCGAATTCTTTATAGGGGTGTCTCTCCATGGCTGATTCATCGAGGTCGATTCCGAGTCCAGGACCAGCGGGGAGTTCGATGTAACCGGACTCAACTTCAAACGGAACCACAGAGATCTCCCGACTGATTGGTTCGAAATTAACGAAGAATTCAGTAATGAGGAAATTAGGCATACCGGCAGAGGCTTGAAGGGTAGCAGCAAGGCCGATAGTGGTGCTGTTATAGTTGTGAGGCGAAACGGAGATATGATAAGACTCGGCCATAGCGGCGATTTCCCTCAGTTCAAGAATACCGCCGCAGTTGCAAACATCTGGGTTGATAATATCTGTGGCGCGTTTTTCAAATACTGGACGGAACTCGGTTTTGGTGTAAAGTTCCTCTCCAGTGACCACCGGAATCTTGATGTCTCGCTTAGCTTCAACGAGACCATCGATATCTCGCGCCGAGACCGGCTCCTCATACCAATAAGGATTATAGGCTTCCATCATTCGAGCTACTCGAATTGCATGTGAGGGTGAGAGACGCCGATGGACCTCTACTAAGATTTCGACTTTGGGTCCGACGGCTTCGCGCACCACTTTTAGCCGTTCCAAGGCGACTTCCTCATCATCGCGACTGATAAAGGCGCGCCAGGGTCCTGGAAACGGGTCGAACTTGAGAGCTGTGAATCCTCTGTCGACTAAGGCAGAAGCACGGTCTCCAAGATGTTGGAGGGGCTTTTCAGGATCATACCAACTACCCCATCCATTGGCATATACCTTAATCCGTTTACGACATGGTCCTCCAAGGAGATTGTATATAGGTTGATTAAGGGCTTTGCCCACAATATCCCATAGAGCCTGCTCGATAGCGCTAATGGCGCTGAAAAGATCCATCGATCCTCGTTTGCTAGCGAAATCGGTGTAGGCAACGTAGGTGAAATGCTTTATGTCAAAAGGGTTTCTTCCAACCAGATATCTCCCCAGCTGATGCAGATGGACTTCGATCGTTCGATCGCGATCGGATTGGGTGTAGGCTTCTCCCCATCCATGAAAGCCTTGGTCAGTTTCAACCCGGACGAAGAGCCAGTTTTTGGCTGCACCAGGGTGTATCAAAAAGGTCTTGATTTCGGTGACTTTCATAAGGGCTACTTTCGAATTTTAACGCTATTTTCGAGTTGTTAACGAGAAGAGATTAAGAGACTAGTAGCGGTTACGTACATGGGTGAGAATCGCCCATGTACGTAATTGAGTATCAATCTCCAAAAAGGAAAGGCGCTGGCTTCGAAGCTAATTCCATCGAATTTGGGAAATATCGGTTTTGGGAGGTGACGGGAAGTGATGCCCTCTTTGGCTGGTCAGATCACGGTTCGAGCTTGGCTGAAAAGTCTTATCCTGTTTGCCGATTAGTTTGCCATCATGGAACCACGATTTGTCGTCACCGTAGAGTTGTGCGACCAAGCGTCTAGTCAATGATGCGAGTATTTCAGGATGTTTCTTGGTGGATGCTAAATCGTTCAATTCGTTGGGATCTGTTTGTAGATCGAATAGCTGAAGATGGTTTCCAACTGGGTAGTAGACCAACTTAAATTGACCTTCGCGAATCATGCGGCAGGCATGATCATCTTCTCCTACTTCTCCATAGATAAAGGCTCGTTTTTTTTCCCCTAACATCGATATTCCTTCAACTGTATCTGGAATTTTGATGCCTGCTAGGTCAAGTAGGGTGGGCATAACGTCTTGCCAGCCTACTAGGCGGTGATCTATGCAATTGCTTGGAACTCTGTCGTCCCCAGCTCTTCCCAATAAAATCATTGGAATATTAGCTGACCATTGGTAAAATAGTCTTTTAGCCCACATCATGTGGTTCCCGAGCATATCACCGTGATCAGAGGTGAAGCAGATTATGGAGTTGTCGAGTAGTCCCTCTTCTCGAAGAGTGCCTATTATTATTCGTATGCTGTGGTCAATATGTGTGCAAAGCGCATAGAATGCTCTGCGTGCCATTTTAGTCCGGACTGTGTTATTTAATTCTACATCCCTGGTTTGCGCAGTCTTTGCTTGAAGAGGGAATGGTAGAGTAGACGACTGAGCCCAGTTCCCTACAAAAGGATCATCTAATTCAATATCACGGTAAAGATCGAGATAGGTTGCTAATGGAACGAGAGGTGGGTGAGGATGCCGATAGGAAAGAAACCAGAATCCAGGGCGGGTTGGATCTCGACGTTTTATAGCCCTTGCCATCATTCTAGTAGCCCAATTGGTAACGTGAGTCTCCTCAGGTAAATGCCAGGCTCGAGTCGTGTATTCGTTGTTACCCATTCCATGAAGGAAGTGCTGTCCGACGTACCCCGTATTTCCTAAATAGGTTTCATAATCGTCGGTGACCCCGTACTGAGTTCGGCCTTCTTCATCCAAGATCACATCATCGAATCCTATCCGGTTACGCTGGGGGTAGACGTGAAGTTTACCTACGGCCGTGGCTTGATAGCCAGCCTCTCGAAATGTCTGAGCCATAGTTGGAAGCTCGGGCATTGATAGATTTTCCTTGAAGACGCGGTCTCCATGAATACGTGGACTAGTACCGGTCATAAGAGTTCGGCGAGCTGGAATGCAGACAGGACATTCAGCATAACAGTTCGTGAAGCGAATCCCATTCCGTGCCAACTGATCCAATGTTGGGGTTTGTATCGCTGGGTGACCTGCCGTTCCCAGGAGTGCAGCTGGCCAATGGTCGGTTGATATCAGTAGAATATTGGGTTGGGCTTCGCTCATCTTTAGGATCTTTGGAACTAGCAGGATAGTTTCGTTTCTCAATACTAGGTCAATGGTTTCTCCCTCTTGTCAATGCCTTCTATTAAATGAGTTCCCTCCCGGAATTAGTCGACAATCTTGTAGGAAATATTTTTATTTATTGGTATGGCATTCGAACATACTGGAACAATTAAGGAGATCTTCGATATTCAAACGTTTCCCAGTGGTTTTACGAAGAGGGAGTTCGTTATTACTACCGATGAACGCTTTCCCCAGGAGATTAAATTTGACTGTCTTAAGGAGAAGGTAGATTTGCTCAAGCAATTCAAAAAAGGAGATATAGTCAGGGTCAATTTCGATATCAGAGGCCGGGAGTATAAAGGCCGCTACTTTGTGGATTTAAGCGCTTGGAAAATCGGATTTATGAAAGACGAATCCTCTTCTACTGATGATCCAACAGATTATTCGGATGTCGATTTTATTCCTGAAGACAATACGGACTATGGTGGCGAACGTGATGAAGATATCCCCTTTTGAATACCATGCTCTTCCACCCGAATTATTCGCTCTAAATATTTGCTATCAGCTTCTTTGTTTTATTGAATATGCCTAACCTAATTACTGTTAAGGGTGTAAAATAAATAGGTATAGGGACAACCTTAAGTGTGCTAGGTAGAGTTATTAGCTAACTTTCTCCCTTTCAATCCTAACGGGATGGGAAAAGGGGGAGATTAAAATAGATCGAGCTGACCCGGTTCTCCATCGTTTTCTCTGGATGCTTTGATTTTTTTCATCCGTTTGCGCAGGAGATTATGGCTAGAGTCGTCGGCTTCGAGTTTGTCGAGGATGATCTTGGCTCTCTCAATTACGCTACTAGGTAGACCAGCGAGGCGGGCGACCTGAATTCCGTAGCTTCTGTCGGATGACCCATTGACCACTTGACGGACAAAGATGATTTCGTCGTTCCACTCTTTTACGGCTACGCAGGAGTTGCGTACTCTGGGGAGGAGCTTCTCAAGTTGAGTCAATTCATGGTAGTGCGTCGCGAAGAGGGTGCGTGGACCGCGTGGCCCTTTCCCGTGGAGGTGTTCGACGACTGCCCAAGCGATGCTAAGACCATCGTACGTGCTGGTGCCTCGACCGATTTCGTCGAGAATGATAAGCGTACGATCGGTCGCGTTATTAAGGATGTTGGCAGTCTCGTTCATTTCCACCATGAACGTCGAATTTCCACGGGCAAGTTCATCGGATGCTCCGACCCGAGAGAAGATCCGATCTACGAGTCCAATCCGACATTTTTTGGCGGGAATCCAGGAACCAACTTGGGCCATGAGCGTGATTAGTGCAACTTGGCGGATGAAGGTTGATTTCCCAGCCATATTGGGGCCGGTTATGAGGACGATCTGTTCCTCCGTGGATTCTAATTTCGCGTCGTTAGGAACAAAAGCATGGGTTCCAGCGAGTCCGAAACGTTTCCCTTTCATTGTTTGTTCCACTACGGGATGACGCCCTTCCTCGATTTCGATACAATTTCCGTCATCCAGAATAGGGCAGCAGTAGTCCCACTCTCGTGCAATTTTGGACCAACCAAGATAAAGATCAATTTCGGCAAGGGCATTAGCCGCAATAAGAAGATAATTGGCTTCTGCTAGAATATTCGCGGCTATATCGAAGAAGAGGGATTCTTCAAGTTTAATGGCTTTCTCGTCAGAATGGAGGATTTCCTGCTCTTTCTCCTTGAGTGCTTCAGTGTAAAATCGTTCAGCATTGGTCATGGTTTGCCGACGGACATAGTTGTCGGGTACAAGATGCAGGTTGGACTTTGAGACTTCGAAGAAGTATCCGAAAGCGTGGTTGTAACGGATCCGGAGATTTTTGATCCCAGTTCGTTTTTGTTCTTCTTGCTCCAATTGTGAAATCCAAGCTTTGTTTTCCCGGTTGAGTCTTCGTAACTCATCTAGCTTTAAGTTATATCCATTTCGGATGTATCCACCATCCTGGAGCTGGCTGGGGAGTTCATCTTCGAGAGAGCGTTGAAGGAGCTCCCGCATCTTTGGGAAATCCCGTACCTGCTCTGAGAGATTGTGAATAACCGTTCCCGAAAATTGATTGAGAACTCGTGAAATGAGAGGAATTTGTTGAAGGGTATCACGTACGCTTCCAAGCTCTCGGGGGTTGTTGAGTCGGTTCTGCATTCGTCCGATAACCCGCGGAAGGTCTCGAATACACTTCAGGTACTCTTGAAGTTCAGATACGCACTGGGGAGCTTTAAGGAATTCTCCAACGCATTGCTGTCGCCTTTTCATTTCCACGAGGTCGAGCTTGGGTTCGGAGAGAAAATTCTCCAGGAGGCGTGCTCCCGCTGCTGTCACAGTGCGGTCCATAGCAACTAAAAGGGAACCTTTTGTAGTGTTTTGGGCGGATTGAAAGATCTCGAGATTTCTAATAGTCGCTGGGTCAAGAAGGAGACTGTTCGAACTTCGATATTCCTTTATCTTTCCCAAGTTTTTCGGTTTAGCGCAAAGGCTTTCAGTGGCGTAACAGACGAGGGCGCCGGCTGAGCCCAGAGCAGGATGATCATCATAGATGCCAAATCCTTCGAGATTCAGTACTCCTAAAGCATCTGTGACCGTCTGCCTTCCGGTGTCGCGATCAAAATGAAAATCTGATATCTCGGAAAGAGGTCGGCCATCACAGAATCGGTCAAATTGTTCCAGCCATAAATTGAGTTTATCGTTTTTACGCCATTCCTGGCGACCAAATTCTGGAGTAATGATTTCACGAGGATCGATACTGGTGAAAACCGACATGAGGTTATCAGGATTTTCTTCCTCAGCAATTTGGAACTCCCCGGTTGTTAGATCTAGCCAAGCTGCCAGTAGCTTCGACCTATCAAAGTTAAGAGCGAGGAGGAAATGATTTCTGTTTGATTCGATCTGATGGTCTTCTAGAGCAGTTCCAGGAGTGAGGATTCGCGTGAGTGCCCTTTTAACAATTTTCCCTGGCTTGGGAGACTCAACCTGGTCGCAGATTGCCACTTTTTTACCCGCAGCGAGGAGTTTGTTAACATAACTATCAGCAGCATGGTATGGGACGCCCGCCATCGGCATTCCGTTCCTTTGAGTCAGAGTGATTCCAAGAATTGGTGCTCCTTCTTTAGCATCATCCTGGAAGATTTCGTAAAAGTCGCCCAAGCGAAAAAACAGCAGTGTATCAGGGGGCAGTCCTCGACGTATCTTTAGGTACTGCTCCATCATTGGAGTGAGATTGCGTCTGTTTTTCAGCATACTTGGAATGAGGCGGCAGCTCCATCGTGGGAAAGGAAGGCTAGGAGAGTCAATGTCGATTGGTCCCAAGATGGTTTCCCTGTCAGCCGAATAGAATAAGACTGAATGTTACTAAATAGGAGCATGGGGAGATAAATCTCTCATACAATTTACAGTTACTTAAACCGTGATTTTATCGGCAACTTGCTCGGCTTGGGAAAGAGCGTCTCTTGCCACTCTGTATCTTTGGATGGATTGATTACATGGTGTATTGGAGGGTTTCCCAAGGAATCCCCGTCTCTTGGCCAGTAATTTGTCGTGATTATCTGAACGGGTGAATGTGTATCTAGACAATTTTAAAGGCCTTATTAATAACGGTTTATAATTTTATAGTCACAGTAAATCGGAGAGTCTAGGAGCTTATTGAGCAAGTTTTCAGCACGTACAAATATCGAGTGGAAAAAATTATGGTATCTTAGACTATTCCAGGCTACTCCAAATCCGGAGCGAAGCTAAGAGGAACTTTTCGAGAGCAGTACCTTCATTAAGATTGACTTCGAGAAGGCCGACTACCTGCTCCAATTCTTCAGTGGAGCTGGCTAGTCTTCTAAACAATAAAGAATTATGAGTGTGTTTTTTGTTTAAAGCAAAATCTCGGGTGGATTGTTCCAGCTCTCCGAGCATCCTGTGTCGGATCCCCTTCCGGACACCGGTTTTGATGGCATCTATTTCCTCTTCCTCAATCCCTTCTGGTAGAGAGATTTTTTCACCTTTCCAATGGTCGTCTGCGAGATTCTCGAGTAAATCCAGAAAACGAGAGACGAGGCCATAGAGTATAACGATTACCAGTGCTACTTCCGAACCTTTTCTCGGATTAAGGAGCAATCGTTCAAGCCACCCTACATAGTCATTCAACCAATTCAACCAACGACTGTCATCCAGGCCATCAGAGTCTATCGGAAGCCGAAAATTAAAGCAACGGCTGCGAATGGTTGCGAGAAGGCTATAAGGTTTGGTGGAGAGGAGAAGAACCGTAGTGTCGGCTGGTGGTTCCTCAAGAGTCTTTAGAAAGGCGTTGGCAGCAGCGGCATTCATACGGTCTGCTTCATAAATGATAGCAACTTTGTGGTTTGCTTGATTAGGGGAATGCTGTATCGAGCGGATGAGTCTTCGCGTATCTTCAATTTTTATCTGTCTGCCCCTTCCCGTAGGACGAAGCGTAAAAAGATCGGGATGGTCTTTAGTTTGGGATGATAAGGATAGGAGGTTTTGGGCGATGACAAGGGCGACTTCGCTAAGTGTTGGCAGACTGTTGCTGTGGAGAAGAATAGCGTGAGCCAACCTATTCTTTTCCAGGGAGCGTTCCAGTACTTCGACCGGTCGGCTGTAGCGAAGGTGCTCAGATAATCCGCTGACTAAGTTCATCCCAAATCCGCTCTTCGATCCTTTCGCGGGACTCGGTTCCATCAACGACGACGAAACGGTCTGGTGTCGCCTTTGCCAGCATGAGGTACCCTTCTCTGACTTTGCGATAGAATCCAATGGTTTCTTGTTCAAGACGATCAGGAGTACTGGTGACACGATGCATAATTCGTTCGAAACCAATTTCTGCAGCAAGATCGATGACCACCGTGACATCAGGAATTATGTTTCCTGCTGAAAAGTTGTTGATCATATGAACCGGGTCTGTGGCGATCTGTCGGCCAACCCCTTGGTAGACGGTAGTCGAGTCAAGGAATCGGTCGCATAGGACGATGTCCCCTCGTTTTAAGGAGGGGAGGAAAACTTCCCTGACTAATTGGGCACGACTAGCAGCGAAAAGGAGTAATTCAGTTTCGGGATAGATTCCATGACTGGGTTGAGCAAATTTAAGGAGATGCCTTATCTCCTCACCGATCTCGGTACCACCTGGTTCCCGAGCGACTACAACATTGAAACCCAAGCCTTCAAATCGAGTGGCGATTCGACCGATTTGGGTGGTTTTCCCGCAGCCTTCAGAACCCTCGAAAGTAATTAGCCATCCTTTCGATTTATTAGAGTCCCTTCCATTGTCGGTGGTTGAAACTATACGATTAAGGCTCTGTGAATCATTTTTTGCCTTTTTGTTAGCCGCAGTTTTCTTTTTGGCCATTTTCAGGTTCCCGAATCGCGAATTTGACTATTGACCTCGACAACTGAAGGATGCTTCCCAGTGTGAGCATAGGTATCAGCCGCGGCTGCGGCCAAGGTTAGACAGGCCGGGGTACTTAAGCCGATTAGTTGGGCGGTTATAAAACCTGCTTTAAATTCGTTTTCAATTCCGACTCGGAGTTGAAAATCTCGTCTGTTGGATCCCTCGATCCACCATGTGTCTTCTTTCGTGGTGCAACCGGCTGATGCCTCGGATTGTACCGTCACACAGGTGAGGGAGAGCTCTTGTCGAATATGGGAGATGATTTCCTTGATTCCCTCTGCATTTTCCTCGACGAGTTGTTTGCCGAGGACGGAAGAAATGCGCTTTGCTTCTTCGAGATTCAGTCCCAGGGTAACTTGACCGTGAGAGCGAAATCGCGAGATGGTGGATAAAGCGGTATTAATATCCCCGTCGGTTCGGTGGATTAAATTTGGGAGATCGAAGAAGAAAATCCTACCCTGTTCCCTTGGTCCGAGATTTGGAAAGACCCGGTCGAGCAATGCTGATAGAATCGCTGTCATATTGGGGGTATCTGACCAATTCACCATTGCCATGAGATCTGCTCTGGAAATAACGTCGAAAAGTGCCCCCTCGCCTAGTTTCTCCACTATCCCAGCATACGTTATTTCTGAAAGATCTTTCGAGGTTGATAAACTGATTGTACCGTCGTCAAATTTTAGTTTGAGTATCACACTGGGATTGCAGAGTGATACGGCATTAGTTCTCTTGGCAAACTCCTGAAAAATCGGGTGTATGGAAGGATGTCCCAAAGCGCCAATGTAACGAACATTGAGGTCAAATGCAATAAGGGCTTGAGCTAGACTTGGGCCTATTCCGCCGATTTGTTCCCTGGGAAGATCTAGATTAAAACCCACTTCTTTTTCGGATGCACCCTGTATCCTCTGCGCGAAAGAGGTGATGGATTCAATCGGTAAGTTATCCTCATGCGAATTAGATTTCAGGTTGCATGGGGAAGCGGTTTTCGTAACAGTGCCGTCGAAACCGACGAGGGCGTTCTTCGTGCTTAATGCACTGCCCTTTTTCTCGAGTTCTTGAAGAGCAATTTCCTTATAGTTCATTTTCCGGTAACCCTATAGCGGCTGTTTCTATGACAAATTTGGTATCTGATTTCGAAATTCAAGCAACGCCTTATTACCCAATTCGAATACCTTGGGCCGAGGTTCAAGAAAATGAGTTCGAAACCTCGATCGCAATCTAAATCATGAATTGATCGAATTTCGCTTTATCACGATTTTAAGTTGCTAGGCAAGCAGCGGAGCGGGTATGAAAGAAAGGAGAAATTTGTATCGATAGAATATGAAATGAATTGGGAAACTGTTTCATGGGTTTTGGAATGTGAGCCACTGATAGGTGGCATTTTCACTTACTTTCAACACTCTAATTTGGCCGGGAAGGTCATTGTTTTATTTTTGGTTTTATTCAGTTTGATTGCTTGGACAGTCATGATCGGGAAATATCTCGATCTTTCCCGTCTCCGCTCATTGAATCGGGGACTTGATAGAAGATTAGGGAAGGTAGAGTCAATTGTGGGATTGGACCCAAGATTCCGAAGTACTGCTATCGGCCCGTATGCGACTCTACTTAAAGAAGCGCTTGGGGCGTATCATCGCTCTGATGCTTCGTCTTCGGCAAGAATCGGCTATGTTGAAAACGCTTTGCAACGAGGAGTGGCTGAAGTGACGATCGAGTATGAGAAGAGGATGGCGCTGCTAGGTTCAATTGTGACGGGTGCGCCCTTCCTAGGACTTCTCGGTACAGTTTGGGGAGTCATGGATGCCTTTGGGTCAATCGCGATGGAGAGTTCGGCAAGCATTCAGATTCTTGCGCCAGGTGTTTCAGGAGCTCTGCTCACCACTGTGGCGGGTCTCTTGGTTGCAATCCCTTCTGTATTTGGCTACAATTTTTTACTCACTCTTACGAAATTGATGATCACCGAAATTGAAAACTTTGCTAGTTCTTTGGCTGATAGATTTGAATACGAAGACTCTTCTCGATCAGACTTATCCCGGCACGCGGGGATAAAATAAAACGGCAGATAGAAATCTAATGGCTCGAACATTCCATCGCCAGAAGCGTCTTGGCGCCCTTTCCGAGATCAATGTGACGCCTTTGATCGACTTGGCTTTTGCTCTACTTATCATATTTATAATAACCGCTCCGTTGCTAGAGCAATCAATCGATCTGGATCTCCCGACCGAGTCAGCTGATTTAATGGAAGGATCAGACGAAGATCGCCATCAGTCTATTTCCCTTAATGCCCATGGTGTTATTTTTTGGAGTGAAGAGATTGTCGACGAGCTTCAGTTAAAGGCGCGCTTGCGCGATTTGGGAAACAAACCATTCCCACCGACAATTCATCTGCGTGCAGATCGAAATCTGCCCTACCAGCGTGTAATTTCAGTGATTGATTTGATTAAGGAGAACCGTTTGACACGAATCAGCCTCGATACTGAGGTGAATTAGGGGTATCGTATTTTCACCTGAAACGGAGAGTGAGGCGAAAGAAAGCGTTGCGTGTTACAGATTTTTAATAACGAGGGAGATTAAATTTCAGGATCGTCGTATAATGACGCAGGAATCGAGTTGGAGTGTTGGCTTCGGTGGACGAGATAGGGTCCAAATACGGGCTCTTGTTTTTTCTATCACGCTGCACACAGTTTTCTTTTTTTCGCTTTTGTTTGGTTCTCAGGTAAACATTTTCAGAGAAAGATTTGAGTCTCATGAGTTTGTTCTTACCTCCCCACCCAGCTCAGTTGAGCTTCCTTTGAAAGCGGATCCAATAGGGGAACCCCGATTAGAGGAAGTTGAGGAATTTGACCGAGTTGAGGAGTTAGAATCCCATCAGGAGCCTCTCTCGTTCGATGAATTCCTTGAAAGACACGGTCCTCCAAATACGGCTGAATTCGCAGAGATAAAACCACCGAAAGTAGCAATTAAGAGTTTTGATCTCGATCCACTGAAGGGAAGGATTCGAGATTTTTCCCATGCCACTGAAGGGACTGATGTTGTTTCTAAGGATACGACTCAGTCCGAATTGAAGCGGTACATGTTGAGCCTTAAGAAGCGGATAAACCAATCATGGAACAAACCTAAGCTAACCAATTTAGGAGGACTGGAAGCGACCGTCCAGTTCAAGGTGGACTCCAAGGGACGAATCAGCGAGATTGAAGTTGTAAGTACTTCAGGCAATGTCGATTTTGATGCTTCTGTGATCCAAGCGGTTTCTTTGGTTCAGGGTAATCAAGCTCTTGGGAATGTTCAGAGGTTGGGGCCGACGCCATATGGAAACGGGTACCGTCCAAGAATTACTTTTCGGCTAGACTAGGATTTAATTAAGCCAAGTTTCGATTGGAGGATGTTTCCTATCTGTTAGAATTCCCGAAGTAAATATAAGTCGATACCAAGATACTCATCAGCCTAAAGCCCCAGCCGTTCAAATTGTTCTTCAGGGGCGTCATAGTACTGCATAAGTTGTCCGAGGTGTTCTATCATTCTGGCTTCGGAGGTCGAGTTGGTGATGGGCGTACTCTGGTAGGGGTCTTCTTTTAGGTCGTAGAGGCGGGTACCAAAAGTATGCTGATCCCAATTAGGCATGTCACCCCGTGTAGGGATCTTCATAACCCGACAGCCTTTGGAGAAGGGCAGAGGGCCGGTTAGTTCAACTTCCTGCAATTCTTCTGGTCTGAACATTTCACGCATGTGGGCGGGCATCAGAGTGTAGTTGTAGAGCGGAGTGTTTTCTGGACTAACGGCCGATCGCATATAGACGAATTTACCATCGGTTACGTTTACATGACCACCATGGGTCCCAAAGATGGCGGCGTTCCGAACGGATGTGTCTGATTCGATCACATCTTTGAGGTTAGAACCTCGCATCTCGCTTGTTAGCTCAAGGCCGAAAAAATCGAGAAGAGTAGGTCCTAGATCAATAGCTGGTTGAACGAGGGACTGGCGCCGTTCTCCGGCCTTCCCGTTACGGGGATCCCAAACGAAGAAAGGTGTATTAGCGAGATGATTGAACCATGGCATGCGGCCCTTGCCCCACCAACCGTGCTCACTCAAGAGGAATCCGTGGTCGGTCCAGACTATGAGCATGGTATCCTTCCAGAGATCAAGTTTGTCCATGGTGTCTAGAATTTTTCCAAGGCTTGCATCGCACATGCTGAGTAGAGCAGCATAGTGACCGCGACACTGCTTCACAAGATCAGTCGACTCCTTAACCTCTTCGTATTTTGGCCAATCGAATAGGGGAGCTTTGCCTTCTGGGAAAAGGTCCGGGTAAAGGTCTTGAAATACCCGTTGGGTGAAGAAAGGTTCGTGAGGATCGAAGGTCTCGATCTGAAGGAACCAATTGTCATCACGATAGTTGCGTCGAATAAATTCAAGCCCGGCCGCAAAGGTCTTGCTCTGCGGTTGTTCAGAAACCTCCCTCATAAACCCACGGTTTATTCGATCCTGACGATGCCAGACATCATCGACTGCGTTTTGTCCCTCGGCGTCAGGTATGACAGGCTCGGCCACTTGTCCCATCCAGGGATCCCCCTCCTGTCCTCGTTTGAACTGCCAGGTGCTGTACTGGGCATGATAGTTAGCGCCTCCTGTTTCCCAGTAATGGTAGTGATCACTGATTAGATGACTCGATGTTCCATTTTGGTGGAGCATTTGGGGAACAGAGTCATCAAAAGGCTCCAATGGGCCCCAGGATCGATGGAGAAAATTGGGACGCCCGGTATGGAGTTCTCTTCGGGCAGGCATGCAGGGCATAGAACTAATATAACTATTGTCGAAAGTTACACATCGGTCTGCCAGACGCCGGAAGTTAGGGGTATGGGTCCAGTCGCACCCATATGGTGGCAGCATGTGGCGGTTAAGAGAGTCAAACATGACCATTATCGCACGCATTAGTTTCCTCCTTTAATTGAAGCTTAGAGAAGGACGCTTCGGCTTTTAAAAAGGTTGTCAACCGAATAGGAGGATTCGGATTTAGGAATTCTCCTTTCAGTGGCTAAATATTAGAAGCTCAGGGTGCCGGCGATATCTGTACCAGAAAATAACTTAAGATCTCATTGTTTCTAATCACACATAATCTGAGTGGGATAGATTATGTGTGATTAGAAATAGTAGCCTGTTAGACCGATTACTCGGGTTTGACGTTAGTTGTTTGGATGTATTGCCATAACCTTGGGTTAATTAATATTGACCTTATAAGGGAACTAACTGACAAGTTTGCGACACGAGAATTTTGGGGCCGTAGCTCAGTTGGAAGAGCGCCACAATGGCATTGTGGAAGTCGTCGGTTCGAATCCGATCGGCTCCATTAATTCCTGACTTAGGATGTGTTCGGGAGCACTTGAAGTTACCAGAATAACGGATATTTTTCGGGATAGGACACGTAGAATGTTACCAAGTTGTTTAATCTGTAGACGATGATCGCCGTTCTATTTGCATTATCAGGGCTGCTAAGTAATCTGATTCAGGCGATGAAATCCTTGAGTTCTTGGGAACGTCAGCCTTTGTATTTCAGCCCTTCCTTTGTTTGAATATTGGCGATGCCACTGCTGGGAATAAGTTGGAATTTGATGCTACAAGGTTTGGCGGACGGTATCAAACTCGATTTGTTCCTATTGTCTGATGGCACTTGTTTACTATCTGTAGTAGACTCTTCGGGTTATGTGTCTCCTATCCGAGTTGGAAACGGATCTTGATCTTCGCCTCCATGCTATAATTAATATTGATTTTAATCCTGAAAGTTGCCGTTGCAAAAGTTAAACTAACGGGACAAAGACCTCAGATCGGTTAGAACAGCTGAAAGGGATATGGTGAGAGAGCGGAAGGACTTCAAGAAACCGTTTCCCGTATGGGCGGTTAAGGATTCTAGAGTCGATGATGGTAATGGTTCCTCGGTCAGAAGCATTTCGGATGAGTCGGCCGACTCCTTGTCTCAGCTTGAGAACGGCTTCGGGGAGGGTGTGTTGTGTGAAAGGGTTCCCGCCGTTGGATTGAATCCATTGGCATTTGGCATCAATAATTGGATGATTGGGGTTTTCGAAGGGAAGACGAGTAATAATAACCTGGGATAGGGCTGAGCCAGGAACATCTACACCTGTCCAGAAGCTGTTAGTACCGAAAAGTATAGCATTTCCTTTTTTTGCGAAGCGAGAAGTGATTTGTGAACGGGAACCGTCTCTGGATTGGACGAAGAGAGATCGGTTTTGGGTTGAAAGGGAGCTTTGAATAATTTCGGCGACCGCGAACATAGACTGGTAATTAGTAAAGAGAACGAGGCTACCACCTTTAACCCGCAAAGAGCAAAACCGTATCGTGTCGCAGAGAAAATCAAGATCTAGATTATGTTGTTCGTGAGAAGGGGCCGGTGCATCAGTTGCAATAAAAATACGCATTTGATCAGAGAAATTGAAAGGAGAGGTAACCTTCTCAGCGGGGTAACCGGAGGCTCCAATTTTTTCCGAGAAGCTATCAAGGCGAATATTTTCGGCAAGGGTGGCGCTGGTAACAATGACGGAAGTTTGCCGAGAAAACACAAACTCCCGGAGTTGGGAGGAAACATCGATGGGGGCGTTTCTCACCTTTACGATATTCTCTACTTGTCCTGTTTTCTCCAACCAATAGACGTGATCGTGTTGAGAGAGCTCAACGCATTCAGTTATAGAATTGCGATAGCGTGTTAGATGATTCCTTAAATCACGCAATTCCACCCGATCGGATTCTTTTGTGTGGCGGTCAGCAATGTGTCCAATATTTCGGATGATTTTATCAAGGTGGGGATTGATAAAGGGATCGCACCAATTCTCCTCGTATAGGCGGACGATATTTTGGCTAGATAGGTGATCTTGTCGTATAAGGCCAAAGAAACGGTCGCTTAACTGGATTGCTTCTTCAACTGTCTTCCTGTCGGAAGGGGCGCCGCAGAGGGAAAAAATTCCCTTTCCATTGTTTGGATTGTACAGGCGCCTGAGGAGGCGGTTGAGTCCGTAGGAGCTGATGTGTATTCCGAGTTGCTCGGTAGCAATTGATGGAATGGTTTGAGCTTCATCGAGGATAACGAAGTCATTAGGAAATAGGACTCCCGGGCCATCACCAGCTAGGGAGGAGCGCAGGAGGGAAAAGAACAGGCTGTGATTGAGTACGATCAGATTTGCCTCTTCGAGGCGCTGGCGGGCTTTTTGGAAAAAACAATGGTCGGGTCTACAGACATTTCGATTGCAGGAGCTGGCGTCTGCATTGACCCACTCCCATACGTTTACAGGCGGCGTTGGGGTGATCTCATGGAGAAGACCCTCCTTAGTCTCTCCCGCCCAATCCACAATACGTTTAAGCTCGGCCATTTCGGTGCTAGGGAATAGTTCATTTTGGGACGTTAGGGCTTTCGTCAGGCGATTAGGGCAGAGGTAATTACTTCTGCCAAAAAGGAGAGCTGATCGAAAATTTCCGTATGATTTTAAACTCTGTTCGGTACTAAAAAGCCGCCGGCAGTGTCTTAGTTCCTTGCGGATAAGTTGCTCCTGAAGTGAAATGGTATGGGTAGAGAGAATGCACTGCCGATTGCTTTCAATGGCCTGGATGATTGAAGGTACTAAGTAGGCAAGGCTTTTCCCAACTCCAGTTCCAGCCTCGAAAACAAGAGGCTGGTCGCTAGTCAGCGCCTGCGCTACAGCAATCGCCATCTGTTCCTGCTGAGGTCGATGGTCGAAGGCCAGATGATTCTTCAAAGATCCTTGTGGTGCGAAAATGGCTTCGGTCAAATCGATGACCGATGATGCCGGGTTTCGTTTCAGGAGAGGTTTTCTCAGGCTGATCACGGTTTGCAAAAACTAGGAGTTTTCTTGGGGCAAAATTTAGCGAACAGCAAATGAGGAGGACTTAGGAGCACCATTTAACATTGAAAATAGATATCTGTTTCAAGAGACAAACGAGACTGGACAACCGAATATTGTAGCCTACATTGATTTCTCGTATATTTATACTATGTCTAACCCGTTCATAGGAAATCTCCTAAAGCTGCAAGAGTGCGATGCTCGCTGTGACCGAATATTGGAACAGTTGGAAAGGATACCCGTTGAAGTTGAGGGATATCAAATCAAGATTGATACTGAGCACAAGGCAATCGAGTCAGTAAAAAAGGCTGTCCAAGAGTTGGAATTAAGGCGGAAAGATCTCGATAATGAGGTGGGAGCTTTTGAAGACCAATTGAACCGCTATAAGACCCAGCAGTTGACAGTAAAAAAGAACGAAGAATACCGTGCTCTCCAGCACGAGATCGACAGTATTGCGGACAAGATTAGCACGTTGGAGGAAGAGGAAATTGAAGTAATGCTGATGATCGACGAATCGACTGAATCAGCGAAACACGATGAAGCTCAGCGGAAAGTAACGATTAAGGAGTATGAAAAGCAAATAGTGCGGCGATCTCAGCACAAATTGGAGTTTTCTCAGGAATTGGAAGGAGCTGAGGAGGATTTTCGGACGGCTGAGGAGGGTATTGGGAAATCAGAACTTCGATCTTATCATTATGTAAAGACGCAGGTAAAAAGATTACCAATTGTCGTCCCAGTGGTGGAGCATAAGTGTACTGGGTGCCACATAAAACTTCCCACGGATCTTGAAGTTGAAGCACGTATTGCCAAGGAAATCACTTCCTGTAACAATTGTGGGCGGTTGATCTATTGTTAGTTTTCTATCTTGCAAATTCAGTAAGTCCGTGGTTCGATATCGGAGGTCTTCGGGGAGAGTGCATTTGTTCTCTTCCTTGAGAAGGGAAAGGAAAGTCCGGACACCATAGGGCAGGATTCCTGGTGAAAACTAGGGTATTTAGGATGTAAATCCCAAGTAACGGAAAGTGTCGCAGAAAAAATACCGCCAGGCCGGCATATTACGACAGTGTCGTGGAGGTCAGGTAAGGGTGAAATGGCGAGGTAAGAGCTCACCGCCCTGAGGGCAACTGAGGGGGCAGGATAAACCCAATCCGGTGCAAGACAGAATAGGAGATAAGGTAGCCCACCTAACGAAGTCTCGGGTATGTCGCATCTCGATTCGTCGAGAATCGTTGTAACTCATCGATAGATAAATAAATGCGTCCTATTTCCCGGCAACTAATAATTGTCGAGTTAGGGTAACAGAATCCGGCTTATTCCTCCCCGGAGACCTCTTTTCTTAACGATACACTTAAAGTGAGTGTTGTCGTAGATCTGATGGGTGGAAAAATCCCTGTTGACACGATGGATGGAGACCGCCATTTTCTCCGTTTCCAATTTCGCATCTTATGCCGACTCTTAAAGCAGCTAAAAAAGACATTAGGAGAAATGCTAAGCGTCAGTTACGTAACCGACAGGCGCGGGGCCGTTTGAGTACACTAAAGAAAAATTTAGATCAGGCTATTGCAGAGGGAGAAAACGAGACGATAAACAAGGCGATTCGGGCCTATGTTTCCGGTCTAGATAAGGCAGTGAAGAACTGTTTGATCCATCGGAATAAAGCTGATCGATTCAAGGCGCGTTGCGCCCAAATTCAGAGTTAAACTATTTGCATCGCTAATGGGAAATCTGAGAAAAACAAGGGCACGCAAGATTGCGAAACACAAGCGTAGAAAGCGCTCTCGGTCTAACAGGCATAAGAAAAGATCTTGGGCCTAGATAATCGCCGTGTGAAGGGTTTGATTCCTGGGCAAATGAGTTGCTATTCGGTTGCTTGTGAGTTGTTGATCAATCATTCGTCGGTCCCTCCATTCTCTTGGGTCTAGCTCTGATTGGTCGTACCGAGGCCTTGATGTTTTTCAGAAATAGATAGGCTGTTTCAGTGGGGTTGGTTAGCCTTCCTTATTTTGTTTTGAACACGAGGTTAATGAGGTCATGGATGTTTCTATGGGAAAATGATTTAATATACTCCCGATATGCTGTGATCCAAAATTCATTGCATAAAAATTCTTTAAATGAATGGAAATCCCTGATTCAGAAAACTTGATTTTGGAAAGTAATGAGCTAGTTTCTTGATACATGCTTGTTGGGGCAGAAAATGAGAGCAGTCAGAAATCTAATTCTTCTGATCTTGGTTTGATCACGCTGCGAGTAAAACCGCATCTAGCGAAGCTATCAAGTTTCATGGATGAACAGATCGGTGAATTTGAAGCTGAAATACAGGATATGGTGGCCTTTTGCCTAAAAAACAGCGGAAAACGTCTTCGGCCAATTCTCCTCTTTTATTCTGGCTGGCAATCGGAAAATGTGGTGCTTAAAGATCTCGTTAAGGCTGCCGCAGTAATCGAATTCGTCCATCTAGCAACTCTGGTGCATGACGATGTGCTTGATGGCGCGACTCTCAGGCATAATGATCTGACAGTTAGTAAAAAATACGGCTCGAAGGTCGCGATTCTTTTGGGTGATGCGCTTTTTTCTCACGCTCTCAAACTTGCATCCGAGTTTCCTATAGTTGATGTTTCCAGAGCGGTTGCGACATCAACTCGCAGGGTTTGTTCTGGGGAGATCATACAAACTTTTCAGCGTGGAAATCCATCCATCAAGGTTGGGGATTACTATCGAGTGATCGAATTAAAAACGGCTGAACTCTTTTATGTTGCCTCGTTCCTTGGAGCGAAACTCGCAGGCTACGAAGTTGATTTTATTAAGGCTGCTGGGACGTATGGAAAGCATCTTGGTATCGCTTATCAGATCTATGACGATCTTGCCGACTTTGTTGAAAGGGAGGAGCGGACAGGGAAGACGCTAGGAACGGACATTGCCAATCAGGAAGTGACTCTCCCTGTTCTCCTTCTTTTAAAGCGTCTTGATAAAGGACGAAGGAATGACCTTATCAAAATGCTTCAGAGTGGCCAGAAGGTCGATCTAGGCGTGATTAGAAATTTATTAGCTGATTATGGGGTTTTCAAGGAAGCAAACGCATTATTTCGAAGGGAGTTGGATTTTGCTGAATCGGCCCTAGCCCCTTTCCTAAAACATCCCCCAGTCAAATTCCTATCTGAGATCTCCAATTGGGTGGCAGATTTTGGTGAGAAGAGTCTGTTTGGCCACTAACCTGGTGATTCATTGGGACTCCCATATTCACTTAAAAGGTGAATATATCTTTAAAATGGGCTTGGGTGACCAAAGTGATAAGTCTTGGATATAATCTAAGGATAAAATTTGATCGAAAGCCCGTGGATTATTTTTAACTTTGGGATGGTAGGTTCTCAGGAATTTTTGGAGGCCAATTAGTTGTAGTTTGATCCGAAATGGAGCAGGGCCCTCACGATGAAATAAGATTGCGTCATCTTCGAGGATCCTTAAAAAGAGCGGCTAGATGCATTCATCAGTGGCAGTTGAAAAATCTCTAACCCAAAGGTCGTTTGGCTCGGCAGAACAGACTGATGATGATCTTGCATACGTGCGTCGAGTTCAAAGTGGTGATGTTGAAGCGTTTGATCACTTGGTGCTTAAGTATCGCGAACGGCTCTTTTCCATAATTTACAATCTTACCTCCAACCGTGAGGATGCCGCTGACCTTACTCAGGAATCTTTCATCAAGGCGTTTCGCTCGCTTAAGCGTTTCCGAGGTAGATCTTCTTTTTTTACTTGGCTCTATCGTATTGCTATCAATACCACTTTGACCAATTTAAGGAAAAATAGAATGCGTCATTTCTTTAGCTTCGAAAAGATCAGCGAGGAAGTTTCTTCTGCTGAAATCATCGAAGCATTAGTGACTAGGACGAATTCTGATCGATCCGTTCTTCTCGGCGAACTTCAGGAAAAATTGAACGAAGCACTGCATAAATTGTCTCCTAAACATAGAGCAGTAGTGGTGCTTTTTGAAATTGAAGGGCTTAGTCATCAACAGATTTCGGAGGTCATGAACTGCTCCATAGGAACAGTTCGATCACGACTTCACTACGCCAAGCAACAGCTCCAGGCTTATTTACAGGCCTACATAGATTAAGAGTTCCAGGTTTCGAATGAATAGTCATCTTAAAGAAAGCCGCCCGAAAGTAAGCCTCGAGGATGTCCTCCGGCTGAAACGGAATGAGCGGCCATCGGTGAAATTTTGGGAGGACTTTGATCGGGACTTGCGCCGGAGAACTTTGCAAGCTTTGGTGAGCGAGGAACCTTGGAACCCTTCTCGCTTTCGGATGCTTTTCATCCGCTTAGCGACTTCTGTCTCTGTTACTGCTGCGGCAGTAGCGGCTTTGGTCTACATTGTTCTTCAAAACGGAGCAGCGATAAAGGAGCATGAGGCGCTGGAACACAGGGTAGCTGGTGCAAAACCAGTTGAGCTGTCGACTGGACCGCAATTAGTTGAGTCGCGACAATCCCAAAACTTTACGATATTCCGTTCTCCGAGACTCCAAAAAACTTTCGTTATCGAAGTCATTGAGGTGCTGCAAGAAAAGGAACTTTCCTATCAGAAAAACCTAATGCCTCGCACGTTTACTGCATTGTCCTCCATCCCTGAGTCTCGGCCGCCTTCGAATATTCAGGGAATTCCTGTACGTGATGATGTGCGATTCGTTTCGGCACCTTCGTTGCAGTACTTTTAGGAATTTGGGGAATCTATCTGGCTCGCAACCCGTTGATTCTTTTTTCTAATGGTTCCAGACTTGGAATTAAGTTGTATATCGTAACGATTCTGATGAGTATCGAGCGACTGCACGTGAGACATCTTAAGGTAGACTCTTATTTTTGGGGTTTGTATTGTCTTTCTAGGAATTTGCTGATGGCTAGCTTATTCTATACCCGATGGGTTTATCTGGCATTTCTAGGACTCTGTCTTTTTGGATTAGTGGAGGCTCAAGACGAAGGAGATTTCCTAAGTCTTCAACGACGAATCCAAGAGGTGTATGAGGAGAATCGCGATGCCGTGGTCCGAGTCAGTGCCGCCTTCGAAAACGCAGGAGAAGGGGGTAAAACTCGTGTGGACATAGGAACCGGGTTTTTCATCAGTCGTGATGGACACGTCATGACTAACGCAAATTCGACGTCAGGTGCTGACCGTATTTGGATTGTGCACAGAGAAATTTCCTATGCGGCGGAAATGCTAGGAGGTGATTCCTATACTAATATCTCTCTACTTAGGGTTTTGTCGATTCCATCTAACTTCAGATTCCTCCATCTAACAGATTCCCCTGAGTTGCCTATTGCAGGCACAATGGTTCTAAGGATTAGCGCTCTTCTCGAGTTTAAACCGAGTCCTTCCCTCGGGCTTGTTACTGGTACAGAGAGCCGTTTTGGGTCTAATATCTTTCCCGTACCCTATATTAGAACCGACATACCTGGTGGGCCAGGTGAGGGGGGATCGCCTCTGCTTGATCTTAACGGAAAGTTAGTGGGTATCTTGGTTTACGCGCTCCCGGTTGAAGTTCAGGGATCCTATTCATTACCTGCTCGTGCTGCGCTCAGGATTCGTGACGATCTTCACTTTTCTGGAAAGATCAACTACGGATGGATAGGAATCGAAGTTGAGCCCTTAAGTTCTAGAAAGGAAGGTTCCCAGGTGGTTATTGAAAAGGTAACTTCGGAAACTCCGGCTGAGGAGGCTGGATTACTCTCCGGTGATGTTCTTGTTGCACTTGGAGATAGTGAAATCCGAGACGTAAGTGATGTCAGTGAAGCGGTTTTCTATCTACGCGAAAATCAGTTCGTCGGAGTTCGAGTACGTCGAGATGGAGAGTTACTTGATTTTACAGTTCCTGTCATTGCTCGGCCTGAGGATGAGCCGTTGCGGCGTCTTTCCTTTGAAGAACCCAATGACAGAGGAACAGGCGAAGCAGTGTTAGAGGCTCCGCTTTTGAGGAATGAAAAAGGTGAATCAGAAATTGACGATGTTGTCTCAGGAAAAGAAGGAAATAATGATAGAGAATCGACGGAGGAAGATTAAGGAATGAGAAAGGAAAAGGATTCCATGGGAGAGATGGAGGTCCCAGACGAAGCGCTCTACGGGGCTTCTACTCAGCGGGCGGTCCTCAATTTTCCTATCAGTGGTCATAGAATGCCGGAGGGATTCATACGAGGTCTAGGTCTTGTAAAATCGGCCTGCGCAACTGCAAATGAAGATCTAAAGCAGCTGGCCCCGAATAAGGCGGAGTTGATAAGATCTTCTGCCAGAGAGATAGCCGAAGGGGGATTAGCTGAGCAGTTTCCAGTCGATGTATTTCAGACTGGTTCGGGGACGTCATCTAACACGAATATCAATGAGGTAATTGCTAACCGCGCCAGTCAGATGGTAGGTGAACAGATTGGATCGCGTATTCCTATTCATCCCAATGACGACGTTAATATGGGTCAGTCTTCTAATGACATAGTGCCGACAGCACTGCATGTTAGCGTTGCGGTAGCATTAAATAACATTCTAGTGCCTTCCCTCATTCAGTTGGAATCTTCGCTATTGAAGAAAGCGGAGCAGTGGAATGGGATCGTAAAGATTGGTCGAACTCACCTAATGGATGCTACTCCTCTCACCCTTGGACAGGAATTTTCAGGATATGCTACCCAAGTGAACAAGAGTGTGGAGAGAGCGAATCGAGCTATCGAGGCTCTCCAGGAGCTAGCGATCGGAGGAACTGCTGTTGGGACGGGAATCAATTGCCATCCTGAATTCGCGGCAAAAGTAGTCGCACTATTAAGCGAGGAAACTGGGATTAAGTTCCGGGAAGCAGATAATCATTTTGAAGCACAAGGGGGCAGGGATGATGCTGTTGAAGTTGCCGGCCACCTCAATACTATTGCTGCCAGTCTCACTAAAATAGCCCATGATGTACGAATGTTAGGTTCAGGTCCACGGTCTGGATTGGGCGAGCTAAATCTTCCGGCAACCCAGCCTGGATCCTCTATCATGCCTGGAAAGGTGAACCCGGTGATGAGTGAAATGCTGATTCAGGTCGCGATTTACAGCATGGGCTTGTGTCATTCGGTGATTGTTGGCGGGAGAGATGGTCATTTCGAGCTCAACGTCACAATCCCTCTGATTGCTTATTCTTTGCACGAGGCTATTGGTTGTCTTGGTCGTGGGGCCCAGGTTTTTGCGGACCGTTGTATCGATGGGATCGAAGTGAATAAGGAAAGATGCAGTAATTTAGTCGAACATTCACTCATGTTAGTAACGGCTTTGAATCCCCATATCGGCTACGATCGGGCTGCCGAAGTAGCAAAAATTGCTTATTCAGAAAACAAAACTCTGCGCCAAGTTCTTCTTGAAAAAGGATGGCTCGATGAAGAAACGATCGATCAAGCTCTCGATCCCACGAGTATGGTTTAAATATGATCAGTTGAACTGAAGATTCAACAAGAAGTTAAATTGTGAGTTTGTTTATCGACTCCTAGATATCGCTTTCAGAAGTTCCAATTAGTTTGTTTTGTTGATTCTGGGGAAGACTGACGCCAGTTACAGATGTAGGAGAATTGACACCAAGGCCTACTAAAGAAATTTCTTGATTAGGAATTTCTAACGAGTGGTAGTCTATCATTTTCTACGTGCGCTAAAGGCCAAAGTCTATAAATCTCTTAGACTTCAGTCTTTATTTTGATCCACTACCCTGTGTAACTTGGGTATATGATCCGTAATATAATTCTTGGACTGCTCACAGCTTTTCTTTTTATCGCCGTTATCGGGTGTCCGGAAAATTTGAATTCTGCGCCTCCTGAGATCCGAGACGGAGACTATGAAAGGGGATTGCAACTACTTAAGGAAGGAAGAAATCATGAGGCGTTGAATGCTTTTCTTATCGTAATTGAAAGGCGAAGGGATGCACCGCAATCACAGCTTCAGGCAGGTAACCTTTATTTACAGCATTTGAAGGATCCGATTTCAGCGATTTACCACTTTCGGAAATACCTTGAAACAGATCCTCAGTCAGCACGAGCAGAACGGGTGCGACAGCTGATCGAGACTTCCATGAAGGAATTCGCAAGGATTTTCCCGGCCAAGCCATTCGAGGATCCGTTGGAGAGATTGGATCTCTTAGAGCTAGTCGAACAAGTCCAAAAGGAGAATCTTGAGCTCAAGCGCCAGCTCTTGGCCGCAAAAACAAAATTGGGTAAGCAGCCGGAATCGGTTATTGGGAGGGATGTTAAATCCCCCCCTGTTTCTGAAGAGATTGAATTGGAGGTGGACGAAAGGAGAGAAGACGAGAGATTTGATTCCCAGGCACCGGTATCGAGGCCTACTGCTTACGTTGTTGAGCCTGGGGATAATCTTAGTTTAATCAGTGAAAAGCTTTATGGCAGTGCCGCCCGATGGATGGACATCTATCAGGCGAATAAAGGTCTTCTCGAGAGTCCACACGATTTAAAAGTTGGTGAGGAGTTGAGAATTCCGTGAAATTTCTCTCTCTAAAGGTCGAAGATTTCCGTAATTTTAAGTTTATCGATCTCGAATTCGAGGGGCTTCATCAGTTTTTCCTTGGCAGGAATGGTCAAGGGAAAACCAATCTTCTTGAAGCGTTAAACTTTGTTTCAGCTCTCCGGTCTTTTCGAACATCAGATCGGAGGGAGCTTGTTGCTATTGGGCGAAACCGAGCCCAGATAAGGTATGTTCTGGATTATGAGGGGAAAGGTTTGATCGAGATCGCCTGTTCCCTGCAGCCCGGTGCTAGTGATATCAAGGTTGATGGAGATCCTGTCTTAAGGCTAAGTGAGCACCTGGGCCGCTTCCCCTCTGTTGTTATTTCGTCAGATGACATTCAACTTATTAGAGGCGCGCCCGCGGGTAGACGCAGATTCCTAGATCTCACTCTTTCATCTACGGATCCCGTTTATTTCAACTGTCTCCGCCAATATCATCGGGCACTTCGTGAGCGGAATCATCTTTTACGAGAAGGAGAAGACGATGGTCTACTGAGATCTTTTGAGAAGATCTTAACATCATGCGGGATCCAAGTTATACAAAAAAGGCGTTCCGCTGTTCGTTCTCTCAATGATGAAGTGATAGATTTTTATTCTAAGCTAACAGATGGGGGAATAGAGCCACGGCTTGAGTATTCGACCGAGGTTTGGGGAGATTCAGAATCGGACTTCGCTACCTTAATGCGGGAGAGAAAAAGAAGGGATCAAGAGATTAGGGCGACTTCAGTAGGTCCCCATAGGGATGACTTAATCTTTCAGTTGGGAGGACGTGAAGTCCAAGCTTTTGCTTCTGAAGGAGAGCAGCGTGGTCTCGCCATCGCTATTAGGCTTGCCCAGTGCAAATGGTGGTTTGAATGTAGCGGTATTAAGCCTGTGGTACTGGCCGATGATGTCCTCGGGGAACTTGATCCTCTTTGTCGAGCACGCTTCTGGGAAGCCTTGTCACCCGAGCTTCAAGTTTTTGCAAGCGGGACTAGTCCTCCTCCGTCTGAATTGGGCTGTAACTGGAACATCTTTTCGATTGATAACGGTCGACTGTCTGTTTCCTGATCGATACTCTTCTTAACTCATGATTTTCAATTAAATTATTATTCAGGCCTCGACAGCATCTCCGTAAGCTAATAGATATTCTCCGGAGATGCCGCGCCGATCAGTGAGAGCCCTATGGGCAGACAGATTAGAACGGGGAGGACAAGCTCCGGAGTGGATAGGCGAGATGGAATCGATTCGCCATAAACCCTACCTAGGAGTTGTGTTGGGAATCGATCCGAGCCTTCGAGGAACTGGACTGAGCATTCTGAGTTTTAGAGATTCAGGCATAGAGCTTTTGCGAAGCCACACAATCAGGCTGAAATCCAGCATCCCGATGCCAATTTGTATAGGAAATATATGTAAGGTCGTTGGAGAATTGTTGGGGGAGGTGCAGGTAGATCATGTAGCTATGGAACAGCCGATTTATGTTCAAAACACAAGAACAGCATTAGTTCTTGGTGCGGCTCGGGGGGCAGCAATGGCTGCTGTTGTCCTTAAGGAGAAACCGGTTTTTGAGTACGCTCCTCTTCGGGTAAAACAGGCAGTAGCTGGATTCGGAAGGGCGAGTAAGGAACAAGTAGCCAGAAGTGTGCGTAGTTTGATGGGACTTAACGATGTGCTAAAATCGGATGAAGCGGATGCAGCCGCGGTGGCGATTTGCCACGCTTTCACCCATCGGCCAGTTCATTTGTAAGGCGACGAACGGGGTCTTGAGGTAATTATCGAAACGAGTAAGGCGAGTGCCCTCTTTTAGAACAGGGGATTGTGCGTCATAAATGTATGAGCCGCTTGTTTTGCGGCACCAGTATTAATAAGGAAACTCTATTTGCCACTTCCAGTTTTCACACTGATAAGGTTCCCTGGCAGTTTTAATCTTCCGGTATCTGTGAAGGTAGTCTGGCTATTTGGGGCTAAATCGAGAATCATCGTTGATGTTGATTGAATCCAGTCTCATTGGATTAAGATAGCACAGAATCTAAACTTTATAACCAGGGTGGAGGCAAAAGCCGTATCCCTGGACTTGAATTGGCCCTGCTGTTGTCGAGCAACTATGCTGCAATCGACGAGATTCTATTTATAGAATTTTCCTAATTCTGATTGATCGTTAAGGCCCCAATGATATTTTTTGTAGACAATCTTGTAGCTGCCCGACTCAACGAATTCTCTGTAACTTTCAGGTGAATAATTACGAAGGATTTCATCTACGCTGGACCCATGCTCGTAATCTTCAGCGAACCATTTAAAGATCATTGGGAGTTCAACTTTTCCCGCTGGAATATTGAACTTAGTTAGATCGCTCCTACTAAGCCAATTTCGATACGCCTCCTCGATTTCCGCTTCGAACCTCACTTCGCTATAGGCAGAATTTCTGAGAGGAGGACAGCTTCGCGCGGCACAGACAATCAAGGCATGGACTTGCCACCCTATGAGCGGTCGCAAATGATTATTTTCAATGTTATCTAAGGAAAGCAGCTTTCCTCCAATTGAGTATCGTTTTCCCGTCCATGAGTTCTTTAGCTCGCGAATACTTTCAGTTGGATAGTTATCCAGAATCCATTGAACGGTAAAAGCGTTGTAAGCGTTTACGAGAGAAACGGCTAAGCCCAAGCCTTTTGCATAGGGATCAGCTTCAGCTTTGAATTGATCCAGATATCGGTCCAGCTTTGCTAGATCCAAGTGATTCGATTTCCATCTTCCGTAGTCAACAAGGCCCAGGGTATTGACATAGTCAGACAGGAGCTCGCTCCAGGCAGAATGGTCGATTTTTGGCAAAATCCTGAGTTCAGAAGCCCCAAATGAGTATGGAGTTAGAAAAACTAGGGTGTACACAAGATATCCTAATAGCTTCTTTGATTTCACGTTTTCGTTGCCTGAATTTTAGATCTGAACCTGAAGTTCAGGTGAACAGGCATTTGTTTACTATAGTTCAATGGAGCTTCCATGGAGTTCTGACTCCTGTAGGGCTTTCCTTGCGATCTGAGCAATGTATATTGTAAGGATTAGAGTCGCGATAAGACCAATTCCTAGAAAGATATATTCCAGTGTGCTTCTTCCCTGTCCTCCGGAAGCAGCTTCCAGTCCCGCTTTCCCCGCTACACCGAGATAAACATAGAGTATGGTACCCGGAATCATTCCAATCCAGCTTGCTAGCAAGTAGGACCAGAATCTAATGGCGGTTAAACCGAGGAAATAGTTTAGAGCATTGAATGGTGAAATGGGATTCAGTCTTAGAAGGAGGACAATTTTTCCTCCTTCCCTTCCGATGGCTGAGTCGATGGCGGCAAATTTCACGTTTCGATTTAATTTTTTTAAAATAGTATCACGCGCAAGATATCGAGCAATTAGGAATGCCAAAGATGCACCCACAGTGGCACTTATGGAAGCAACTAATGAGCCGACTACAATACCAAAGGAAAAACCGGCTCCAAGGGTTAGAACGGATCCAGGCAGAAGAAAAATAGTTGATAAAACATATATCCCGAAGAAGGCGATGTATCCCCATTCCCCAAGGTCTTCTACCCATAGGTTAAATGACTCAAGAGAGTTTCCCATTAGAAATAGGCGGCCCAGAATTATGATTACGATGGGACTTGCTAAAACGAGTGCGCCCTTAATTGGTAAATTCTTACTTGGCCCCACTTTTTTTTAATTTACTCCGTTAATTCCACTTTGTTGGTTATCCAGATGTCTCTATTTTTACCCTGTCTGGGATAACTCTAAACCCATTACGGTTAGGGGATGGGAAGCTCTGGTTGTAACCTCAAGGCTCTATCTCGTTGATTTGTTCTGTCTTAGATACTTCAAGGTAAGAATTACGTCTTTGAGTGTTCGGAGGATTGGATATTGTCCAAAACGGCGACCTGATGAAAGAGTACAGGAATTTAGTGTGACGGTATGTCCAAAACTTCTAAGAGATCGGGAAAATTCCAAATCTTCGAAGTTCTCAATGTGCCGAAAACCCCGAATCTCTTTGAATACGCAAGTTCGGACAAATATCCCTTGATCTCCAAGATACCAGCCTAACAAGCGGCTTCGTATTTTGGCCAAGAAGCAGGTGGTCCGGAGAAAGAGGGATGGATGATCGTAATGGCGAGAGAAAGCGCCCCCTACAATCCTGTGTTCGAGAAGAACTTTTTGGATTTCTTGAAGAGCTGTTTGAGGCAAAAGTGTATCAGCGTGCAGAAAAAGGAGGACGTCCCCTTTTGCTGCCTTAGCCCCTAGGTTCATCTGTTGAGCCCGATTTAAAACAGGCGATGAAATCAACATCGCTCCCCGCTGTTCAGCGTATTCCCTTGTGCCGTCGAGGCTTCCACCGTCCACAACTATTACCTCTTTCTCGCCAGGGCTGGCATCGATACTGTCCAGTGTATGAGGCAGAAGAATAGCTTCATTGAATACCGGTATCACAATTGAAACTAGAGACAGCCTTTTTGCCCCCGTGTTGTCGGCATAGTTGAGTTTGGAGTCTACCAATTCGTTTTCCTCACTGGGATGAAAAACCTGAATCATTCACTCGCCCATATTTAAATTATCGCAGGCATAAGCTTAACATAAAAACATCCCACGTTCTCAGGTATGGAGATTTTAGGGGCCTTTGATCTAAGTGGTTCTCTAACTTCATTCACAACTGGATTTTTCGCTTGGTGACTGATGGAATTGTATTCATACCCCAATTGTTAACCACGGGAAAGGGAATTTATCCTGAAAATTTTGGATCGAATTACTACCTCGCAGCCGGATGGTCTCTTATCCAGATCGGTTTAATCACCTAAATTTATTATCGCACGAGAAGCTATAGAGATGTGATTTGGGGATAGTCTTCCCGTCCCTGTAGACAAATAAACCCCAAGTTTAATTCGAAGAGTGACAACATTCATTGCTTGTGGTAACTTAAAGGAGATTTCGTCCGAAAGCCATTAGTCCTCAATTAGAATCCTATGGATAAGATTATATTCTGTGCATTAACTTTAATTATCACGCTAAACACGAATTCTCGTGCTGAGGCTTCGAGTTCGAATGATTTTTCATCCGGAGCTGCTCCCGTAGGATCCCCTTCAAAACTTGAAGGAACTCATACGGTTTTCTTTGATACTGAAAAATACACTACCGGGCGGAGTATTTTCCTTGGGGAAATAGGTCTTCCTGATACTGTTTACTCTGTCAAACTGTTGGAAAAACAGCTTCATTCTCTGGAGCGATATAAGAAGAATCTGCCTCGGAATCTTCCCAAGGCAATCTCTGATCAGCTGGACATAGGCAAGTATGCGGGTCGTCTGACAAGGAGAGAATTCGATTCATTGCTGTACTATTTCGATTTCCGTTACGTCCGGCCCATTAGTCGTGGCTAGGATTGTCCAACAACAAAACAGGATCAAGCCCTGCCGGGTCGAATCAAAAATTTCAGAACTCTCGAGCGAGGTCTCCACCTTCCTTTGAATCGAGATAAATAGGTTTGGGTAACTATGCTGAGGATTAGATTGGTTATTTGAAATCAGTTTACCCAAGAAGATTATTGTTTCTGCGCCTCGATAGAGATTTCTACAGAAACGTCGTTTCCAATAATATCTTGCCCGTAGGTTATACCAAAATCGCGACGATCTAGTGTTGTTTCCATTTCCCATCCGGTTAGAAAAACGCCGCGATGATTTGGACCGGCTCCAGTGAGCCGAACATCGAGGATTATCTCTTTAGTTACATTCAACAACTTAAGGTTTCCTGTGACCGTAAATTGATTCTCCTTAACCTCCTCCCACCGAGTGCTTTTGAAGGTAATGGTAGGATGTATCGGTTCGTCAAAAAAGTCCTCATTCCGTAGGTGTTTATCTCTCTTCGCATGGTTGGTGTTGATACTTTCAACGATGATAACAGCATCAATGCTATTGTTTTCCGAATTCTCAGTGTCCCTTATGATGGTGGCTTCAAAATCAGTAAACATGCCCGGAACAGAGCTAAAAAAATGCCGTACTTTGAACCCAATTCCTGAATGGGAAGGATCGGCTTTATAGATCTCCTCAACACCGCGAAGTGACTGACTTAATGCGCAAAGGCTGATTGCGATACTAAAAATTCGAATAAGGGATGTTATGCATTTGCTTCTCATTATGTATAACAATGATGAGTAAGCGAATTTCTGCAAACTGAAAAAGTACTTGAATTAAACAGAGACTTTTAGGGTATAATTGTGGATTCAGACCATCGGGAATTCGTTACTCTATAAGGACGACGATATGTTAATGTTACTCATAGGATAAGCATAGCGTCACCGTAGCTATAGAATCTGTAGTTCATCGCTAAAGCCTCGTGGTAGATTTCTTTCAACCAACTAATTCCGTCAGTTGATCCGGGAGTAAGAAATGCTGCAACAAGGCACATTAGAGTCGATCGAGGCAGGTGGAAATTGGTCAAAAGCGCTTGGCAGAGTTGGAACTCAAAGGGAGGGTAAATCAGGAGACTTGCCTCGGCCGAAATTGAATCGCTTCCCAATTTCGAAGTTGGACCGATGGACTTGTGTTGAGTTTTAAACGAGAGATCCTCTAGTGCTCGAACAGTTGTTGTTCCAATTGCGATTCTCGGACCTATTCTCTGTTTTTTGAGAGCCTGCAAAGTGTCCGGAGGAATTTCATAAGCTTCCCGATGAATACTATAGTCTTCGATTGTATCGGTGTTAATTGGGTGGAAAGTCCCAAGTCCGATATGGAGAGTAAGGTCGAAACTCTGAATTTTTTTTCTATAGAGTTCCTCCAGGATGAATTCTGTAAAATGGAGACCAGCAGTTGGAGCAGCTGCAGCTACGGTTTTCTCAGGATCGCTATAGACAGTTTGATAACGTTCCCGATCCTCAACTGCTTTCTTATACTGTTGATCTCTCCTTATGTAGTGAGGTAGCGGCACTTCGCCTTCCTTCTCTGCCATCGAAGGTACGTCTCCTCCATCTTTTAGGTTGAATTTGACTAAGAATTCTCCAGAGGGTTTCTTTTCCAGAACCTGAGCATGGAAGCTTCCCCTTTTTTCAAATGTTCGACCTGGACCCAATTTGCGCCCAGGTCGAAGAAGGCACCACCAGTTATCCCTGTCTCTACCAGGACGTAATAGAAGGCATTCGACTTTTCCGCCTGACGGACGATTGCCGCGAATTCGGCCTTGTAATACACGAGCGTTATTTCGGAATAAAGCACTTCCTTTCGGTACCAGATAAGGAAAATCGTGAAACCGGTTGGTGGTGATCTCTTGCGTTTTTCGATCGACGACCAATAGCTTCGCATCTCCCCTGTTTAGTGTAGGAAACTGAGCGATAGAGCTTTCTGGAATCTCGTAGTCAAAGAGTCGGGTGTTCACCTTCCTGTAATTATTTGGCCCCTTCTGCTAGGGGACTAGTTTTTAGAGAGATTGAGATGCTAAGTGGAACATTTTACGAGAAATAGGAAGATTTGCGAAGGTTTTAAATTATCTGTTGATTAACAATTTAACAGTAGATCAATTTCTCATACTCGGGGAATTTCCGATGTAGAGATTTAATTTGCACTCCCTTTGGGGGTGATTATCTTTCTTTCAGGATCAAAATATGAAAACGCAGCAACTGGATACCATCTTAAAGGAGGATCGAAAATTTCCGCCTGCGAAGAGTTTTTCCAAATCCGCCCATATTGGGAGTATGGAAGAGTATCAAGCGCTTTATCGCCAAAGCCTCGATGATCCTGAGGCATATTGGTCAAAAGTAGCAGAAGAGCTTCAATGGTTTAAGAAATGGGAAACCGTCCTAGATTCTTCGGACAAGCCGTTCTTTAAATGGTTTACAGGAGGGCGCACTAATATCTGTTACAACTGTGTCGATTCTCACTTGAAAAGTGCGACTCGAAATAAAGCAGCAATTATCTGGGAAGGGGAACCGGGCGAAGAGCGTGTTTTGACCTACTCTGATCTTTTTAGAGAGGTTTGTGTCTTCGCCAATAGTCTCAAGGCAATTGGAGTGGGCAAGGGTGATCGAGTAGCCATATACTTGCCCATGATTCCCGAACTTGTGATTGCCCTGCTTGCCTGCGCTCGAATCGGTGCAGTTCATTCGGTAATATTCGCAGGATTTTCAGCGGAGTCGATTAAAGACAGAGTCCTTGATAGCGAGTCAAAATGTGTGATCACTGCTGACGGAGGGTGGCGTCGCGGTAAGGTGCTTCCGCTCAAGAATATTGTGGATGAGGGCGTGTCGGAATGTCCGTGTGTTGAGAGCGTTGTCGTGGTACAAAGGCATCCTGAAAAGGAGCCATTCGCCTGCCAAATGCAGAATGGGAGGGACTACTGGTATCATGATTTAGCGATGGATCAGCCGAGAAAATGTGAGCCGGAACACTGCGATAGTGAAGATATGCTTTTCTTACTCTATACTAGTGGGACGACGGGAAAGCCTAAAGGGATAATTCACACGACGGCAGGTTATATGGTCTACACCTATCATACTGCCAAGTATATATTCGATCTTAAACCAGAAGATGTGTACTTCTGTACCGCAGACGTAGGTTGGATTACCGGACATAGTTACATTGTCTATGGACCGTTGCAGAACGGGGCTACTGTGCTTATTTACGAGGGAGCCCCAAATTGGCCAGACGAAGGTAGATTCTGGGAAATCATTGAGAAGTACTCGGCAACCATTTTTTATACGGCACCGACTGCGATTAGAGCATTTATGAAGTGGGGTGATCAGTGGCCTGCGAAAAAAGACCTTTCTTCTCTTCGACTCCTCGGTACAGTTGGTGAACCGATCAATCCAGAGGCCTGGATGTGGTACCATGAAAAAATCGGGGGAGAAAAATGTCCTATCGTTGACACTTGGTGGCAGACCGAAACTGGAGGAATTCTTCTTTCTCCTCTTCCAGGTGTTACCCCTACAAAACCGGGAAGCGCCACTCTACCTTTTTTTGGGATTGAACCAGCAATTCTCACGGAATCAGGAGAAGAAGCAACTGCAGGCCTTCTCTCAATCAGAAACCCTTGGCCCGGAATACTCCGTGGGATCTACGGAGATTCGGAAAAGTATAAGGAAACTTATTGGCCAAAGTGGGAGGGGAATTACTATTTTCCGGGAGATGGTGCCCGAAAGGATGAGGACGGATATTATTGGATTGTCGGCCGGGTTGATGATGTGGTTAATGTGTCAGGTCATCGGATCGGGACAGCTGAATTAGAGAGTATATATGTGGAACATCCTGCGATTGCAGAGTCTGCGGTGGTTGGAGTGAAGCACGACATAAAAGGGCAGGGACTTGTTTCCTTTGTTATTGTCCGAGAAGGCTTCAATGCTGACGATGTGTTAAAGGGCGAGCTGAACGATTTAGTGGCCAAGAAGATTGGAAAATTTGCCCTTCCCGAGAAAATTATTTTTTCCGCTGATGTACCGAAAACCCGTTCTGGAAAGATCATGCGAAGACTCCTCCGTGATATTGCTGAGGGTCGTGCTTTGGGTAACGTAACAACACTTGCTGAGCCGGATGTGATTGATTCGTTAAAGGAGACTTATTCCGAGGAATAAGCGAGAGGTTGTTCGGGTTCCACCGATGGAAGAGGTGTGATGTTTTTCAAATTATCGAACTAAACCTATCGGGTTAGTTCGTTCCTGAAATCAATTTATCTTACCTTCTCAAAAGGCTAGGATTAGAACTCCATATTCCCCGATTGGATGTTCCTTTCCCTGGCGAGTTAAAGGGACCTGGGGAAGCATTATAGACATTCTCTTTTTTGGCGATCAGGTGGCTTTTTATGTTGTGATTTGGAAGGACTTGGCTTCTTTCCGGGATTAAGGATTTCTCTGGAGAAACCGTTCTGGGTCAATGGGGTTGTATGACTTCTTCTATCTGAATTTTTGTGTTCTTGCGTAAATATGTGTGCTCTCTTGTGCCGATGGGTCTTATTTTCGGAAATATCAGATAGAGGTGGAGAGAAGTTTTTCCTGCCCTTTCCATAACCGTCCGACCTGTCAATCCAAAACCGGGACTTGTGGCCGCGTTTATATTTCTCAGGCTTCTTGGTTTTAAGTTTGGTCTCGACTTTAATTTCCTGACCTTCTCTCAAGATGGTAAATGAGATTGAATCTCCTTCGTCGCTTGTGCGGATTAGAACTTGGAGCTGCTGAGGATGAATCAGAATCTGGTTTTCGAATTTACGGAGTATATCATGTTCTTTTAGTCCTGCCTCCGCTGCTGGACTATTTGGTACGATATGGCGAATCGTCAGTCCCATTCCGGTGGGGAGCTTTAGTTGAGCGCTCAACGTAGGGCTTATTCGCGTTGTATAAACGCCGAGAAATACTACAGGACCGGATCTGCCCTCATTTTGAGGAAAGGAAGAATCCTTTAGTGTACTCTGCCACTTTTGTGCAATACGCTCTTTATGGCTGGAATGCTTATGTTCGACTGCGAAGAGAGACATGAAAGTCATCTGTATAATCATGAAGGCAAGGCTCTGTCGGATTACCGTTGATTTATTCATTGCTAATAAATTTGAGGGTTTGCCCCAATTTCGGCACCATACATTTACTGGTTTCTCCCCTTCCGGAGGGGGAAATAATTAGGATGCTAAATAAGATTATCTTTTTAAGAGGTCGAGAGTTTTTGTTTTAGAAACGGAGCGGTTGGACTGCGGTTACAATCGAGAAAACCGGTTGTGGGGCCCTGATAGAGGATTTCTCCTCCGGATTCCCCTCCTTCTGGACCAACCTCGACGATGTAGTCGGCTTCCGCGATAAGATCAAGATTGTGTTCAATAACGATTACTGTGTGACCTTGATCGACGATGCGATGGAGTAATTTGATGAGCCGTTCACAGTCGTAGAGATGGAGGCCGATTGTTGGTTCCTCAATGATGTAGAGATTTTTGGATGTTGGAGCATGAACTTCTTCGGAGTAAGATTGAAAACCCTTTGCTAGTTCGCTGACCAGTTTTAATCTCTGGGATTCTCCTCCCGAGAGTGTTGGGCTGCTTTGGCCAAGAGTGAGGTACCCAAGGCCAGTTTCCAACATAAGGTTGAATGCATTCTTGAGTTTAGAATGGAAGTCAAAGAATCCGGCCGCTTCCTCGAAAGTCATATTGAGAACATCTGCAATGTTCTTATCCTTCCATTTCACATCTTCGAGTTCTGGGCTATATCGATTTCCGCTGCACTTTTCACAAATGATATAGGCATCGGGCATAAAACTCATTTCCAGTTTGATTCGGCCGGCCCCACTGCATTCTTCGCAACGGCCTTGCTTTGTATTGAAAGAAAAGGTACTTGAATCGTAGCCACGGATTCGAGACACGGGAAGAGATGCGAAGAAACGACGAATGATGTCAAATACCTTGATATACGTTGCCGGGGTGGAACGAGGTGTTTTTCCTATTGGCTTCTGATCCACTTCGATAACATTTCGGAAGACATGGCCATTCAGGAGGTCCTTGAAGGACCTCCTGAATGTAGAGACTGAATCACATAGTGTTCCATTGACCGAACGGTTAGAGAGGCGTTTGAGGCGATTACATGAGGCATATGCGACGAGTGGTCCGACAAGGTCTCGAATGAGAGTCGATTTACCGGCTCCCGAAATTCCACAGACGATGATTAGCCGTCCGAGGGGTAGATGTAGATCCTGCCCTTTGAGGTTTCGTAGTGTAACCCGCCTTATTAATAACCAATCAGGATTTCGTGATGGAGATTTTGAGTTAAAAAGTTTGGGGAGGGACCGATACTTGCCGCGAAGTGGGTGTTGAATACCTTTTTTAAGATAATGACTAGTTAACGATGATTTTACCTTTTTTACTTCGCTAAGGGTCCCTTCGGCTATTATAGCTCCCCCTTTTTGTCCTGCCCCTGGACCGATATCAACAATGTGATCGGCGGATGTCATCGTTCCCTCGTCATGTTCTACGACAAGAAGGGTATTCCCATTTCTACGCAGTAGTTGGAGCGACTTTAGAAGGTGAGCATTGTCTCTTGCATGTAGCCCAATAGAAGGTTCATCGAGAACGTAGAGTACACCGCTAAGAGTAGATCCCAACTGAGCAGCGAGCCGGATCCGCTGCGCTTCTCCGCCGGATAGAGTCGAGGTCGCTCTATCGAGTGTAAGGTAACCAAGACCCAGTTGATTCATAAAATTAAGGCGTTCTTCTATTTCTGGTAAAATTTCTTTAACTATGGCACGTCCTCTCCGGTCGAGTTTGAGTTGATGAAGACACTCAAGGATATCTCGAGGAGGAAGTCCGAGTAGTTCTGGAAGGTTCATTTTTCTGCCGTTTTCGAGACAAAGATAAACTGCTCTTCCGATTTCATTGATTCGTGAACCACCGCATTCGGAGCAGGGATTACCCGGTTCCATCCTCGCAATGCTAGTGGGAAAGTCATCACTCTGTAACATCCATTCATAAATCTGTCCATAGCCTCGGCAGGATGGACACCATCCTTTCGGAGAATTCCAAGAAAAATTCTTTGGGTCCAAATCTGGAAATGACTCTCCTGTAGAAGGATCAGTTCTCTTGGTTGAGAGCCAAGTTTCGATTTGGCCTGAAGATCGTGCCAGGAAGCAAGATCCGCTGTTAAGCTGGAGGGCTTCTTCAAGTCTCTCTCGGAGAAGGTTAAGTGGTGTTGTTTGTCTCGGCGTGAACTCTGCTACTACAACTTCAATGTCGTGCTCACTGTAGCGGTCGAGTTTCTTGAATCTGGATATCTCAATTAGGCGACCATTGACTCTGAGCAGTTTAAATCCGCGACCAGATGCCCAATTTGCGAGCGGTTGATGGTGCCCCTTTCTTCCTCGCACCAGAGGAGAACAAAGGTAAAGTTTATTAACACTACTTGGGTAGTTTTTTTTGAGTATATCCTTAAGGCGTTTCAGAAGGGCGGTTGCTGGGAGAGAGATAAGATCATTGTTTGTACGCGGATTGTGTTGGATGCCAGTACGAGCGAATAGAAGCCGAAAATACTGTGCTACTTCGGTGATGGTGGAAACCGTTGATTTGCGAGTTCCATGTGTTGCTCTTTGTTCAATTGCAACGGTAGGCAGCATTCCAGTGATCTGGTCGACGTCGGGCCTGGCCATTTGTTCTACATGCTGGCGGGCGTAAGGGGACATTGACTCCATAAATCGGCGTTGGCCTTCTGCAAATACGATATCAAACGCCAAGGTTGACTTTCCCGATCCGGAAACACCAGTAACAACAGTAAGCTTCCGATGAGGAATCGAAACGGAAAAATTCTTCAGATTATTCTCGCGGGCGCCACGGACTTGAAGATATCTAGCTTCGTTATTCTCATTTTCAGAATCTATTTCGGCAGCTAAATTTTGGGTGATGGCGTTTTTGTTTTCATGTAAATTTTGATTCCCAAGGGGTTGGCAGGACTGATCGGGAATGGACTCAATTCTCGTTCTCCTTACAGTCTCTTTTACCTTCTCTCTTTTCATCATTCCTCGAAGGAATCTCGCAGTTGGAATTGACTTTTGGACCAGATCTTCGGGAGTGCCTTGGAAGATAATTCGCCCACCTTCGCTACCTGCTTCCGGGCCCATTTCTATTATCCAGTCGGTAGATTTTAGAAGGTCGAGATGGTGCTCAATAATAATGACACTGTTCCCTTGGTTGACCAGCTTATGTAGGATTCCAATCAGACTTTTAACGTCGTGTCTATGTAGTCCAGTCGTTGGCTCATCGAGCAGAAGGAGAGCAGGTTTACTAGAATTCTCTACTTTTGGGATGTATTTGATCAGCTTCAGACGTTGCGATTCTCCTCCACTGATTGTACTTAAAGGTTGTCCGAGAATAAGGTACCCAAGGCCAACTTCCTCAAGGATCTCAAGCCGATTTGTAATCGAAGGTAAACCCTTGAATAGGCTAATGGCCCCACTTACGGTCAGTCTTAGAATGTCAGCTATTGACTTGTCCTGGTAGGATACTTCTAAAACCTCCGGTTTAAATCGTTGGCCTTCACAGTTAGAACAGGTAACGAAAACATCGGCAACAAATTGCATTTCGACACGCTCGTAGCCCAGCCCTTTGCACTCTTCACATCGGCCATTCCCGCTATTGAAGGAAAAACTTGAGGGGTTCAAGCCTGACAATTTAGCTTGCTCCATTTTGGCGAAGAGCTCCCGAATCGGATTCCAGACGTTTGAGTAGAGGGCTGGGTTTGATCGAGAGTTTTTGTTGACAGGGCTTTGATCGACCAATGCTACTTCGGAGAAATTTACGTCACTTGAGATCTTTGAGATCTTCGCAGGATCATCGACAGCAATACCATCACTTGCCAGGAGGCCCTGATAAATTATGTTGTCAAGGAGGGTGGATTTTCCTGAGCCCGAAACGCCACTAAGACCAATAAGCCTTCCCAGAGGAACGCGGAGGGACAAATTTCGTATGTTATGCTTCGATGCACCAAAAATCGACAGACCAGGTGTTAACTTTGTCGAACTTCTGACTAAGTCGTGGGTGTCTACATTGATTGTACGGCGCTTCTCCGGGATAGAGATCCATTTCCTGTCCGTTAAATAGGCTGCTGTCATCGAAGCCTTAGTCGGTAAGAGCTGAGGTAATCCTCCGCTGAAAACGAGTTTCCCTCCATTAGAACCAGGGGACGGCCCAAGTTCAATTATGTGGTCTGCTGCTTTAATTATCGATTCGTCGTGTTCGACCACGATAACGGTATTGCCCTGATCTTTAAGTTTTCTGAGAATCGAAATGAGCCTTTCGATGTCACGGGAATGTAAACCGATAGAAGGCTCGTCGAGGACAAAGAGGGTATCTACCAGGGAGGTTCCTAGGCATGAAGTGAGGTTAACTCGTTCTATTTCTCCACCAGATAGAGTTCGTGATTGGCGATCCAAGGTGATGTATCCGAGACCAACTTCCAGGAGGTATTGAATCCGAGTAATGATTGACTGTGCTGCCACGTCGGCTTGATGACTTCCGGTTTTACAGATATTTTTAGTTAAGAGATTGAACAGTTTACTAATTGGCAGTTTGTAGAGATCAGGGAGAGTGTTACAGTGCCAACGCCAATTTAACGCTTCAGGCTTAAGACGGCTACCCTTGCATTTCGGGCATTCGGTGTAAGTTCTATAACGGGAGAGAAATACTCTCACGTGTATCTTGTAAGTATTTTTTTCCAGCCAGTTGAAGAATTTCCGTACACCGTACCAAGGGTGAAGCAGGCTCTTTTTTTTCAATTGGTAATCACTCTCTCCGTCTAGGACAAATGCCTGGTGTTTCGGGCTAAGATCGTGAAATGGTACATCCGTTGGAACCTTTTTTCTATTACAGGCTCGTAACAAATCCCGCTGACTCTCGCTATAGACAGTTCCATGGAATGCTTTAATCAGACCACCCGAAATACTGAGCGAATGATCCGGCATTACTAACCGATAGTCGATCTCGATGATACGGCCAAATCCACGACATTTAGGACACGCTCCTACTGGAGAGTTGGAGGAGAACATAGATGGTGAAGGTGACCGGAATGACTGGCCCGTAACAGGAGAATTAAGTCCTTCGGAAAACTTTCCGAGCAGAACACCTCGCATATTAAAAAAGTGAACCCGTCCCCGACCAAACCTGAGCGCAGTGCGACATCCTTCTAAAAATCGAGATTCATTCTTTTTTGTTAGACAAATTCGGTCCTGAATGACGAAAATGCTGCTATCTGATAGGTCGATCGACTCACAATCTTCCAAGTTCACCAATTGGCCATTGTGTAAAATACGTGAATAGCCTTGGACGGTGAGAGATTTAATAATTTTCTCCCACTCGTAGTGTTTTGGTCTCCGAATTTCGAAGGTGATAAGAAGGGTTTTCCCAGACCAGGCCGTAGACGCCTTTTTGAAAATCGTTTGCGGGTTGTCGTCGTCTATTTTTTCTCCAGTTTCTGGATCGTAGAGAGAAGCCGCGTGAGAAAACCAAACTTTAAAATAGTCACAGAGTTCCGTCATAGTACCAACTGTAGACCGCGAGGTTCTAACCTTGTTGCTCTGTTGAATTGCGATCGACGGACGAATGTTCTCGATACTTTCCACGTTAGGACGGTCGAGCATTTCTAGAAACTGACGTGCGTAGGGGCTAAATGTTTCAACGTATCGTCGCTGCCCCTCTGCGTGGAGGGTTTCAAAGACCAAAGATGATTTACCTGTGCCGCTAAGACCCGTGACAACTACCAGTTGGCCGAGAGGGATCCTAAGGTCAAAGCCCTTTAGATTGTTCTGTCTAACGCCTTTGAGACGAATGTATCCCTTTGAGTTTTCGATCATCGGAAGATTGGACAGATAGATCCTGTACAGGATCCACATAGTTTTCCAACATCTTTTCAAAAGGTGAAGTAGTATCCGTACCTTTCTACGATCTCTAGTTGGATGCGTTGGAAGATTATACTTGTATTTGTCGGGGTACCTGAGATTCCGAGGAGATTAATAATGGATGGTCGGAATCTGATGAACCTTTAGCTTTGATTGAAGGGACTGATTTTGTCCTGCCGGTGGACATTGATTTATGGGATTGATTTCATTTCAGCAAACTGCCATGCTTTTCCCTCGTTGGAACGGCTTACGGTTTTATTAACGGAAGGCGTTGAGCTATTTCCTAAAGGTCTCTGATAAAGAGTTATGGTATGAAGTTGCTTTTGATAAATCCTAAATTCCCTGAGAGTTTTTGGACCTACAAGTTTGCCATGGAGAAGATTCTCAGTGGGAAAAGGTATCTGAATCCACCCTTGGGGCTTGCCTCTCTTGCTGCTCTTTCTCCTCAGGATTGGGAGATCGAAGTTATAGACGAAAATATCGAGTCAATTCCCCTGCGGCCTGAGGCAGATATCGTAGGAGTTTGCGGAATGGGTGTTCAATTTAAACGCCAGCAGGCCCTTCTAACTTTCTATCGGAAACAGGGCTATTATGTTGTTGCTGGGGGCAGCTACGCTTCGCTTTGTCCGGAGGAATACGAAACTTTAGCTGATACGGTTGTAGCTGGTGAGAGTGAGTACATTTGGCCCGAGTTTTGTAACGACTATGCTTCAGGAGACCAAAAAAAATTATACCACGAAACCGGAACAGTAAGTTTGCACGACTGTCCTGTTCCAAGATTTGATCTTCTCAAATTAGATAAATATAGCTCTGTAAGTCTCCAGTTCTCAAGAGGCTGTCCCTTCCGCTGTGAGTTTTGCGATATCATCGTTATGTTTGGTCGTAAGCCGCGCACCAAGACCCATGAACAGGTGGGTCGGGAATTAGATGAATTGAGAAAGCAAAAGGTTCAGAGTGCCTTTTTTGTAGATGACAACCTGATAGGGAATAAAAAGGAGGCAAAGGCATTACTAAGGTTCCTTGTAGATTACCAGAAGAAGCACGACTACTCTTTTAGTTTTGGAACGGAAGCTTCCATGAATATGGCTAGCGATGACGAACTCCTGGGCCTCTTCCGTGAAGCCAATTTCGAATGGGTCTTTATTGGAATTGAGTCACCGGACGAAGATAGTCTCAAGGAAACGCTGAAACTCCAAAATGTTGGCAAGGACATGATTGAATCGATTCGTCATATCTATTCATATGGAATTGAGGTTTTGGGAGGATTTATTGTCGGTTTTGATAACGATACTGTGGATACCTTTGAGAAACAGTTTCATTTCATCATGAATTCAGGAATTCAATCCGCCATGATAGGCCTATTAGTGGCTCTACCGAAAACACCTCTCCATGAGAGACTGCAGAAAGAGGGCAGGGTAGTCGCCGATGCAAACTCTGTCGACAACACGAAAATGGCGACAAATATTATCCCCAAGAACATGTCCTACGATGAAATGGTTGAAGGTTACCATTCATTGTACCGGCGTCTTCTAGACGATCGTAATATTGCTCTGCGGTTAAAGAATAAGATACAGTTTCTCAAGAACTCTCATTATCGAGGCCAGGACTACACCTTCAGTGAGTTGCTAAAGATTCTAGGCAGGTTTGCGATTAAAGGGATCCTCCCGGGTGGTGTTAACCGTATGGTCCAGTTTTTTAATTCTATTCCGTTGAGGAAGCCCTGGTTGATCCCTCTTGTCATTAAGGAATGGATCATTGCTCTCTCAATGAAGGACTACATGGAGCGTCATTTTGTCGAACATGATGAGCCGGTTAGTAGCGGCATTCGTAACTTTGTAGATAAATTCGAATTTGCTTTTCAAAGATACCTCCACGAGGGTTCGCTGGAGGTTTCCCTTGGGCAGTTGAAAGATGCTTCGGTTAATTTTTCAATCTCCATAAAAGGTTTATTAGGTAGCGACTTTTTCGGTGAAGGTGGTAAAAGTCTTGAGAAGCTCCTCAGTGAAACGACGGCCTCTCTCACTCTCAGGATTGAAGAATTTTCAGAATTTAAAGAAAATCATCTCGAGAAGCTTTTACAGCGCCTTTCAAGATACGGCGATCGCATAAACATCGCGGTGCACGAAAGCCTGAGAGATAGGATTGTGATCGATTCCTCGGTCTTTAACCTAATATTGGAGGTTAAGTCTACTTAGTTAGGAATCTAACGGACCTTTGCCGTGAGTTTCGATTCAGGAGCCGATATCGGCTGATCACTTGTCTATCGAAACAGTTCTAAAAAACGATCTTCATAGAGATTGTAGAGGTCCCACCGATCTAATTCATTTTTCAATTCGGCTGCCTTTTCTCTGGAGCCTTGTTTGGATCTTTGACTCTTTACCGCAACAAAGAGATTTTCAATTTTATCCATGACGTATTCGGGGACTTTGTCTTCCTCAATTTTTTTCCATTCCTCACTTAGTTCATCGGAATTCTGCTCCGAAAATGTCATCTGAATCTGGTCCTCAATCTTTTCCATGGATTGTTCCATCTTTTTGACAGTTTGATTAATTTCAGTTTGATCAATTTCGAAGGTTAGGAAGCTGTTAAGAGAATGGATTAGAGCTATGGAGGCTTTGGGGTATGGAAGGTTGATTGCGTAATGCGGCATGGTTGCCATTAGGCAAGCAGCCCTAATATTTCGCATTCCTGCGAAGCCGAGGAGCAACCCGTTCATTCCTGAAATTTGACCCTTAGAGAGAATACTCACCTGCCGCGCGGCCATGAAGTCTCTTAATTCTTCATTATTAGCAACCGCCAGGACATTACTTGGATGCTTATGGCTGACGTTTATTGCATAGGCAGCCCCCGTATAGATCGTGTTAACTTCCATTTCTTGAGCTAGATCGAGGACTTGCCCCATCAACATAACGCCCTCGGTGCCCTGAATCTGTGTGGAACTTTCAAAAAAGACGAGATTTTCATCTCTAGAGTAATAGAAAGTGTTTGGTGGTGATTCAGGAAATTCGACTAAGCCATCCTTCACGACAACCGAATCAGGAGTTACATACCCGCTCGTGTCGATCGTGCCGAATAGTTCGGCATTTAGTTTTTGACGGATATAGCTAATTCCACCAAGGCCAACGTTTCCCATCCCATGCCAGCCGGCAATCAGAGTCGGACCGCTTATGTGTTTAGAAATATCACTATTTAGCGTTAGTTTCATATCTTAAAACTTTAAGCATTGAGATTACTGTAGAACCCACGGGTTGACCACAATATACTAGATCTGAGATTGTTTGTCGCGCTTAGATTGATTTTGAACTTTAAATTGTCCAAACTTTAAGCGAACCTTGTTTGCCATTGGGATTGATACTCGTATTCTTTTCTGTCCAAGTGTGAAAGTGAAACTCATGAATCATAAGAACTTAGAAGCTATTGCCAATTCTCTGGTTAAGGAGGGGAAGGGGATTCTTGCTGCTGATGAAAGTCACAGGACTATCAAAAGTCGATTTGATAGCATCGGGATCGTATCAACTGAGGAGGCCAGACGGTCATACCGAGAAATGCTATTTACGACAAATGGGTTGGAGAAGTATATAAGTGGTGTTATTCTTTTCGATGAGACACTACGGCAGTCTACTAGTATTGGAGTGCCTTTCCCTGAATTTCTTTCCAGTAAAGGGATTATACCCGGAATAAAAGCAGACATTGGGTATAAGCCAATACCGTTCCATTCCGGTGAACAGATTACAGAGGGTCTGGATGGTTTAAAGGAAAGAATTGAGGGGTATTCGAGCCTAGGAGCGAGATTTGCGAAATGGCGAGCTGTGATTTCTATTGGAGAAGACCTTCCTTCCTTACGCTGTATTGAAAGTAACGCTCACGTATTAGCACTATACTCTGCTGTTTGTCAGGAGAGTGGAATAGTTCCTATCGTTGAGCCTGAAGTACAGATGACAGGAGATCATTCGATCGAGGAATGCGAGAAAGTAACGACCAAAACTCTTCGGATTGTGTTTTCGGAATTACTGGCCCAGGGAGTACATCTTGAGGGGATTTTACTTAAACCTAACATGGTGCTTCCCGGGGACCAATGTGCGGATCAACGCTCGATACAAGAAGTTGCAGAAACAACGATTCGGAGTCTGCGGCGAAGTGTTCCGGGTGCAGTTCCCGGAGTCGTATTTCTATCTGGAGGACAGAGTCCTGAGTTGGCTACCGCGCATCTGAATGAGATGAATAGGCGGGGAGTTAATCCATGGAAATTGAGCTTTTCCTACGGTCGAGCTCTTCAGGAGCCCGCATTGAAGGCTTGGAAAGGCGAGACTAAGAATGTATCTGCTGCTCAGAAGTTGCTTTTCGATCGTGCCAAATGTAATGGTGCTGCGACTTACGGTCGATCTTCCTAGTCGGAAGAAGTCGGGCCGTATCCGGCAATTTCCTGCATCCCGCAGAAGTCGACGTTATCGTGTGATCGCCACGGTGTGGTCTGCCTTGCCTGCGTTGCCCTTTGCTCGGTAAGAAGAACTTCCGCCAATACCCTTTCCTGACATTTGCTAACGTATGTTTTGGGCGGGCAATCGCGCAGTATCCTTCTGACTTCAATCAAAAGGTTCGCCTCAGGCAGCGTGTTCTGCAACACTCCTTCTGAGGTTGCAAAATGGAGGTTGCAGAATGCTAGACACAACGACCAATGATCAGGTTTCGGAATTTCTTGAGACGTTCGGGGCTGCGCTTGAGAGCGGCGACATTGACGCCGCCGTCACGATGTTTCAGGCGGATTGCTACTGGCGCGATCTGGTCAGTTTCACTTGGAACATCCGCACCATGGAAGGGCACCATCAAATCCGCGATATGCTGACTGCCCAACTTCGGACGACCAAGCCAGCAAATTGGGCCATGGCCGAGGGCGAGGTTGCTACGGAAGACGGCGGGATAATCACCGCATGGATCACATTCGAGACGGACGTTTCGCGCGGCTATGGGCTGATCCGGCTCAAAGACGGGTTGATCTGGACCTTGCTGACGTCAATGACTGAATTGAAAGGGCATGAGGAGCCATTGGGATATGAACGCCCCCTTGGCGCGAAGCATGGTGCAGGCAAGGGCCGGCTTAGCTGGGCCGAAGAACGCGACAAGGAACAAGCCGAACTTGGCTATACCACGCAACCCTACACAGTTATTATTGGTGGAGGACAAGGGGGCATCGCACTGGGTGCACGGTTGCGTCAACTGGGCGTGCCCACCATTATCGTCGAAAAAAACGACCGTGCCGGAGATAGCTGGCGCAACCGCTATAAGTCGCTCTGCCTGCATGACCCGGTCTGGTACGACCATCTGCCATATTTGCCCTTTCCGCCAAACTGGCCAGTCTTTGCCCCCAAGGACAAAATCGGCGACTGGCTTGAAATGTACACCAAGATCATGGAGCTGAACTATTGGACGCGTTCTGTTTTGGAACATGCGGAATATGAAAACGAAACCAAGGAATGGACCGTCACCGTGGACCGGGACGGTGAAAAGATAACGCTGAAACCGAAGCAACTGGTCTTTGCCACGGGCATGTCGGGCAAGGCGAACATGCCGGATTTTCCAGGCATGAACACGTTTAAGGGCGACCAGCACCATTCCAGCAAACACTCGGGCCCCGATGCCTACAAAGGCAAAAAGGCCGTCGTGATCGGATCGAACAACTCGGCTCATGATATATCTGCCGCACTGTGGGAAAACGAGGTCGACGTGACGATGGTGCAGCGGTCATCGACCCATATCGTGCGATCCGAGCCGTTGATGGAATACGGTCTGGGTGATCTTTACTCCGAACGTGCGGTCGAGGCCGGGGTGACAACGCAAAAGGCCGATTTGATATTTGCCTCATTGCCATACCGCATTATGCACGAGTTTCAGATCCCGGTTTACGACAAGATCAAAGAGGTCGATGCGGAGTTTTATGCCGGTCTTGAGAAGGCCGGATTTCAGCTTGATTGGGGGGCTGACAATTCTGGCCTGTTCATGAAGTACTTGCGCCGCGGTTCGGGCTATTACATCGATGTCGGCGCCAGCCAACTGATTATCGACGGCAAGATCAAGCTCAAGGCCGGACAGGTGATGCAAGTTGTCGGGGACGGCGTGATATTGGACGATGGCACCAAGCTGGAGGCTGATCTGATTGTCTATGCGACGGGATACGGGTCGATGAATGGCTGGGTCGCAGATCTGATCGATCAGGAGACGGCCGACAAGGTGGGCAAGGTTTGGGGTCTGGGATCGGATACGCCCAAAGACCCCGGACCATGGGAAGGTGAGCAGCGCAACATGTGGAAACCGACACAGCAAGAGTCACTGTGGTTTCACGGTGGTAACCTGCACCAATCTCGGCACTATTCCCAGTTCCTGTCATTGCAGATCAAAGCGCGGATGGAAGGCATCAATACGCCCGTCTACGGTTTGCAGGAAACGCACCATATCGGAGGTTAAGTTGTAAGCATCAAGGGAAGCCCCTCTGTTTGGTGTGATGTGAGGTGCGAGTATTGCGCGAGGCTGGCGATTTGGCTGGCGGCGTAGACCAATCAGGCTCTGGCGGGTGATCATTATTCTGGGCATTTGTTTTTGTTGCGAGCTACACCCATGGCGTTAGCCTTTGCGAGGGCGGCGCCCATATAGATGGGCTATAAGCTGCATTCTCCAAATTTTCAGCTGTGATGGTTTTGCCATTTTGACTTAGAAGGGCCGCTCCTACAGAAAATCCAGAATAAGGATTGTAAGCATGTTCCATAGCCTTTTCAGCCTCCGCCAGTAGATCTTGCTTTTCCTGGTCAAGTGAATCTAAAGCCACCTGCTTCTTTCCTTAAGAAGATGAACCTTCTGACTTCCGATGCAATCCAATCTGCGTCGGACTGACAATTCCACAAATTCCTAGTCTTGCATTAGATTCGAAAATTTCTTTACTAGGTCAGACATAATGAATGTTGAAGAAAATATTGTTAAACTTGGATTGAATTTACCTCCTCCTCCATCGCCTGTAGGTCTATACAAGCCGATACTGGTTGTTGGGAATCTTGCATATTTATCGGGCCATGGTCCGGTGGAAAATTCAGGTAATTTGACGAAAGGTAAAGTAGGCGAAAACCTTAGTATAGAAGAGGGAAAATCTGCAGCGAGGCAGGTGGGGTTGACGCTTCTTGCAACTATTAAAAATCATTTTGGGAATTTGGAGCAGATCAGTCGTGTGGTAAAGCTGCTCGGACTAGTTAATTGTCCTTCCGACTTTGTTGACCATCCGACGGTAATCAACGGTTGCAGTGAACTCTTTTCTGAACTTTTTGGTGCCGATAATGGAATTGGTGTGCGAAGCGCTATCGGCACGAATTCGCTTCCGGGAAACATCCCTGTCGAAATCGAGGCGATCTTTCAGCTCAGGTAAAAATACGCTGAACCCTTTAAAGAGTTCAGCGTATTTTAGACTGTCGGATCTGAGAAGAATCAGATCCTTCTTCCCTGGGTAGCTTTTTTTCTCTTTTTATGGGAAGGGGTAACTTCCGTAGCATACCCGAGAGGTTCACTGTGCATAATTTGTAAAGAAGGGCCTTCGTTTTTTAGCTGGGTAGAAATAATATAACGAAGGATCTAACTAGTCCAAAATTAATGGCAAGGTAGTTGAAATAAAAGGTAGGTAGGTAATGACGAGCAACCCTACGAGGAGAACTAGGAATAGAGGCCAAATCGACTGGATGACTTGAGGGACGGTTTTCTTGAATCGGTATGAAGAAAGGAAGAGATTCATCCCAATAGGTGGTGTGAGGTAGCCAATTTCAAGGTTTACAAGAAAAATAATACCGAGATGGACTGGATCAATTCCATAGGCGATCCCGAGAGGTATAATGATTGGTACAATAACAACGATTGCTGAGAAAATATCTAATATACATCCAACGAGAAGGAGAAAAAAATTAAGGGCGAGAAGGAAGACCCAGGGGGACTCGATTGATGCCGTGACCCATTCGACTGCGCGGGACGGAATCTGTTCAAAGATCAGGTAATTGCTGAATCCCATTGCTAAACCTAGAATCATGAGAACCCCACCGATTATAAGCCCGCATTCTTTCATGGATCGAGGGATATCCTCACGGAGATTAAGATCTCTGTAAAAAAAGGCTTCGACAACGAATGCGTACAGGGCTGTCACAGCGGCAGTCTCAACCGGGGTTGCGAAACCGCTGAATAAAGTACCTAAGGCTACAACTGGAAGGAGAATTTCCCATTTAGCTATCCAAATTGCTGTTGCGATCTCACCCCCGCTAATTTTTGTAGAAAACGAGCCTTCTTTCGGAGCTCTATTTACCCCCCACCAGGCCAGCAATACTACGAGAAGAACACCCGGCCCGATACCGCCGAGAAACATTCTTTCCATCGTAAGTTGTGCCGCCGTTGCTGCCGATGGGCCCATATGGGAAGCAACCGTACTGGCTGTTATCGCATAGAGGATTAGAGGGATACAGGGAGGAAAGAGTAGTCCTAGGGAAGCAGATGTGGTGACCAAACCGAGGGCTGTCTTCTCTTCATAACGCGATTGAACAAGGATGGGCAACAAAAGACCTCCGAGGGCTAGTATGGTGACTCCCGAAGCGCCAGTAAAGGATGTAAAAAACGCGCAAACAAGTACCGTTACGATAGCAGTACCCCCATGAAACGGGCCAACAACTGCCTGGAAGACTCTCAGGAGCCTCTTAGAAGCCCCACCTTCTGCTAGAAAGTAACCGGCCAAGGCGAAAAGAGGTACAGAGGAAAGAGTGGGGCTGGTCACCATTGAATAGTGTTTAAGTGGTATCATTGCGAACGGCAGATTGTCCTGCCAAAGAAGGAGGAGAGTGACACCTCCGAAAACAGCAAAGATCGGAGCTCCAAGGACAGTTGCTGCGAACAGAAGGAGTAGGAGAGGGAAGAACCACAGGTGGGGACTAATCCAATCACTTCCGATTATCCAAATAAAACAGCTAGATATGAGGATGGTTGCTGTGCGAAACTTCCATTCGCTTCCACTGGTCCAAATTAGGCGAATTGAAATGAGAAGAAACCCAGCTGGGATAACAGTTAGTGCTACCCATATAGGGATTCCGTAGGCGAGTAAATTACCACCATTTTTCTCAGTGAGAAGAAAATCTTTACTTGCTTCAAAAAGTAAGAGACAGACCGTGGCTGCTGTGGCTTTACTGAATATGAGGATTTTTTGTTTAATCGATTCTCCTAAGAAATTAGATAGAGACGAAAGTGAGAGCAGCCGTTCTTCACGCGCCGCGATAGCTCCACCCAACATTCCAATAGTCAGCGTCAAATGTTGCACAATAGAGGTGGAAGCTGCGATTCCTTGTGTCCCAAAAATCCGGGAAAGAATTTCGACAATTGGTAAAAGGATCAATGCTGTCATCACCAGACAGAGCAGTAGATCTTCAGATCTCGACAGTATATTTCGCCTGGAAGCTGGGTTTGCGGCCTCGACTGGGGAGGTGTCAGAATTGTCACGGGCAGATTGTCTCATCAGAAGTAGGACTCTGGCTTTTGATTGTTCAGAAGTTCACTCGATTCATCTGACGGATAGTTAATTGTCCGACCGAAATTCCCCAAGAAGACGAATAACCTCGTCAAATACATCTTCTGGAACCTCCGTACCGCGGATTCTAGGATAGATGGCCTCGGCTCTTTCGATCCAAACACGTTCAATATCTGGAGTAACCTTTTGCACCTTTAATCCCCGTTTTTCCATTGCTTTTACCGATTCGTTACTTTCCGATCGGGCTTTGGTGTTGATTTGCTTACCGGCATTTTTCGCTGAATCCCTCAAGATTTTTTGTGCTCCCGTAGGTATTCTTTCCCAAGTCGCTTTACGAATGAGAGCTGCTCCCATTAGAGGCGCGTAGTTCAATTCCAACATATACGGCGCACGTATGTCGGTTTGAGTAGCCAAAGCGTAGATTGGAGGAAGGGCCACGCTATCAATGAGCCCGGTTTGAAGACCAGGAACAATATCCGCTGTTTCAAGCATGACAGGATGAAATCCCATGCTGGTCAAAATATTGGCTTGCCCGTGACTGCCAGCCCAAACAAAAAGCTTCATTGCAAGTAAATCATCAGGATAGACTAGGGGTGTTTTTGAGAAGAATCGGATCCACCCAGCATCAACCCAAAAAAGAACTATGTACCCCTGTTCCTCGATTCGCGCCTCGAGTTTTGGGCGAAGCCTTTTACTCACAAAGTCATATTCTTCCAGACTACGGAAGACCATCGGCATGTTTTGAAGGGCTGATACTCCCGGTTCGATTTTCGAAATACCAACTGCTGTGAAGAGTCCCGCCTGAAGCAAATCTATGCGCATTAGACGGACCATGTCGGCCTCCCCTCCCTGTACTCCGTTGGGATAGATCACGAGACGGACACCTCCCTCTGGTGCTTGTCTCCAAACGTCTCGCATTATAAGCAATGCTTGGTGGGCAGAAGACCCCTGAGGGGCGATGGTTCCCAGATTAATTCTTATCTGCCGCCCATCGAGCAATGAACAGGAAATAACTAGGAAAGAAAGAAGAGTCATTAAGTTTCGGACAATTCGTTTCATTATAATTGTTATTTCATTAGAATCTTTAAGGCATCGTCTAATTTTGGACTTTTCTCTTTTTTTACTGTTAATTTTTAGGGACAATCTTGTCCAAACTGATTATTCGACTGGAGGAAGCCAGGGAATTCTCACTCTCGTTCTTTCGGGATAGAGAGAAAAAGCTCATCGGTCCGAGAGAGTAACCAACGTGCGCGGCGTTGCATAATGATGTTGACGAGCCTCCATTCTGGGTGGTGATTAGCGTCGATTTGGAGCGCCTGGGAAAGTAGTTCCTCGAATTCTTGGCGGTTTTGCTTCTGAATTGAAACTGATTCCGCCATGGTGACCATTGGTGATGCGAGACGATTCTGGGAAAGTTGGAGCGCCCGATTAAAATGTCCTCTTGCTCTCAACTCTGGATTACCCGAACTATTAGGACGGATCATCTCGTAGGAGATAAGGAATGAATGGAGCGCGCCATAATCGAAGCTCTCATCCAATTCAAAGGCGCGGGCAATCATAGCTTCCACGATGGGCAAATCGGAGATCAAATCAGGATTATCCTTAGACATTGAAATGGCGCCCGCCCAAGCTGTTGCCGTCCAGTAGAGAAAGGGTACATCTTCAATCGATGTAGAGGAAAGCGCTAATTCGGAGTCCTCCCAAAGAACTTCCTCGAAATCTCGATGCCGAATTTCTAGACCCCGCATCCCGTAATCCCGTGCTCGGAGATAGAGTCGGGCTGCTCGTTTTCGTTTCTCACGCGAGGCGGAGAAGTCGATTTCCTCGAGGACGTCTGCCTCTTGCTGGATGAAGGCGTAGGCATATTGCGCAAAACCACTCGATGTTGCCAGTAGCAGACTTTCATGTGCGGGAACCTCTTTTAATAGGCTCTCCATCAACTTAAGACTGAAGGGGATAGCCACCTTGACAAACTCAGGATCCTCGTCTGAAGCAAAAACGTTACTTCCGGAAGCTAATATGTTAGCTATCTTCTTAATTGCGATGTCTTTAGTTGAGCAACCGGAGGCAAAAACAATAAAGAAGAGTATAGCTGTGAGAATCAGTACCGATCGTCCCATTGTAGATCCTTCTGATGAATCCCAGCATAGATTCCGAGATCTCCTGTTGGAGAATGAGGTCGAAATTCTCAAATTCCCGATTCGTAGGGAGATGGCCTTATGTTTCCAGTTCCACATAGTGTGTGCTCTCCGATTAGTCTAGAAACGTACCCTGTTGCGGAGATTCCGGTTGGTTCAAGGAATGATCGTTGGAATGAATGTGGCGAGGAGGTACTGAAACCCTTTTGGCCAATGCCTGTTCACGATCGGTTACTATCCGATCACAAATCCGGAGGATGTGCATTCGAATCCACATGGAAGTACTGCTTTCCGGTCGGTAATCAGCTGGACCGTAAGCGTGGATACGGCCCGACTGTAGGAGACGATCATTTTGTGCGAATTCCTCGGGCCTATTTGGATCGTAAACTGCATGCGTAAGGCCTCCGTAATTTTTCACAACAGAGAAAACAGGAACATCACTTGGTCCATCTGCTACATAGATCATGTTCTGAATCGGTATTCGTCGATCCTCTGTTCGAATTGTAGCATTAACGTCGATCTCGGATAGTTTATTAGACCCCTTGTTAATTTCGAAGATGAAGCGGGTCTTGATAGTGTTGTCAACCATCACTCCGATTTGGCTAATCTCAGTTGAACGATCAAGTTCAAACTCTTTCTGCTGGTCAAAATCGGGAGGAGCTGGATCTTCGATAAACTCGCAACCAAAAATCCCGTCAAGGTGAGGAGAAAGTTCGCTCCCCCGGATTAGCTCTGCCAACCCGGTACTGATTACATAGTGTTCTAGAGATAGTTCATGCGAAACAAACTCAGGTCGAGACCTTACTAGTTCTTTTAGATTGGGGAAAAGGTCGGGTAGCCCAGGAAAGAATACAAGCTCCTCTCCTAATTCTCTGAGCATTCTGTTATTTAGTCCACGAAGTCGCCCGTTCCTAACATAGCTGAGTAAATGATTGAGATAGACCGTATCCTTACTTACGTTTACACCTCTCTTGGAGTAGATTTCAGGGAGAATAGATACCTCCTTCCAGAACGCTTCTTCGTCGATTTTAAAACGACGAAAGAGGGGACTCTGCATGAATCCTGGTATGAGGGTCTTGTCAAAGTCCCAAATGCAGGCGACAATGTTCTGGCTGTGAAGGTCTTTTTCCGACATATTCCATACTTTTCAGTGTTGCGGTAAAGTAGACAACCTTTTCTTGTTTATTGGTTTTCTTATGCAAGTTATTCCTGATATTTTACCGTTTCTCCAACGGTATGATGAGCTCGATTCCCTTATGGCGGAACCTGACTTTTTTCAGGATTCCCGAAAGGCGGTCGAATTATCGCGGGAACACCAGAAACTTCATTTATTGATTTCGCTTTACCGAGTCTTAGAAAAACTTGAATCAGATATTGGTGATCATGAGTCGATTATTTCAGATCCTGATAGCGATGATGAATTGAAGAATCTAGCCCAGGAAGAATTGCCTGTTTTACGGAATCTGTTTGAGAATAAAAGAAACGAAGTGTTGATAGCCATGGTTCCACCGGATCCAGCAGATTCACGAAATACTGTTTTAGAAATTCGAGCCGGTGCTGGGGGGGATGAAGCGAGCCTATTTGCTTCGGATCTCTTTCGTATGTATAGCCGGTTCGCTGAATCCAAGGGATGGAAAGTTGAACGGTTGGGGGCCAGTCCATCTGAGAGTGGTGGGTTTAAACAGGTTGTTTGCCTTGTGACAGGAGATGATGTTTACAAGAGCCTAAAATTCGAAATGGGAGTACATCGTGTTCAGCGAATTCCGGTTACGGAAGCGAATGGTCGGATTCATACTTCTACAGCCACGGTTGCAGTATTGCCTGAAGCTAAGGAAATTGATGTTCAGATCGATCCAGCGGATCTCGAAATCACTGTTAGTCGGTCTAGCGGTCCCGGTGGTCAGTCTGTCAATACCACTGATTCTGCTGTTCAGATTTTGCATAAACCAACTGGAATAACAGTACATTGTGCGGATGAGAGGTCCCAAATTAAAAATAGAGCCAAGGGCCTTAAGGTCTTGAGGGCTCGTCTCCTTGAAAAAGAGCAAGCTGAAGAACACGCAAAGTATGCAGCGGACCGACGCGATCAGATTGGTAGCGGGGATCGTTCAGAGCGTATCCGCACCTACAATTTTCCGCAGAGCCGGGTTACCGATCACCGGATTGGTCTAAGCCTTCACTCTCTTCCCCAGCTCATGGAAGGTCAGCTCGAAGACATCCTGATGGCATTAGAAAGAGCAGATGCGGATTCAAAGATCAACGCTTTGATCGAGAAGTGATGGACTGGGAATCGGTAAAGTTTCTCGAATTTTCCGTTCGGATCACATGCAGTCACTTTTAGATGTGTTAAACAAGACGGCCGAATTTCTGCAGCGTAAGAATGTGGCCAACGCAAGGCTAGATGCGGAGTTATTGCTTGCTCACTATCTTCAATGTGAGCGCCTTGATCTTTACTTGCAATATGATAGGCTTCTTTCTGAATCCGAATTAGGGGATCTTCGTCCTTTGGTTCGGCGCCGTTCTCGACGCGAGCCCCTCCAATATATTATTGGGGAGGTTGATTTTCTCGACCTTCGTATTAGAGTCGATAATCGGGCACTAATTCCTCGTTCCGAGACAGAAGAACTTGTTACTCTCGCCACTGATCAAATCCAAAATTCGCCAGATAGAATTTTGGATCTAGGTACTGGATCTGGGGTGATCGCGATTGCGTTGGCTAATGCTTTCCAGAATGCCGAAGTTACTGCGGTTGATTCCAGTATGGAGGCAATTGAATTGGCTTCTGAGAATTTGATGTTGAATGGCCTTAATGAGAGGATCGCTCTGATTCAGTCAGACTGGTTTTCTTTAGTGAAGGGAAATTACGACCTGATCGTGTCTAATCCACCTTACTTGAGTCATGATGAATGGGATACCGCGCAACCAGAGATCAGAGGATTTGAGCCGGTTGGAGCTCTGGTTTCAAAGGACAGTGGCTTGCATGATGCGCAATCAATTCTGGAACGCGCACCAGAATTTCTCCGAGGTGAAGGTCTTATTGTGATGGAGCATGGCCTCGATCAGTACTCCGAACTTGCCGCGATGGCAGAAAAGAGAGGCTATCGCTCAATTGAGTCCGTTCAGGATATTAGTGGCCGCGATCGGTTCCTGGTTGCGAGATACTAAGAATCTTCCGAGTTTTTCTTTTCTATCTTTAGTGTGATACTCTACCCAGAAATCCTGGAGAAAGGTGATTAAATTTATTAGTAATAGTCCTTTAGTTCGAAATTAAGGCATCAAGCGGTTTTCCCTTTGGTGTTTCTCGAACTGGTGCCTCGCAACAGCCTTTTACGGTAGGGTGGTATTCTCGTAGTCGATCCAATCAGAAACGATTCTCAAGCTCTCTCTTAATGGGATATTAAGAGCCGGTCTGTCTAGAAGGATATCAGGATCTAACTCGATCAGTTTGAGAAAAAATTTGGGGATTAGACTGTCAATTAATTCCTTATTCAAAGTATTCCCAATATAGGCTTTAAATGCTTTCTCCACATTAAACTCATCACTTGTTTCAGCTGTTTTCAGCGAGTGGAGGAGATCTTCAATATCTGAAACCTCAATCGGGTTAGAAGATTCTAGGGAAAGAACCTGAGCTATTTCCTCGCTATCTTTTAGAAGCTTTTCAAAGTCAAAGTCCTCTATCCATAATTCTTTGATATCTCCGTTCTGATCAGTTTCGTAGTAGAATACTTTTTGGTAGTAAGCGTTGGCTTTGTTTTTGCCATTAGGAAGGATCGAATTTCGCAGTTTTTCTTGATGCTCCTTTTCTTTTTCGTGGCGTACCTCAAGAGTAATTCCCTTACGTGAGAATCGATTGCTGTTAAGCTGCTCGCGCATGAGATCCATTTCCTCAGTGGCTAGTTTATCAAGATCTCTCTTCACGCGTCGCGACTCAAGATTCAGGGAATATTCAGTCTGATCTTGCTTTGCCTTTAACCATTGAATCCTGCTATCTAGTAGGAAGAATTCATCCAGTTCTTCCTGGCGTTCGTTGCTTAACATTTGAAGGTGAATCAAAAGTTCCAGATCTACTCGAGCTGACTTCGATGTATGGGTATCCCGAATGTCCCAGGTAAGAGGTTCGATGGCATCCCAAATGAGCGCATTTGGGAGATCGGACTCCCCAATCGGGAGAAGGTCGTTAACAGAAGGTAGAGTGATATCAGATCGGACCCCCTTGTTCTGTGTGGAATACCCATTGGGCAAATAGAACTTTTGGATAGTGATCTTAATTGCCCCGGACTTTTGCTTGGATCCATATCTTAGAAGAGAACTTTTTAAGTTTCGATCGAGTTCAAATATAGCTTGAACAGTTCCTTTCCCATGAGTTGCTGAATCTCCCACAATTATAGCTCTTTTGTGATTTTGAAGGGCCCCGGCGACAATTTCGCTAGCTGAAGCGCTGCTTCGGGATACCAGTAGGGCCAGTGGGCCCTCATAGACTACTTTGTCATTTCTATCCCAATCTTGTCGTATTTCCCCCGTTGTACTCTTAACCTGGACAACTGGACCTTTGGGGATAAAAAGCCCGGTCAAATCGATTGCTTCACTGAGGAGTCCTCCGCCATTATGACTGAGATCCAGCACCAGTCCCCGAATCCCCTCATGCTTTAGTTTGTCTATTAGTTCCTCAACGTCCCGGGTTGTGCTGGAATCCGACTTTCCCCCCACGCCGGAACCGTAAAAGGAAGGAAGTTCAATCACTCCAATAGGTACGAATTGGCCGTTGTTGGTTAGAACCTGATAGATGTCAGCTCGGGCGAGATTCTCGGTCAATTTGATATTGTCTCGCTTTAGTCTCACGATTTTTCGTTCTGATGGATCTGTTGCGCTGGCTGGAATTACGGTAAGGCGAACTTCAGTACCTTTCTTTCCCCGTATCATCTCGACGATTTTCCGCAATTTCATGTCGATAACATCAACTGGAGGTTCCTTATGCTGGCCCACTTCGATTATTTTGTCCCCTGGATGTAATTGATTGCTCATGTCTGCAGGACCTCCAGATATGAGCTCTTGTATGATGCAATAGCCGTCTTCGTCTCTAAGGAGAGCACCGATCCCTACCAGTGAGTTTTTCATTGCGATGGAGAAATCATCCAGTGAATCGGAAGACAGGAAAGCAGAGTGAGGATCATACATCTTAGTTAAGGCAGTAAGGAATAGCCTTTGGATGTCGTGGGGCTCTAACTCCTCGATATAGCGTTTTGTTCTTCGGTAGCGCCGAGTCACCTTTTCTTTAGCACGGTCTATTGTCTCGTTGTTGAGCCTCTCCTGGAGAAGATCGAAGATAAGACGGTTTTCCCAAAGTTCGTCTGCCTCCGCTTTGTCCTTAGGCCACGGGAGTTCTGTACGATCTGGCACGTAGGTTCTATCGGTTGTAAAGTCAAACGTTCCCTCGAGTCGTTCGAAGATAACTTCGAGGCGTTCCAATGCTCGCCTACGGTAGATTTTGTAGATTTGAAAAGCTGGATGAAGTTGCCCTCTACGTAGGTAGACTTCGATTAACGTTCGATTGAAGCGAAGAGCGATGTCATTTCTATCGGATTGGAGAAAAAAAAGGTGGCTATAATCAAGTTGCTCCATGAATGAAGTTATAAGCTCCTCTACGTTGACGTCAGAGATCGATTTCTTTGTGTAGTGGTAGTATTGAAGGTGATCGATGGTCTGCTTTGTCTCCTTCTGCATATGTTCGAGATCAGAACCCCTAATCTCGAATTCCTTTGCCTTCCCTACAGTTCCGAGCTCTGGAAGTAGCAAAAGTGTTGCCAACAACCACACAAACTTCCAATCCGAGTTCATTTCAGTTGATCTCATCGTCAGGAATATCTGGTAATTCGTTAATGATCACCGAATATTGAAAGTCGATTTTAATCGCCTAACCATAATAAGCACCACACAAGGAATCGGGATTCCAGATATTTTTATGATAAGGAATGGACTCTTGTTTGTGCATTGAAATCCTAGTGATTCAAAGTATCTTTGGCCCGATCCAAAATTTGTTTTTCCTCTTCGCTCAGCGACCCGAATCCTGAGGTATTAATTTTGTCGAGGATACGATCAACTTCTGTCTTGAGCTGCTTCCGATTTAAAATATTGATTCTGAAATTCGGTTTCGAGGGCGATTTTTTCGCCTTCTTTTTTACCCAAAGGGGAATCTCGATGAGTGGGCTTCTTCGACGGAGGAGTGACTTTCTGTCAATTCGGTAGCGATAGAAAAGGTACCCGCCGATCATACCTCCAAGATGAGCGGAATAAGCGATGCCCTTGGAAAATAGGGGAGAAACACTTTGGAGAGGCCCCATCTCAAAGAAGAGAAAACCGATGAGATCGAATCCAAAAAAAAACGCGATCATCTGTTTCCCCGTGATAGTAACGGGCATAATAAAAAAGAGCAAAAGGTTGATCCTCTGATTGAAATTGCTCAGACAGAAAACTGTCGCAATTCCGAGTGCCCCAGCCGAAGAGCCGACAACGCTTCCTTGTGATGTTAGGTTTACGGGCAGCCAAAAAAGGGCTCCAAATAGAACTGAAGTGACGTAGATTTCGAGAAGTCTATTACCTCCTATCTGTGTCTGCAAAGGTCGTCCGAAAAAGAAAACCAACAGACTTGTCGCTAGAATGTGGAAAAAGTCAGCGTGGATAAGGCTATATGTCGCAATGCACCATATTAAACCCGAACGAATGTTGCTCCATGATAGGTGAAAGATTTCGTGAAGAAACGTGCTTCCAAAGTTTATTGGGATTTGAGCGACGAGGAAAACGGCAGCATTTGCAATAATGATCCACCTTATTGCCTGAACATCGTTCCGAAGAGGCGGTGTTTGCATGTATGGTCTATCGTAAAGCATGGATTTTCATGTGCCATTATAGAGGACACTGAGGCGTCTACACGCCTTCGGCTGCTTACAGACGTGACCGCTCTTGTAGGTTCTGATTTTCCCGATACCAGGCGGGGTTAACCGACTGGTTAATGGCTCCTTACAACCAACCATAATAGCCTTTCGGTGTCAAATTGCTAAGAGGGTTCGAATGCAGAGCCTAATCCATTACTAAGCGAGGATATCCCTCACTGGTTCAACATTCTCATCATTTGTGATAATGACGATTCGGTCACCGCCAAGAATGGAGTCTTGGGCGCCGGGCACCTTTACTTGAAATTTATGCAGAAGAGCCACGACAACACATCCTTCTGGAAGTGGGATATCCCCAAGGTTCCGTCCTGAGAAAGGGTTATCATGGGCTATCCGGATTTCAAGGATTTTGATGCTCTGATTGGGGAGTGTAGCTAGTTCGATTACTGGTTCGGTAGATACGTAACGTAGGACTTCGTTTGCTGTTGCAACTCTGGGAGAGACCATAAGTTCAACTCCAAGGATACTCTTCAGATTCTGCAGAACGTTTTCGTAGTCGGGTTTATTAATGACCAGCTGGACGTGAGGAGCGCCCAATTTAGAAGCTTGAAGACCTGTCATGATATTGTCTTCGTCTCTTTTCGTGCAGGCAACGAAGTAGTCCGTCTGTCCAATGTGCTCCTCCTCCAGTAGGCGTAGTGAAGTGGCGTTCCCATGGATAAGGTTGATATCGGGAAACTTCTCCGCTAGATCCGCGCAAAGGTTCGCATCTTCTTCAATAATCCGGATCTTGTATCGGGGATTGTTCAGAAGACGTACCAGCGCTATTGCGGTTTCACTTCCTCCGAATAAAACTATTCTAGACTGTTCGGCCACGCTTCGCGGATCGAGTATACGATTCAGTTCAAAGAGGTCTTCGGAAGAACCAAATGCGGTTACTATGTCGCCACTCTGTAAACGGGTATTTGCACTCGCGACTGCGATCTTATCGTTTCGCTGAACGTATCCAATTCTGGTTCTGAGCTGAATATCCCTTAGTTTTGATCCCGCTAAATGAGACTTTACGGCAACCCGTATTTGCTGAACCTCAATCTGGCCACGAGCGAAATTCTCGACCGCTACTCTCCCAGGGTTTCGAATGGATTTAGCTAATTCCACCGCACATAGACCCTCAGGATTGAGCATATAATCAACCCCGAAGTGTAACTGATAGTTGACAAATGAATTGTCCGTGTAGGTTTGGTCATGGAAGCGAACTATAGTCGATTTCGCTCCCAAGGCCTTGGCTAATGAGCATGAGATCAGATTTGTTCGATCTTCACTTGTCATCGCGAGAAAAAAGTCACAGTCACTAACGTTTGCTTTAGTCAGGACTTCGGCCGAACTGCCGTTGCCGATTAGGATCCGGGCGTCGCAATTTTCTTCGAGATCATTTGCGATTCTGTGAGACGATTCAATGAGGGTGACATCATGCGCCTGTCTGCTCAGTAGTTCGCACAGATAACCTCCTACTTCCCCCGCTCCAACGATAATGATCTTCATGATTGAGAATCAGCTAGATTCAGTGGGTTAATTTTACCCAACGTCTCCTTTTTTCTTTCGTTATCCCACAACTCCAGACTCCATGTAAGGCGATCATCATAATCTAGCGCATCGGAGTGCCGTGATTTCGGACCCGAGCAGAAACCACACATCAGCTCCTTTATATAAAATTTCACGCGATAACCAAGAGAAAGATAACCTTAAAATTCCAGGAGCTCGCTACTGGATGAGTATGGGTTCTTAAATTGTCAAAAGCCTTGGTTAAAAGGAGAACCTAAAGTGAGGAAATCATTCCGGATTGAACCTATTGCTGTTAAGCTTTGCTGCCTGTGTCTTCAAGAGTAAATTAGCCTGTTGCTTCGGGAACACAAAATTTCATGACCGATAATACTGCTTTCCCTGTGAGCCCTCATTTCTGTTAGGAGCTCACTATATTTTTGCAACTGGAAATTATAATTTGCTGATCAGGGTTCCTTTTTTTCTAGGGTTGCAACGCACTCAATGTGCCGGGTTTGCGGAAAGAAGTCGAAGGGTTGGATGGACGAAATTTCGTAATTTTCGTCTACAAGGGTTCGGATGTCTCGAGCCTGAGTGGCTGGATCGCAGGACACGTAAACAATTTTTTTTGGAGAGAATGCAGCTAGTTGATTAAGAAAGGAGGACTCGCAGCCTTTACGAGGAGGATCTATAATGACGCAGGAAGATTGGGGATCGCAATCGATTTTCTGAAAAATCCTTTCTGCTTCTCCAATCATGAATCGGCAATTTTCTATTTGGTTAACCCTTGCGTTGACGTTGGCCCAGTGAATGGAATCGGAGCTTATTTCGATACCGATTACCTGCTCAACGGAGCGACAGCAGGAGATAGAGAAGACGCCGACTCCGCAATAGGTATCGATTATGGATTTGACTGATGAATCTGCCGCTTGATCTACGACGTAGCGGATTAATTCGGTATGGAGATACGGGTTGTTCTGGAAAAATTCTCCGGCTTGAAATTGGAAAATGAAATCCCCTGGTTGTTTGGATACGACAGACCTGCTGTCTGTGACTATGCCTTCCAATACATCCCGAAGAAGGAGGGTTCCCCCTTTTTTGAGGCTCTTGTAATTGTTACAGATTGTATCTCGTTCCTTTGGCAGGGCCTTGTTAATCTTGTCCGTTGCAATAGGACAATGAGACACATCAACGAGTTTTCGGGATCCCTTAATTTGAAATCCTATTATAACGGGACGGTTTTTCTTCGGTTTCTGGAAGTGGGGTGTTATTTTTGAGCGATACCCATATTCCTTGGGCGATCGCCAGATAGGTTTTACTTCAACCGTGAGCCCTGAATTACGGCGAAAAAGGTCTACCACTTGCCGTTGCTTCCAGACTAGTTGTTCTTCATAGCGAAGATGCTGGTATTGGCAGCCCCCACAGGTTCCGAAGATGCTGCACTTAGGTTCTACTCTATCAGGTGAGGGACAGAGGACTTCCACTAAATCAGCCTCGGAGTAACTGCTTCGGTTTCTCCAAACTCGAGCCCTAACCTTTTCATGTGGAAGTGCGTACGGTACCATCACAATCCATCCATTTAGACTTCCAACTCCCTGGCCATCCGATCCCAATCCTTTTATTTCCAGTTCAATTTCTTCGTGATATTCAAACGGATGTTCCCGAAAGTACTTCGGGGGAATCTTTTTTTCGTCCGTTGGGTCTTTCATTGACAAAGAAGTTCGAAATCGCTCATTCGGAGTTAGTATGGGGTATGTTGCCGGATTTTAACTATTTTCGATTAGGGCGACGTTACAGATCACTAGTCAGATCTACAACAGAAGAGGATCTTGTTTTGCTGCTAATAGGAAGACACCATACTTTGCGCTTATGAGTCCAAATAGTTTTAACCTCGGTACTTTCCCTTGGTTTCGATGGGTGATCCTGCTTTTTTACCAGTTGGTTCATTGTTCGATCATAGTATTACGTTAGCGTGTAGGCTAGAAATTCTCAAGTCAGCCGATAGATATGAGATTTGAAATTTCCATGTTCTCTGAGAGGGTTAAGAATGTGTTGAGGTAAGACGTAAAAGATAGAGCATCTCTTTGATCCAGATATTTGGCCATTAAGCTACATGTGTCAGGCAATATAATAATTAAGTCGTTGAGTTTGTAGTGTAAGAAATAGATTATTTAAGAAGGGAGATCGGGGAATCCTCAGACAGCTATTATTTGGAAAAGGAGATGGAACAGTTGTATATCAGAAGCTTCCAGAACCCGAAAGTGAAGGCGTTGGTGAGGCTCAAGGAAAGCCGCGAAAGGCGTAGAAAGGGCCGGTTTATTATCGAAGGAAGACGTGAGCTTTCCCGTGCAATGGACTGTGGAATCACGGTTGAGCAAGTCTACTATGCACCTGAGTATTTTGGTGAAAATGAAGAGGTTGAGCTAGGGATGAGGTTTTCCGATTTCGGGATGGAGGTAATCCGTCTATCTCAGGCTGTCTTCGAAAAATGTTCCTACAGGAAGAGCCCTGATGGTCTTATTGGGATTGGACAGGAGCGAAGTCAGAGCTTGGATAATCTTCCCCAATCGGGATGTCCTTTCTATTTAGTGGTTGAGAGCATTGAGAAGCCGGGAAATCTGGGAGCCTTGATTCGCACGGCTGATGCTGCCGGGGTCGATGCGGTTTTGGTAGCAGATCCGGTAGCTGACCTGTACAATCCGAATGTGATCCGGGCATCTCAGGGATCCGTATTCAGAGTTTTTGTAACTGTTGGTGATAGGGATGCTTGTTTTAACAAACTAGAATCTCTCGATGTAAGAATTCTGACTGTGAGTCCAAAGAGTCGGATCCACTATTGGAATGCAGATCTTAGGCAACCAATAGCTTTAGTCATGGGAAGCGAAAAGGAAGGCCTTTCAGAGTTCTGGTTGGAGAATGGGGGGTTAGGAATAACGATCCCAATGGTTGGAATATCTGATTCTCTGAATGTCTCGGCAGCAGCAGCCATCGTGTTGTTTGAAGCCGTTAAGCAGCGGAATGTTAGATAAATAGCTTCGTATAAAGGATACTACTATTTTTTGAGAATCTTAACCGATTTATTCTTCCAATCCTAGGTTGAAATTCTTAGTTTGTATCCAAGTCGTGATCTGTGGGGGAATGGGTTGGTCAGAAATCTAGCGAAATAGGATCGATCTGCTTTATCTTCTGTTGTTCCACTGTTTAGATGCAAAATACTTGCGAGTTTCGAGTGCAATCCTATGATCGTAATTCGGATGTTCAGTCATTTTGGTAACGGCATTAAATTCTGATCCCAGTCCTTGCGTGAATGTTCCCTGAAATTGGTTCCAGTCCAATTCCTTTTTGACCGCACCCCGGTCTATTGATCCTTGTGCCAGAAGACCAAATCTATTTCTTTTCAATGCTGCCCCGGCGATTTTCTTTCCGGATTTTGGATCCACCACATCAAATTTTCGACATTCCTTAAAACAGATAGAAAGATTTACTTGTTCCGTCGTTTGATCAGAGACCTCAGATTTCAATTCTGTTTGATCGAAGTGGGCCAATTCAGCGGCTTGGCCCACTTCCCGTAAAGCATAGGTCATGGTTTTATGGAGAAGGTAGTAAAGTCGATTTGGGTAACCACGGAATAGGGGATTTGAAGTGGGTAAAACAAGACTATAGGTCCAGTCATTGTAGTGATCTACTAGCCCACCTCCAGTAGGCCGACGACACAGATCATAATCTTTATCTGGCAGAAATTCGGAAATCTCTATCTGCTTTTGCCCGAATCCGAAGGTGTAAGAGGGGTTCACCCATTGATAGTGTCGAAATCGAAGAGCACTAAGATCAGGATGATTCTCGAGCATCAAGAGATCATCAGTCATATTGGTGTAGGCATCAGCTTCCTTTGGAGGGAGTAATAATAGGTCATCGGACATGCGAAGTTGATGCTGGGTTCAAGTGATTGTTGCAACCTTGTAATCTTTCGATAAGTATACAATCGGATAGTAGGATTCGGAGTGTATCTTAATATATGCTAAACAAATAAAGTTTCTAAGACTATGAGCTGAATGAGTTTTAATTATACTTTGAGGGCGTTCTTCGCTTGCATCAAGGAAAGGCTAAGTCTCTTTTTTGTTCTCTTCTATGTTAAATACTTATAGCGAATTGGCCAAGCATACCGCTTTGGCTCGGCCGGTTTACGAACCTGGTAAGCCCATTGAGATTGTTGCTCGCGAATACGATCTTGATCCAGACATGATTCTCAAGATGGCTTCCAACGAAAATCCGTTGGGGGCTACACCTTTGGGCATGAAAGCGGCCCTAGCGATGCTGGATTCCGTTAATCTTTATCCTGAAAACAGTTCGCTTTTCCTGAGAGAAGCTCTGGCGTTGAAGCGAGGGGTTTCTCCAGATGAGCTCGTGATTGGCCACGGGTCGAGCGAAATTATTAATCTTCTAGCGGAAACTTACGTTGACTCTGAAACGGAAGTAATAGTGGGGGAATACGCGTTTTTTGCTTACAAGTTAGCGACCATTGCAAATGGAGGACGTTGTATTGAGGTAGCGATGCCCAATTTTCAGCATAATTTAAAGGCAATTGCTGAAGCTGTTACCTCTGCCACCCGGCTTATCTTTTTACCCAGTCCCAATAATCCTACGGGTACGGCAAATAGCGAATCGGAGGTGGTAGAGCTTGTCGAATCATTACCCGAACACGTGATATTATGTTTTGACGAGGCCTATTCTGAGTACCTCGATGATCCACCTGATCTTCGGGCGCTCATCAAGGCGGGACGAAAAGTTATTTGCCTCCGGACATTCTCTAAGATATACGGTTTAGCTGGTATGCGCATTGGTTACGGATATTGCCATCGAGACCTTGCCGAAATCCTTAATCGGGTTCGGTTTGCCTTCAATGTCAACAGCATAGCTCAAGCTGCTGCTCTAGGAGCACTAAAAGACAATTCCTTTGTTGAACATTCTAGGACGATTAACCGCGCAGGGATCGTCCAGCTTGAGAAGGGATTGGACTTTCTCGGGTTGGAGTGGGTTCCCAGTAAGGCAAATTTCCTTTTGGTTAGGGTTGAAAATTCGAAGAGAGTGGTTGATTTTCTACAAATGAAGGGCATCATAGTTAGACCATTAAATGGCTATTCGTTGTCTGATTACTTGCGTATCACGGTTGGCACCAAAGGGCAGAACAATCGACTTCTTGAGACCCTCGAAGAATGTATAGACGGTTGAGGAGGCGTCTGCGGGTCCTCAATTGAGGTTTCCCTATCGTGAATCTTATCCTGTACGGGTTTGTGTTCGAGATCATCGGGGCCGTTGCATTATTGATGCTAAACGCCCTGCTGGTCACCTTTGAGTTTAGTGTCATCAAAATTCGGCTTAGTCATTTTGAAGATGATGCTCACGAGCGGATTAATCAATGGAAAGGTCCCTCTCGTCTGCTTGAGAATGCAGAGAAATCAGTACGAGTTGCACGTCTGGGGACGCTGCTCTGCACTTTTGGATATGCGGCGGCAGCTTTTCTCCTTCTGGAACCTTTCTTTGCAAGTTTAAACATCTACGGGTACTCGATTTCTCCAGCCCTCTCCGGCCTGATTTCGGTTATACTTGCAGTATCTCTCCATTATATAGTGGGGGATTTGGTTCCCAGAAGTCTTGCTCTGACTTTCCCTGAGCACGCATTGCGTTCATCTTCGTGGGCTATTAGAGTGATTGGCGTTATCACTCGACCGTTCTTTGGACCTCTTCACTTCCTTGCTGGCATTGTACTCAAGCCTTTTGGTGCCAAGCCGGAATCAGATCTTGATACCCTTGCTTTAGAGGGTCAGTTGCGGACTCTTGAAGAGAGCCCTGAAGAATTTCCAGTACTTCCAAAGATTCTGAAGAACGTGATTAAGATGAAAGACACGAAGGTTCAGGATATTTTGTTTCCTCGAAACCAGGTCCAGTTCCTCGATGTTGAGGAAGATAACGAAGCAAATCTGGAATTGATGGCCCGATCCGGGCATACCCGTTTTCCCCTGTGTGAAGGAGACCTAGATAACTGTATAGGCCTGGTGCATATAAAAGATGTGTTCCATTCTACTGTTGATGTAAGCAGGATTGATCTGCGCAGGATCAAGCGTGAGATGACTCAAGTCGATCCGCAGGATCCGGTGGAAGATGTCCTGCAGAAGCTCCTTCTGAGTAAGACTCATATGGCTCTGGTCCGGGATGACTTTGGCGGGACGGTCGGAGTTGTTACTATGGAGCAAGTAATCGAGGAGCTAGTGGGAGAAATCCAGGATGAGTTTGATGCTGAAGAGACCTTGATCGATCAAATTAGTCATAAGGAATACCGGGTATCGGGATTGGCTCCGCTTCGAGATGTCGAAGATACATTTGGTGTCGAGCTTGAGAACAAGGATGAAGTTACCACCTTTGGAGGACTCATTACGGTTGAGTTGGGCCGTATTCCAAAGACCTCCGAATCTCTTGTTTTAAACGATTTGGAAGTGCGGATCACGGAGGTCGATGAGACCCGCGTGATTTCTACAACAGTTAAAAACCTTCTATAGGATTGCTTTAGATTGGAAATCAAGACTCTTAGGGTGAGTCATTGAGGTGAAGAAATGCACCCAAAACTAATATAACGGAGAGATAAATCTGAGGCCGAACATTCTCTAGATTTGCACGGACCAACAGCGTTTTGATCCCCTAGAATATTACAGCAATTCGTTTGTGAATACGGCCCATTTGGATCGCTTAGTAGAAAATAGAGTTTTAAATCTGGTTAGCTTGGATCCTTTCTATTGAGCCTTTTGAAAATCTGATAAAGTTTTTATCCGTTGGAAGAGTTTCATCTTCAATAGTTAACAGCGGCCCGTTGTAATCGATCGTTAATGGCAGCTCCTATCCCTTGTTCAGGGGCTAATTCTACTGTGATGACTTCATAATTCTCCTGGTCTAGTTGCTGTAATAGGTCGAAAAGGTGTTGCGCTGCCGTCTCGGGTTTGCCGTCTTCGCAGAGCCAGAAACAATTGCTTAAACGCGTTCTCTCAATGGTTTGGCGCCTTTGAAAAAAGATGGTGGCAGTTTTTTTAATTTTATCCCTTAATGGTGGTGTTTCCCCCTTAAACAGTTCCAATTTCGCGTTTGGACTGTAGTGCTTGCCCATCAAACCGGGAGATGGCAGACCTTTGGTTCCCTGCTTGTAATTAATGCTTGAAACTCTTGGGACATTGAAACCAAGACAGGCGTTAATTTCCTCCTCCGTGATAGCTCCTAGTCGAAGGATGCGTGGGTTCAATTGATCTGAGAGATCAACCACAGTAGACTCTATACCATATTTGCATTTACCGCCGTCAAGAATATGGTTTAGGTCGGTGCCAAGCATCTTTATCACATGCTTAGCCAGGGTCGGGCTCACATAACCGAAAGGATTGGCGCTTGGGGCAGCGAGCGGACATTCGCTTTGAGCCAAAACTTTCATCATCAAGGGATGACTCGGCATTCTTAGTGCTACGGTTGGAAGGCTTGCTGTAACAATGTTTGGAACACAGTCTTTTTTCGGTAAAACTAGGGTAAGTGGGCCAGGCCAAAACACTTTCGCAAGCTTTTCCGCTGACGAATTCATTAGGGCAAGAAGGTATGCTTGAGACCAAGTGTTGATGTGGACGATAAGGGGATCGATGAGAGGTCGTCCTTTTATTTCGAATATGCGCCGGCAAGCGTCAGGATTAAACGTATTGGCTGCTAATCCATAAACTGTTTCGGTAGGTAGTGCGACGAGGCTTCCCTCACGAAGCAGTCGCGCTACACTCGCAATATCCTTGGGATTATCCCGATAGATTTTAGGCAAAATATTATTAATTTTCAGCTAGGTTAGCTTCTATGTCTTAGTCTTAATCGAGTATTTTGTCGACTATTCTGAAGTCGGAAAGAATGTATGACATTAATACCTTATATTGATCCCAGGCTGTTTGTGAGAGCAAGCGAATCCTGGTTGTATAATTAGACGAATCACCGGCGCAGTACACGCCTTGATACTACTGAAAGAAGCTTCCTCTAAAATCATGAAATTATTTTGATATTCTAAGGTTATGTTATCCAAGTAGGATAAATGGGATTGATAATGTAATTGTTTGGGAATGGTTTTAGGAAAGAAGGCAACTAGAACTCCCATAATTTCTGCTTGCCATAATGCATTGATCTGCTTTCCCTCTCCTCTAAATGAGCTCAGAGAGTAATCTCCCCAGCGGTCAGTCGAGGAACCCATCTGATTACGAATTTACGGATGCGGAATTGTTTTATCGGTATGTAACCGATACTTGCAAGCTCCTGCCACGTCGTATTACTGGCCTCTCGGCTAAGCATCAGCGCCGTTTGACAAAAGTGGTTAAGCAGGCGCGGAATATGTTGTTATTGAAGTAGCCCGAGAGTCTGAAGATTTCAGTTAGGGGTCATATTCAAGGACGAAATACCGCGGTTTCGTCTGCTGTATTTTATTTTCAAATAAAGGTCAAATATCCTGATGGCTAGCCTTATGATTTCCCATTAATAGGAATCTGTTTTTAACCAGGATACATGATCGATCTTAATATTGGGCGAAGGGAGTAACGCTTTGCTCCTAAGTCTGGCTTTGGCTATTTTGAAGTTTCCTGGTGTGCGGTATATTTGCTTACTAGCTTTGCGATAGAGAGTTATATAACGAAGACAGACTTCTTTCCTTAATCGGAAGCCGGATCGTGAGCAACGTTGCCTTCTTGGCGGATCTGATAGAAAGGACAAGATAAACTTTACGCAAAGGGTTTCATCCTCGAAGATATATAATTGCCCCCACCCAGACTCGAACTGGGATTAACGGTTTAGGAAACCGCGGTTCTATCCATTGAACTATGGGGACATTAAGAGGTATCGCGTATGCTCGCGACATCAATCTTAGACAGGGCTATAGAGATTCGGGAAATGATTCAAATTGTTTTTCTGTTGGGTTCGGACCGCTCTGGATTCTGATTTTTTTAATCTGTTGGACATTGTTTCCGTAGCCCGTTGAGTAGGACAATAATAGTAAAATCAAATTGAGGTAGATAGAGAGTATCTCTAGGGCGGTTGCTACGGTTATCCCTGAAACAATATAGTACAGATGTTGATAAAAAAAACGACAAATGGATCGAACCTAGGGAGTCTCTATCGACGGGCCCTTATAACTGGGGCAAGTTCCGGATTGGGGTTAGGAGTCACCAATCTTCTTCTGAGTGAGGGAATCGAGGTCTGGGCGACATCGCGAAATCCGGCAAAATTGCCCCACCATGAAAAACTGCATCCGATCGCATTGGATCTATCCATGAAAGATTCTGTAGAGAAGCTGTTTTCAGAAGAATTGAGTGATGATATCGAATTTGACCTTTTGATTAATAATGCGGGAAGCGGGGTCTTTTATTCCTTTGAGTCGTTTCCAGAAGAAGAGATCGGAGATCAGGCTGAAGTGATGATGCTGGGGCCGATAAGAATCTGTCAAAGATTATATGGAGGAATGAAAGCGCGTGATCGTGGAGTAATTGTCAACGTTTCCTCATTGGCTGCGAAATTCCCACTGCCATTCATGAGTATGTACAATGCTGCTAAGAGTGGACTTTCCGGTTTTAGTGCCAGCTTGATGCTGGAAGCTTGGCGGAGCAAGGTAATCGTAATTGATTTCCAGCCAGCTGATCTTCGAACAGATTTCAATAATCAGATTCGAAAAGAGGAAAGAATGTTTAAGGGTCAAGGGGAATTGGGACGGTCATGGAGGAAACTGGAATCCCACACCTTGCGTTCCCCGCATGTGGATAAGGCGGTTAGAATGCTGCGAAACCTCCTTTTGAATCCGAGACATGGGAGATTCACGACCGGAGGATTTACGCAGGCTTTGCTGGCTCCTTTTATAACACGGTTTCTTTCTTGGCGTTTTCGAATCCATTTGATCCGGAACTACTACGGACTGAAGTAGAATCCGAATGTTTTATTGTCCTAGGCAAAGGCCTATGAGAAGACAGGTTTGTCTTTTTTTTGCGTGATTGAGCGAAACCATAGGTAGAAGACGATACCAAAAAAGACTAGGTTACGGAAGAAAGCGAAGGAGACGGAACCTAAGAAGGTATCTTTTTCGAGGTTCGTTCCAAAACACCCACAGGAAATATCGAGACCCCTTACCCATGCTTGGCCTGTAATAAGGATAAATATTAGCCCAATGAGAGAGAGCAGACTAAGGAATTCCTGTTGCCAAATACCGATGATTAAGGCAATGCCACAAAGAATCTCTAGCCAAGGAAGAATGATTGCGGCAAGACGTAAGGTTAGTTCGGGTAAAGGCAATTCGTATCCGTAAATCGATACGAGAAAATCCTGTAAATTAGCTGTTTTGGCAAGCCCGGCCCAAAGCATCAAACAACCAATCAGAATTCTGGTGATTTGAACCAGTTTAGTCCTGTGAGTCTCCTTCATTTGAATCCGAGATGAATTTTATATGAAGGGTTTCGTTTTCGAATTCCTCTTGGCTGGCGGGTGACTGTTTTGTGATGAGGGGAGAAGAGGCCCCAGGTTTGGAGACTGTGACCGATGATTTGATCAATGGTATACCGTTTGGATTGAGAGCGTTAGATGTGAGACCGATAACAGTCGCCATTAATAGGATACCTATGGCACGTTTTAAAAGTCTCAAAACTTGATTTGCCCTATTCATTTTGTATTCGGCCTTCTTCTTCAAGAAAAGCGTTTATTTCTGATTTAATATTTGTCCATCGGGTGCCTCCTGCAATGAGTTTGCCACTTATTTCTCCGTCTACAACTTTGGCCAGGATAAATGATGGAGTCTGTTTGACTCCAATCTTGGTACCCATGGATTTCTCATCTTCGACTTGTTCAGCATATTTTCCGCTTTCGAGGCAGCCATTGAAATCTACTGGATGTAGACCCAACTGGATGGCGAGGTCACGAATTTTTCCTAAGGAGAGCCGGTTGCTGTGGCGAAAGAGAAGATCACGCATCTCCCAGTAGCGACCCTGATCACCGGCGCAGTATGAGGCCTCTGCCGCCTTCTGGGAGTGGGAGTGGTTCCGTATTGGAAAGTTCTCGACGATGAATCGCATTTTGCCAGTTTCGACGTAAGTGCTAATAATCTTGTTGTAGGTGATTTCATGGAAGAGACTGCAATGACCACATTGATAGTCGGAGAACTCAACCATTATTAAGGGGGCATCAATCTTACCAAGCGAGTACTTGCTCTTGTCGAAAAAATTGTAACCTGCAAAGGGGCCTTCATCGGATTTGGGCTTTGAAAGATCTGAGTTTTCCTTGATGGATTTTTCGGCTAAGGAATAATCTGTAGACAGGACGCGGAATTTCTTTGACCCTTCGCTAAACCAGATTCTGAGTTTGAGAGAATGTAAAAGGTCGGAAGTGGATTTAGGAAGTGGAGGCATCCCTACATCACCTAGAAATACTTCGTAGCGGCCATTTCTTACCGGGAGAGATAAGGATTCTGACGGTTCGATAGAATCTGTGGTGACATTACTCTGCCAGAAGATCCGGGTTTCTCCTAGAAGAAGAGCGAATTTGAAACGTCCTTTCCCGTTGAATGGTTTGTCATCGACTGTTACTTTACCTCGGTAGAGGATCGAGTTAGCAGCCTCCGTCTTCCCGGCCAATATTAGTAATAACGAGGAGGCGAGAATGAGTTTAAATGAATGCTTCAAGACTGCCCTTTCAGAATACAAGAGATTACATAATGCTGTTTTGATCCATTATTTACAAGGTTAGAAGTTTTCAGGACTCTGAATTTCAGCAATTTAAAATTGCGACGTCTCGTAAACCTCTGAGTCTAAACTAACTTGCTAAAGACGTTCTATATGGCTAGTCTTTATGGTTTGTAATTTTTGAGGTGAGACAAAATATCGCGTGAAGATACTGTTAGCATAGAGCAATTTTTTAAGGTTGATATTCAAGAGGAACATTCTACTGGGATCAACTGTCAATATCTCAATTCTTCGGTTAATTCTGAACAGATCTAACTGGTCTATTACACTGAATGTGATGGGTCAATTTACAATAACCCTATTGGGCCGTTGTTCGTACGGATGCCAGGAATTACTTTATCCCATTGGTTCACCTCTGCGGGATTTACATTTTCCTTTCTAGATTCAAAGTTTCCCGGATCATTGGCTAGTGCATACCCTAACATGTTGGAATCTTATCAATATAATCTGAGCTAAGTATGAGTATGGGAAATAAGGCAGAGGGATCAAAGAGGCGGAAGATCATCCATTGGAATCCGGATGGTGATTCGAGACGAGATAAATCTCAGACAAAGAAGCAGGGGAATAGCCTTGTTTTCGGTATTGCGGTTGTGCTTCTTCTAATTCTTTCTTTGGCGGGCATTTACGGTGCTCGAAAGTATCTTGGATTGGGAGGGGAAGTTATTACCCCAGTGGTTGGGCCGAGTAGCTCTCCCGGTTATGAAAATGGAAAATTTGTCAGCCGGGAACGGGTTGATAGAATGAGGGCAGCCGTGCGACTGGGGATATCTGAGATTCGTAAAATCACTGATGACCATCCTCGGTTGATTGAGAATTTAGTTATAATTGAGACCGCATTTGATGAAGGTAACCGACAACTGGCATCAACTGCCTACCGAGAGGCGTTGGCTAAATTCGAGGAGGTTAGGGAATTAGTGGAAGAGATGAGGGAAACTATCACCGAAAAAGAGAAGGCCAAAGAGGTCTACGATGAATTCCTTGCTGCCGTTGAAAAGGATGAAGGAATGAGAATTCATGCTCCTTATGAATATGAAAAGGCGGTAGCGTATGGTAACGAGGGAACCGGGCGATTCGAAAACGGTGAATTTATAGCTTCAATTTCTGATTTTGAGCAAGCAATGACTGAATTGAAGGAGGTTGAGATTGCAGCCGAACTTTTCATCGCGGAAAAGGAAATCGAGGGAAAGATAGCTTTTTCCAAAGGGGAGAAAGCTATTTCAAAACAGATTTTCTCAGAGATCCTCACACTTCAGCCAGACAATGAATTAGCCAAGCGCAATCTAGAGCGAGCCCTAAATATCGACATATTAGTGTCATTACTAAAAAAGGCTAAAAAACAGGAAAATGACGGTGATTTGGAAGGAGCCCTCATAACTTATGAAAAGGCTTTTAAGATCGATACACGGTCGGCTAGAGCCCAACAAGGGGTTACCAGAGTCAGGAGAAATATTGAGAAAAACAATTTCGATAATTTTGTTTCGGCAGCAAAAGCTGCAGAGGAGAAGGAGGACTGGGACGCAGCAATCACGACCTTGGAAGCAGCCACCAAGATGTTCCCTGATAAGGAGGGGTTTGCCGAAGATCTTGCGAGAGTCAGAGAAGTGGCGCGATTGGCAAAAGTGAAAGATGCTCGAAGTCGGGCATTGGCCTTCGAGAACGATTACGAATGGATTGCGGCAAGGGACTCTTTTATCGAAGTGCTTGAATTAGACAGGGGGAATAAAGAGGCGACAGATGGTCTCCTTCGGACAGGTAATTTGGTCCGAGTTCTCCTTCGCTATAACCAACTTCTCGAACAGGCACAGGAATTGGCGAATCAGGGAGAATTTCAAAAATCTATTCGGGTCTTTAATGAAGGAATGTCTATTAAACCCTCCTATCTCCCCCTTGAGGAGGCGAGCTTAAATCTGCAAAACATGTTGCGGGAACAATCGAAACCAGTGCCGGTTAATTTCGTATCCGACGGAAAGACTTGGGTTAGCATTGCTGGCTTTGAGATGCTGGGAAGATTTGAACAAAAAACTGCTCGTATCTATCCTGGGAATTATAAAGTACGAGGTAGACGAAAAGGATATCGTGATATTCTATTAGAAATCAGAGTGCGCAGCGGCCGTGATTTTGGCCTCGTAAAGGTTATTTGTTTTCAGCGATCCTGACTCATCATCGAATTCGAGACAGGGGAGACCTTAAGAAATGAAATACATAAATAGATTGCTCTATGTTGTTCCGGTTCTTGTCTCTGGTTTGCTTGTTATAGTAGTAACCAAGGAAACCAATGCTGCGCCAGATCCTGAAATATTTGACGGCACCAAATATGGGGAGGAAATTTCAAAACACTACGCTATTAAAAAGGTCTTGGAGTTGATAAGAATAAATTCCTCCAGTGCTGGAAGGCCAGAACGAGGAGGTATGTCCTCTGAAGGGCAGAACGGTATTTACGTGCGACAGGATGGTAAAGGTATGGGAGGTGTAATTTCGGAGGCTGATGTTGACGAGGAAGACGGGAAACCTGTTTCCATTTCAATGGGTTCGGAAGGAGATGCAATAAATCCTAGTGTTCAGGTAAAAGTAATTGGGGAAAAATTGGCAGAACTTGATCGAAAAAGTGAGAAATTGGCCAATAGTGAAGGGGATGTAGTTTCGGCTGGTCAGGAAAATCCGGAGAGTCCTGGTCAGATAAATAAATTTCATGGTGCTAAAAGCGTAATGTTTGGATCCGAAGAAGAAATGATTGAGGTTGCTCAAAATTCGAAGGCTCGAGAAAATACGAACGAAGATTCCGAAGGTATGGGTCTAGGAGACAAAGAAATGCTGGACGGAAAGGGTCCCGAGATGCGTGGCAAGAACAAGGGACGGTCGATTGGGGTTGAGACGGGACAATCTATTCCAACTGATCTGTAAGTTTGAAAGGTATCATATGCGAAACGCAAGTAATCGTATCCTGATCATTGCCAGCCTCATTCTAAGCGCCATGGTCCCGGCGATATCGTCCGCAAAGTCGATTATCCTACCCGTTGAGGCCATCGAGGATTCGGCTACAATGAGCGCGGAGGAATTCGAGAGTGCTCATCCTGGAATTGATATCTCAGGATACATACCGGATGAAGAAGGTTACTACGTAAAATATTCACACGAAAATCTTAATTACTATTTCGGTCCTGTTGATATCTATTTGGAGGCGGTGTTATGGAAAGATAAACTCGCCGCAATCGTTGAAAGTGTAACTGCGGTTCGTTTAACACTGCAAAAGAGTGAGCTGGAAATCTATCATTTTGATCACGAGATGCTAAAGGTAGTCCAATCCGAGATGAAAAAAAGACGGCAGGATAGAAATGGGACCCCGGTCGAAGTTACAACGAGTAATTCTGCGCAAGCACAGATGGACCAGAAGGGTACAGAGAAAGGAACGCTTAAGCAGCGGGGGAATCTTGATCAGCTAGGAACCGCAGACCAGGCGAATGGGAATAATAAAGGTAATGCGATTGGTGGAAGCGGCAAGGAGGTCATTGTTTTTGAGCAGGGGGGAAACACTTCGGAATTGTTTGGGAAGAAGACTGAGGAAATGATGCGGATGGGGGAAGGTCAGGGTAGGCAAGGCAGGGAACAGGGAACCGAGACAACGAAACTAGAGCAGCAGTCGAAAGCGGTACAACCGGGTCGACCAAGTGTCCAGTTTGGGCAGCGCAGCCCCCAATCTTCCAGTGGTTCAAGTAGTTCCAGTAACAGTTCGAGTGGAAGTCCTTCTATACCATCGGCCGGACAACCTTCTAGTCGAAATCTGAATTGGTGGGAAATGCTACGGTCTATCTTTGGAAGGTAACCTTTTAGAAAGACTCCTCTTCCATGTGGATCTTTTTCTAGTCCAAAATCCTGGTTCCTATCTGCCGTTGAAACTCAGGTTTCAGTGGGCCAGAAAATAGATAAAGACAAAGACGAAAAAAACTTTCTTCCAAATTAATTTGTACCGATAAACGCCCCGCCGTGGATATATGTTAGTTCGCGCATTAGGTTGGCGAATTTCAAACCGGTTCGGGTAAAGTGTCTCTCATATTTTATAACTTGGGGAAATCCCACCGCGTTGATGGTCACAGGTCTGTTGCCTTCTTCGTCGGCCGGGTTAAGTTGCTCAATGCGATGGAGAACCTTTTCAGCGGTCTGAGTGAATTCGTCCCCAAAAATATAGATTCCAACCTTTTTATTTGAGTCCATTTCATCTTTTTCTTTGGAGAATCGGATAGCACGGATGATCCCAGGGACCGGATTACTTTGACTGTGATGGTCGTAGTTTCGAATGGCCCTCATTATACCTGCACGGCTTCCGGAGCTGTCGGGAAGCCATTGCCCACGGCTAGTACGAATCATGAAATTGCCATCAGCATCCATGACTTGAATGGCATCGACGATTGGATAGACTTTGAGAGTCTCTTCAAACTTAGTCACGATGGACTCCCATATTTTGCCCGTGCCGGGATCTCTCATACTTCCTGAGGTGTCCAATATGAAAACAAGGTGATTATTTGCCACTGGTACTCCAATGGGTAGCTCTGCTGTATTTTGAGGGATATCGATTTCCTTCTCCCTGGCATCGACTATCTCGTGAATGTTGTCCAAGTTAACGACAAGCTTCTCATTACCGAATTCGGTTTTCTTGATTCTATCAATGATCTTCTCGAGAGTAGTCTGCATTGAATCTACTTTTTGTATTTTGTCCTTTTCCTCTTGTGTCTCCTGTTGAATCAGATTGATGACTTCCTTGTTTTTGTCCCTGATATCGTCTAGTTCCTTTAAACGTTCTTGGTAGAGCTTCTCCAGCGTTTGGCGGATGTCGATGATGACTAGGCGTTCTGATCCTAAGGAAATAACGAAGAGGAGGATCACAGCACCGAATCCACAGCTGATGCAGTCGAGAAAGGAAAGGCTAAAATCCGAGCGTTCTCTCCTTGGTTTCCGATTATTCATATCGTTGGCCAATCCCTTGCAGGACAGATGAAGGAGCCATCAGTCTCGGTAGCCATGAGCCAGTACATTGAAGCAGCTTCTGGGTCGCCGGACCAGGGCAAGAGAATAATGTTGAGTGGGACTCCGCGTGGCATTGCACGTTTAGCAGCGTTGAACATTCGAATACGTGTCTGAGTATCGACGACATGCCCTGCTTTGACTGATTCCCCTTGGGTCGGTAAGCCATCCACTAATAGAATAATGTTATCCGGAAGTGGATCCAGATTCCCAATTACATAGAACGCTTTCTCGAGGTTAGCCGGACCTTGTGGTGTTTTCTCTCTGAGCCGTTTAAGAGTTTCGGCGGTTTGTTTTCGGTCGCTCATGTCCATCCAATCAAAGGCGCGAGTCGGATAAATGGATTCAGTCTCTTTTCCAAAGAAGTAAATTTGGTATCGGCTAGGCGGTTTGAGAGACGTAAAAAGCCATTCCACAGCTCGCATGGTCCTTTTCCACTTGGGTGCTGAACGCTTCTCTTCTTTGGTGCCGGTGGAACGCTCGATCGCCAATTCAACGTTTGCATCGAGCATTCCGCCCGAGGATTCAATCAGAAAGATCACACGTTCCCCATCGAGTTTAAACTCGGTAAGGTATTGTCGCCGAACTGGGTTTGGTACTGGGATTGGAACTGCTTCTTCTACAGTCGGTAATTTCTCAAGTCTTGCGAGGAGGTTATCGCGTAATTCCTCCATCTCTGCTAATTGCTCCAGGAGCAGCCTCAGCTCCAGTGTCTTATCCTCAATTTTCGTTTCAATTTCAATTTCATCGGTTTCGAGAATCTTGACGCGTTTACGGATCTCTTCGATATCTACAGAGAGTCGCAGGAGGTCCTGTTCTTCATCCTGGATATTTCGACGAAGGGCACCTAGATCCACTTCTTTGTCTGAGAGCTGCTGATTACTATCTTCGACTTTTTTTCCGCTGGTCAGGACAAAAAGAAGAATAATTGCGCCGAACCCACAACTGATACAGTCGAGAAATGAGATACTAAAACTCGTAACTCCGCGGTTTTTTTTCATTCCTCGCGACAGCAGATTAGGTGGAGCTCAATTTTTTCTGCTCCGCTACCTAAGGATAGAATATCGCCTGCCTTGAGAGTTTCGTTTTCCAGTAACGGTTTAGTGTTAAGGAATGTTGAATAGGCATTTTGGGGAACGAGTATCTTTTCGTTATTTCCGCTTAAAATTGAGCAATGCTCCCGTCCTATTCCCTGAATCGAATTCGGAATTATCAGACCAAACCCATTCTTTGGAAAATCAGTTCCAATGATGAACTCATCTCCCTGGATTCGATATCCAATACCATTGAGAACAATGTGTGAGGGTTTATAATTACCCTCACATTTCCTATCACCGGTGGAAGTTTCAGAGGGCTGATCATTTATCCATACAGACGAATTACAGTCTGGAATAGGAGATGGTTCTGTAGGGGACAAACCGACTTCATTCAAGTTGATGGTACTAGTTACGGGAGTATCTTCCAAGCTCGTTTCCAGTTCTTTTTCTAAACCGTAACGCACCGCCGTAAGGGTAGCAGCCCCACGGGGTAGAAGAACTATTTGATCACCTTTCCACGAGCCAATTTTTTCCTTTAACCCACTAACACGAATTGCCCGTTCTGTCATGAATATGTGTTTCGGACTCTCTCTTTCCGAGGTGGCAACTTCATCATAGATTTTTTTTATAAAGTTTAGGTTAGATTCATTTAGAACATTTAGATGGTGGTATATATCCTCCTGGGTAACGACCATTTTTCGAATACGCCTGACCCCATTCATCTCTATTGAGACCTCTTCTTGTTCGGTCAGTTCTTCCAAAGCATTCTTCATGTGGGCGAAAAAGACCTGTTCCGTTTTTGCGTTGTGGGTTACGTCGTAAGCTGTCTGGCTTAGAAATCGGTTTGCAAGCTTAGGAAAGAGCTCGGAATAGACTTGAGCATAGCCAACCCTCGAGCGATGTAGACTGACTCTAGAAAAGACCTGGCCTGTTCGGATAACGGTGACAAAGGTTGAGTGAAGATGAACATCGACATGCAGCGCGAACGAGGGTCCAGCCCCTACTGAAGAAGCTCCGGCGGCAGCAGAAAAAACGCCTAGGTCAACCAGTTCGACTAGCGGCATCCCAAGATCTTGTGCCATGCCAAGGATAAGACCGATTTTTTCCTCATCCCCGTATCTTCCACTGAGATACTTCCCTGGAAGAATGATTATTAAACGGTCAATCTGTCCTCCCATTTGAAGTTTCTTCCAGATGAAATGGATGTGCCGAAAAGCGAGTTCCGAATAGGGTGGCGGATTTCCTGGAGTGTTAAGCTCAGAAGGACGCAATGACAATTGATCCCAACACCGGTCGGAAACATATCGGGGATAGATCCTTTGCAAGAATTCTGCTTCCCTCCCAGTTTTAAATTCGGATCCGTCAAAGAAGACATGTCCAGGGCTTGAGAGGCCTTCGCTTTCCAAAGGAAAAATCCGAACTTCTCGGTCTTTGTTTTCGGCCGCTAGAATGCCCTCGTCACAGATTTCTAATCCGATTATCCTCACAGAAATTCTAACTTAGTTACTTGAGTTCTGAGTCATGGAGATCTCACCTTCTTCTTTAAATGGGATTTTCATCAACGCGACAAGTTTGTCTCGACAATATTCCTGTACTTCGAAGATGAGATTTTCCTGACGGGTTTGTAAGTAGTGAACGTAGACCATCAGAACTATGCTTAAAATCAAGGCCACGAAGGTTGAATTAAAGGCGAGGCCAAGATTCTCTGTAACTCCTTGGATATCACCCCGGATAGCCTTTTCTGCGTTGGTTAGGGCCTGAGCGATTCCGCGTACAGTTCCAATGAATCCAACCATCGGGAGGAATCCGATGATCAGTCGGGGAAGAGAAAGATCTGAATCCATTCGTTCAGCTTCAGAGTCGGAGATCTCCCGAACTGATTGAGAGACTTCTTGAATTGAATGTGTCGAATGGAAACGACGCAGAGATGTGAGGAAGATTTTAGGAAGGATCTGTTCTTTTAGATCAGGGTCATCTTGGAGTCGTGAATCGAGGTGTTTTGCATGGCTGAGAGCTTCTTCCGGAATGATCCGTTCTCCATCTTCAACTTCGATGAAAACCTCTCCCATGTTTTTTCTGATTCTGTGGATTGTTATTGTTTTTCCACTAACCATAATCACGGCCCAGACTAGAAGGGTGAAGCAGATCTGCTGTTCCGGATTCTTTATTATTATAGAGATGCTTCGGGCCGGAACAAACTCACCTTTGCCAGCATCTTGAGCTAGTAGCACCCGATTGTTTCTCTCAACCTTTTCCGCCTGTGGGCGAATGATTAATGAATACAGTAGGCCGACGAAGACTATGGCAAAAATCAAGCCACCGTATTTAATGACCATCTCGTTTGAGAAAAAACTGTGCTGGCTATTTCTTCCCGTCATGCTCTGTATAGTTTTCCCCTCTAACAAAGAAACAAACCTTTCTTAATTCGAAAAGTCTACTCCTTCCAAGACTCCGCCGGGCTTAGCACTCTATCATGGCCTCAAAGTTTCTAGGGACAAGTCTTTTTAGTAACTACATTTACAACTAGCTGTTTCTCGCTTGCCATTTCAGCTGCTAGTGGTCATAATTATAAATTCTTCTTCTAGGGGTTTCCCCGTCTCTTCTATAGAGTGGTGTATAAAATTTTAGAAACGTTTTTTAATGGGATAAAGGGGCTTTATAGGTTGCTTTGGTTGGGTCTAGTGCTCGGCTTGTCGTGGGCTTGTATAGAGAGTCAATAAAGAGGGAAATTTCAGATATGAATAATATTGTGGCCTACATCCTGATTTTCTCAATTTTTCTTCAGATCGGATGTCAGACCACCTCCAACACAACTCAAGGAGTGAAAAAGGGAGGAGTTGGAGGAGCAGTGGCAGGTGCTATAATTGGCAGTCAAAGTGGGCAGACGGTCGAGGGTGCTGCTATTGGTGCGGGAACAGGCATGCTCATAGGAGGTATCTATGGTGCTGTGAAAGACGCCAAGGAACGTAAGCAGCAGGATGAGATTGCTCAGGAGCGTGCCCACCAGCAAGAATTGGCTAAGATGCGTGAGGTTGAGGCTCGCGAGCGCGCTAGACTAGAAGAGGAATTAGTAATTGCTGAGGGTCTGAGGATTACTAATCAGGAAATTGAAGAAGCAGAGATTCGTAAGGAGCAAACTGAGATCGAATTGAAGAAACTTAAGGATGAGATTGCGGCAGCGAGGAATCGTCAGAAATCTCTAGAGGATGCGAACCGAAAAGCGCTTGAAAATGAGGAGGAGATTAAACGTTTGGAAGAACAATTGAAACATCTGAAGGAAGCGGCAGGCGAAAACTAACCTGTTGATAATTATGACTCTACTTCTTGGTAGGCGTGCCAGTAGAATAGTGTCTGTTTTAACCTAAGAACGATAGCCGGTATCAAATGTTGGGTTCTAAATCTATAAGGTTGTTAGGGTTCGCAGCTGTCGCGCTCCTGTATGGAGGATGTGCTTCCCCTTATACATTTAAGGTTGATGCGATAAATAACCCTGATGTTGAGGGGTACAGGTCGTTCAAAATGGTTAGTTCGAATGCCGAGTTCGATGAGAATGATCTTCAGTACAAAGAAGTTTCGGATTACGTAAAGACGACCCTATCTGCGCAAGGCCTCTACGAGGCACCTGACACAGAGAGTGCAGATATGATTGTGGATATATCCTTCGGCGTAGGAGATCCTCAGATCGATTATAAGACCTATACAACGCCTATTTATGCGGTGAGTTCTGGGGGGCCTAGGCTGGTATCGATTCCGATATTTGACAATAAAGGCAGTATTATTGGCTACAGGAGTGTTACTGTCTATGATCCGCCTCGCAAGCAAGTGGTGGATTTTGAAGAGAAGATGGTTCCCGTCACTACCTATGAGAAATACCTGAGACTGACGGCTCGAGACAATCAGAACGTCGATGACAGCGAAGCACCTGCTCAAGTGTGGAGCATCTATGTTAACAACAAGGACGAGAGCGACGACCTCCGAAAGTATCTTCCATTGATGGCAGCGGCTGCAGTTCCTTACGTTGGGGCGAGCACTGAGAGGCAGAAGGAGATTACACTGAAGGAGAGTGATGATGAAGTTACTTTCGTGAAACGCGGGATGTGACTTTTTTGTTATCTCCCTTGTTTCTCTAACGGTAGGGTCTGGCGTGGACGTTGGACTTTTGTTTTTATAGATGAAAACTAAACCAATGATTGCTCCTTATGGTTCTTGGAACTCTCCTATTTCCTCTCATCACTTAGTTGAGGATAGTATAGAATTTGGAGATTTAAGGACAGATGGAGAATGTCTTTATTGGATCGAAAGTCGGCCCGAGGAGAGTGGGCGATGCGTAATTTTAAGACGATCTCCTGATGGCGAGATAAAAGAAATCTTGCAGAAGCCTTACAGTGCCAGAAGTAGGGTTCATGAATACGGGGGTGGTGCGTTTTTGGTGGACCAAGGGGCTGTGTATTTTTCAAATTTCGCCGACCAACGAATTTACGTTGGACAGGTCCATTGTGACTCTAAACCTATTACAAAGGGAGACGGATCTCGTTATGCCGACTACGTATCCGATGTGAGGAGGAATCGACTGATCGGGGTACGAGAACACCATTATAGGAATAGTGGCCAGGTGGACAATGAGATTGTTGGGATCGGACATTCAGTAAGTACCGAAGATGTGGTTTTGATATCCGGGAGCGATTTTTATTCTGCTCCCCGACTTAGTCCTGATGGGGTTTATTTAGCCTGGTTAAGTTGGTCCCATCCAAACATGCCTTGGGATGAGTCCGAACTTTGGGTTGCCGAATTGGACGATGCTGGTTATCCCAAAGGTAGGATCAAGGTTGCAGGAGGAAATAGGGAGTCAGTTCAGCAACCTTGTTGGTCGGAGGATGGTGTTCTGTATTTTGTCTCCGATCGGTCCAATTGGTGGAATCTGTACCAGTGGGCGGATGGTGTAATCGAGAGAGTTTACAACCGTGACGCTGAGTTTGGAAGACCTCAGTGGTTGCTTGGTCTAATGAACTACGGTCTTCTCGATTCCGGTTCTATTGTTTGTTCTTACACCGTTGGGGGGACTTGGTTTCTTGGGAAGATAGGAAAGAAAGATCGGCGTCTTAAAGAGTTTGACCTCCCTTTCACGTACTTCGATTCCATTCAAGTGCTTGGCGACAGGGTTTATTGTTTGGCAGGATCCCCAGAGATTCCCCTTTCACTGATAGAATTGGATCTCTTATCCAAGAGATTTTTGGTCTTAAGGCGCTCTATGCCCAGTAGTGCAGTGAAAGGGTATACCTCTTTGCCGGAATCCTTGGAATTTCCTACCGGAGATGGTCATGTTGTTAACGGAAATTTTTACCCTCCAACTAACGATCGATTTGCAGGTCCTCCAGGAACCCGACCGCCTTTACTTGTCAAGATCCACGGCGGTCCTACTGCGGCGACCGATTCGGTTTTTTCTATGAAGATCCAGTTTTGGACAAGTCGTGGATTTGCAGTCTTTGATATCAACTACCGAGGAAGCAGTGGGTTTGGTAGAGAATTCAGGAATCTTCTCAATAAAAATTGGGGAATCGCAGATGTTATAGATTGTGTTATGGGCGCTCAATTTCTGGTTGATAATGGATTAGTTGATGAAGATAAACTCATAATTCGAGGTGGGAGTGCTGGTGGATTCACGACTTTGTCTGCCATTGCTTTTCATGACTTATTCAAGGCAGGTGCTAGCTATTATGGAGTAAGCGATCTTTTAAATTTAGCTAAGGATACACATAAGTTTGAGGCACGCTATCTTGACAGATTGATTGGGCCCCTCTCCGAATCTCAAGATAATTACTTCGATCGTTCACCTATCAATAGTCTTCAAACGGTCTCGGCTCCTATCATCTTTTTCCAGGGTTTAGAGGACGAGGTTGTGCCGGCAAGCCAGACTGAGTCGATGGTTAAGGCACTAAAAGACAAGGGTGTGCCTGTCGCCTATGTTCCATTCGCGCGAGAACAGCACGGATTCAGAAGCGCTGAGAGTATAATACGAGCGCACGAAGCGGAACTTTTTTTTTACAGTCAGGTCCTTGCATTTCCGATCGATGATAATTTTGATCCTGTTGAAATTTTTAATTCCAAATTCTCTTAAGCCTCCGGCGAGATAAGACTTTTCGGTTTCCAAGGAGTTCCTGCCTGTTTTTTCCGAAGTTAGAGTTGATTTCTTGGCTACCAAACTACGGGGTGGGTTTTGCCGTTGGTTACGTTCACTAGTCCCTGTGGGGCATGAGAGGAAGGAGCTACCAGGACCCACTTCCATGGAGTGCAAGTAAGAAAGGCAAAAATCATTCGGCGTGGGAGGCCAGGGTGACCGATCCACTCCATTTTGTCAGCTTCTGCATATAGAGTGTCGAGATCTTTAGCGACTTCGTGAGGAAGACGGGCACTCATAAGACCGCCAATTTCGAATTGGACGGAAGCAACAATGTTTCCGTTCTTAACCAAGACCCAACCTCCTTGTAGATCAGCCAGGGTATTTGCGGCTAGCGCCATTGCAGTATCATCGTTTCCAATTACCCATACGTTGTGAAGGTCGTGGGCGACGGAGCAGGCGAGGGCGGAAGCAGGCGTAACTGGTCCGACTTCTTTCCAAAACATCTTTGAGATGCCTCCTTCTCCGGAGTAGCGATCGATGAGGGCGAGTTTAGTTATACCATTTGCGGCGTCTGAAAAAACCATCCCATTTTTAACTTTGAGCGTTTCTATCAAGAAATCCTGTTTAAAATGAAAGGGTTTTAAAACTGCAGCTTTGACTTCCTTCTTTCCAGAAGGTGCTTCAATGATAAAATCCTCAGCAGTATATTTGCGGCCAAAGTTGATTGTGTTTCGAGCCCAGGAAGGCCATTCAATTTTGGGTAATTGAAGCAGGTATTGGCCATTTTCTGCAGCCAGTTTGCCATCGGCATAAACCTTAGCAATCTCGACTTTCTGAGGGTTTCGAAGCAGAACAATGTCGGCGTAACGTCCGGGTGTTATCGAACCAACAAGATGGTCGATTCCTGCGTGTTTTGCCGGGTAAAGAGAAACCATAGCGTATGCCGCTTCCATCGGGACTCCAGCATCTAGAGCAAGTTTCAAATTATAGTTTGATGTTCCTAGTTTGAGTGATGTGGAAACGTCACGATCATCAGTCGTAATGGATAGATGGGACCAATCTTGGATTCCTTTATCGAGAAAGTGTTTTACTATTGACTGGATCACATCGTAGCGAATCTGCAGAAAAACTCCGCGATTAACTTTGTCCCATGCTTCTTCCGCCAATCGGACTTCATGATCGCTTTCAAGTCCGGAGGCGGCAAATGCATTGATCTCGCTGAGTTCCGTCAGACCAGCTCCGTGACCTTCGACGACACCTCGTGAGTCCATTGCTGCTTGGATAACCTGCCAGAGCCGTTCATAGCCTGGAAGTTTCCGATTCCATAGCCGAGGCCAGTCCATTACTTCTCCGAGACCGACAACTTGCTGATCTCGGGACATGGCTTGCCGAATTTCCTCATACCCGTAATAGCCGCCACCCGACTCGTAAGGAGTTGGGGGAGTTGCGGATCCCATTTCCAGAAATATTTTTAGAGGACTATTGTGTTCCCTTGGGGTCAGCCAGAATTCGACATTGTGCACGCCGGAAACATTGGAAAATTCGTGAGACCCTTCGATCGTCCAAGTATTGCCAAATGGGATTACAAGGGCAGCTTCGAATTCGGGTGTAAGGTGGGAACTTTCGATATGTTTGTGAGATTCTCCAAATCCGGGAACAGCATAATAACCAACCGCTTCAACAGTTTGATTGGAGGTCCCATTCCATTTTCCGCGAGGACCTATCCAAGCAATCCGATTCCCTTTTATAACAATGTCCCAGTTTTTGTTCCAGGTCAGAGTGTGAACGTTAAGAAGCGTCAACCCGCTCAGGATAAGGTCCGCCCTACTTTTACCCAATGCCACCAGCATAAGCTCTTGCCGAATTTGAATCTCCTCATTGAATTCAAATTTTTTCTCTTCCCCTAATGCGTGAGAAGGATTTTGGAGAGAAAGGAGAGCAAGGAAAGCAAGGAGTGATTTCATTTCTTAAGAAGGATCAGTAGAATAGAATTGAATTGAGATTTCTGGATTCTAAATTCCAAACCGATATTAAACAATATCGTGAAGAGTAAGATCCAATTGGAACCTCAGAACGACAACCTTCCAGGAAAGTCTTATTTTAGCTGAGAAGTTACGATTGTTTCGAGGATTACTCATGGCCAGGGGTGATCTCTTTATAATTTTCCCAGCCTTCAATTAATGCATGGACGACCGGACGGGCGACACGATAGCACGATTCCTTGGCAGTGATGCCTTTCGCCGGGTAGGGAGCGGTAAGACTCCATTTCGCTGTTTCATCGGGAGGTTGAGCTGAATAGTTGCTGCCCGAACGAAGTACGAGGACGCGTTCAAAGTCGACTTTGCCGACTTTCGTAAGTCGATGAAGTGCACGTACGATACCATTGTCTTCCATATTAGTCATCACAAAGTTACCTTGGCCATTTGTGTATAGGCGAGTCCAGTCATTAGCCCACTTGTTGAGGATGGTCCCATGCCAGTAAGTATTCGATCCCAAGCTGTCTCCTTTCATGACAAAAGGAGGCTTTTGTGCGTTGGGAAATTCTTTGTAAAGCTTTCTGAATTCGACGACTTCAGGATGGTCCATTAACTTTACGGTTTTGGATAACTCATAAGCCCAATTGACAAGGGCAGGGTTAAGTCGGAATGCCATGTTTTTATAGGAGAAGCCTTGGCCAATCTGATTGGGGCGTTTGCTGTTGGTTGGGAAGATACCATAGGGCCAGTCCTCAGGAGCTTCCCTGGAATCGATTGCCTTGGACAAATCTCCTTCAATGACCCAGTTTGCCCACGCTGCCGAACCGATTGATCCATCGGCTGGATCGACGCCGGCAATACCTGAGATGATCCAGTAGGAATTCCTAAGATCGAATCGAGAATCCATTCCCAAAGCAGTTATAACCATTGCTGAATTTGTTACGCCAGGTCCAGTACAGACGCCCATTAAGCCCCTGTCGTTTGTACGAAGATCATGCGGGCCAAATGGGAAACTGTGAATTTTGTCAAGATGCTCTCGTTCGACCCAAAATTGGTATTCTCCGGGTACATCGCCCTTGTGCTCGCCTATCTCATAAAGGGCTACGACAACAACTTTAATCGGAATAGGATCTGAGCTAAACAAAGTTGTTCGGAACGAGAAGATCGATAGAACGGATAAAGTGAATGGGATGTAAATCTTGAATCTCATAACTTGGTAGGTTCGATTACTTCTCTTGACCATAAATAAAGATTGTTGAACCAAAATCGAATTTAATTATTCGAGTGCACATTGTTCAATCATCGTCAAGGCATGAAGGAAATGATCAATCGATGAAAATTCCCACTGTTAGCCAACAACAAAGTGCGGGGAATCCTTTAAGATAGGATAAGAAGCCGTATCCAATGTTCGATTTGTGGTGTTATAATTTAGTTAGAAAAATCGGAAGTTGACATGGAGTAATGGGTTTGGCGTCAATGCTCCTACCCAGGTTGTACTTATGCGCCTTTTAACTCTGAAATTTTAATCTTGGCTGTTAACTGATGTCTGCTTTCGACTACAATTCTAAGATTCTCAGTTGGAGTGCGGTGAGGAGGGAGCGGACGCAGCTGAGAGAAGAAGGGAAGGTGGTGGTTTTCACAAACGGATGTTTCGATGTTCTGCATCTAGGGCATCTTAGATATTTAACTTTCGCGCGCGAACAAGGGGACTGCCTCATGGTAGGCCTAAATAGTGATGCATCTGTAAGGCGGAATAAAGGGGCCGGGCGTCCGATAGTTTCAGAAATGGACAGAGCGTTAATGTTGTCGGGATTAGTGGCGGTAGATTTCGTAGTGATTTTCGACCAGGACGAACCCTGCAAACTAATCGGTGACCTTGTGCCAGATGTGCTGGTAAAGGGCCAAGATTGGATGCACTACGTAAGCGGCCGGGAAATAGTCGAAAAGAGCGGCGGAAAGGTTGTCCTAGCAAAATTGACGGAGGATCAATCGACCACTAGGATAATTGAGAGTATTCAAAAGAGGCCGTAGCCTTGTTTGGTTCGTCCTGCTACTAAGTCTATAGATTTTCGATAAACGAAATAAAATTCTCCTGTGTATAGCTTCGAATACTATTTGCCCGGGCTATTGTTTCGTCATTAGGCCCTACATAACCCCAGACAGCGAGAAGGAAGGTGACATCGTTATTTCTCTCGAAATGGCTTTTGAGTTGCAGAAGATTCTGAAGGGAATCATCGACAAAGTAGTAGTGAGACTGATCGAATCGGTCTTTGATCGCCCTCAAGTTCTCGGTTTTTGTAGCGCCACTTTCAGCGGAATAAATATTAGTGGGATCGATTCCGAGGTTGAAGTTTCCGCATAATTCTACAACAGCTGATTTGTTCTTGTTTGTTAGAATCACAATTGTTTCTCCTCCAGCCTTTTGAAGTCGTTTCCAGAGTGGCTGCATAGGGTAATTCAGGTTGAGCCAAGAGTTTCGATCTTTTTCGATGAACCTCTTGCGAGTGGCAAAGAAACGAAAGCGTCTCTCATTTGGAGGTTCGTCGTTGGTATGGATAAGTTCCTTGTATTCATCTGGGGAGAGAAGTGGGTCCAGGCCTTTACTCGAGCACTCGATACACCACTGTGCAAAAATAGGGAAATCGTCTGCCGGTTGGACATGGAAGCGGTTTTTTCTAAAAAGGTCTTCAAATCCTTCCGGCAGATCCTGGGGGTGGGTTAAAAGGTTACCTGAAGCCGCGTTGTAAGCAGTGATTAGGACTTCGCTCAGCGAATCGATCATTACTCCGTCAAAATCGTAAATAACCATGAGTCTGAGGAAAATTTTAGATTAATAAGCAATAAACTTCCTATCCGAATTCAGTCTGACTTGGTTGGAACTTTTAATTATGTGGGATAGTTGACTTGGAAATCCGAATCAGAGAGAACCTGGATTAAAGAAATGTTTGAGAAAAATTACTTCAAGAGAAGAAACGTTGGAGTCTCTCGGACTCAATATTGTTTTTTCCCAAAGTGGCTTTGGATATATTTGCTAAGCGGATATTTAGGGCTGATATGGGAGGTGACAGCGGTGCATCAGTCGCACTTCCATGGACCGACGGAATCAATAGAAATTGGCTGGTTCGAAGATGTTTTTGATAGAATTAAACGGGAAGCTTCGCCAGAAGAGCTTTATCGCTTCCTGTATTCCGTTCCCAAGGGAGGTGATTTGCACCACCATCACGCTGGTTCCATATTTACCGAAGACTGGTATCGAGTCGCAACTGACCCTGAACTGAATGGAGGAATCCGCTATTTTTCTCGCTACCGCATCAATAATTGCGGCGAAGGTGGAGATTCGAATTGGGGGCGGAATGGTTACGATCGATCTCTTTATTGGGTTAATATCAATGAATGGACATGGGAGACGCTTTCCCAATGCCATCAAGGGGAGTTTAAGCCTATTGATAAGTTGACGACTAGGGAGAGAAAAGATTGGGAAGCCTCTCTCATTCTTGATCGGCCCGGAGAGGGGCGCAATGAGTTTTTTGAGAATCATTGGAGTCGGATCAACGATTTATTCAGGAATCCTTATTTGATGGCGGAACTTTTGGTTGTTAATATGAAACGTTTTGGAGCGGAAGGTCTCATCTATTTAGAGCCTCAAGTAGCCTGGAAGGGGTTCCATAATCGGGAAGGGGAACCACTCTCATCTTCAAAAGTAAATGAGATCTACAAGGAGCGTATCGGAAGATTGGATGCAAGGGAAACCGGAGTGACAATGCGATTCTTGGTTACGATTTTGCGGTTTGGCGAAACTGCGCCTCAACAGATTATCCCAGCCTTCGAGTTTATCAGTCGGAATAATGATCTTTGGAGAGGAATCAATATGGCAGGTCGAGAGGACAATCAAAAGGGATATCCGGCTCGTTTCACAAAGGCATTTGATGACGCTTTGAGAAGATTTTCAGGAATCGGAATATCTATACATGCTGGCGAACAAGACGAACCATCATCACATATTTTTGATACTTTGAGATTAGGAGCGACCCGAATTGGACACGGTATCAACTTGATACATGATGCCCAAACCATGCAGCTCATGCGGTTTGGTAAATTTATGCTTGAGATCAACCTTGTAAGTAATCACATGCTGGAATATGTTCAGCATTCGCGAGAGCACCCTTTCCCCATTTACCTGAGGCATGGCATCCCTTGCGCCCTGTCAACTGACGATCGAGGGATGTTTGATTCAAATATGACTGATGAGTACTATACCGCTGTATCTAATTTCGATCTTACATGGAAGGAGCTTGTTGGACTCGGGCAGAATAGTCTCAAGTTTTCGTTTGCGGAACCGGGCGTGGTGATGGATCTCTTAGAACGCTACGCCCGAAACCTTGCGGAATTTGAGAGCAGGTTTTTAGTAGAAGATTGGCGAAATGTCCTAACGGGGGTGCATCCAGAAGGGACAGGCTACAGCAGAAGGCATTTGGGACTTAATCTGGACTTCTGATTGGGAGTATTCCTGGTAAGGATTGACGGAGTCTGACTCGAAGGATGTGACCTTGACTATAATGGTGGTTAAGAGTCTGGATGTCTACAGAGGATTACTTAGATTTGTTGGTCACTAAATTTAATCCGAAAGAGTAAGGCGTATAGGGCCGGCACGGCAAATAGAACGAGGACAGTGGAAAATAGAAGTCCAAATATAATGGATACGGCCATACCCTCCCAGGTTGGGTTGCCACGTAAGTAGAGGGGAAGAATCCCTCCTATGGTGGTCAGTGAGGTTAGGAGGATAGGACGCACCCGATTTAAAGCTGCCTCCAGAATACATTCCTTTTCAGAGAGGGTCCCTTCGTCGATATTGCAACGAATTCGGTCCATGAGTATGATGGCATTGTTGACGACAATTCCAATCAGCGAAACCATTCCAACGAGGGTAGTGAATCCGAATTCGACACCGGTTGCAAGGAGGCCGAATACGACTCCAATAAAACCCATTGGAATCGTACTTAGAATGATAAGAGTACGTCGAAAGGACCGAGTTTGACGAATAAGTAAAAGTAGAATAAGAAAACCTGCCCATGGGAGATTGACAAGAATTGAGCGGTTCGCCTTTTTCGATTCCGAACTTTCCCCGCCTAGCCGTACGTTTATCCGATTTCCCCAGCGGTTCCAATTCTTTCCGATAAATTCTTCGATGGAATCGTCCACTGATTTAGCGTGAAAATCGGAATTGAGATCAGATTGTACGGTTATTGTTCTCTCAAAATCCCTTCGCATAATATTGGCTGGGCCATGTACTTCCCGGATATATGCTATTTCGCCCAGTGGGACGCTTTTCCCAGTGAGTTCAGAATGAACGTTTACATCCTTTATGCGTTGAATTTCATCTTTGCCTCTTACCAAACTCTTAACGAATATGGGGATCACGTGATCCTCAGTACGAAGGCTGCTGGCTGGAATGCCGGTGAGAAGTGATTGAAGTGCCAATGCAACCTCGCCGTTTGTAACTCCAGAAGAGCCAGCCGCTTCGTCGTCGACTTCCACAAGAAGTTTCTTTACTGATTGGCCCCAATCATCACCAATGTTGTAGACTCCAGGTGTTCTACTTAGGAATTCTTTCACTTCGGCGGCAACGGCTATCAATTCTCCCGTATCCTGTCCGGATACATGAATTCTGATGGGGTAGCCGATTGCGGGGCCGGATTCAATAGAACGAACTCTAATTTGCGCCTCAGGGAATTCCCTCCGAGAAAACCCCTCCAATTTTTCTCTAAAGAAAGGTATAACTTTAGTGGTTTCGACATTGAATATGAAGAAAGCATATTCAGGGCTATATTCCCTAGTGCGGTGATTAAGGACATAGCGAGGAGCATTTCTTCCCACAAGAGATACCCAGTTGCGAATTGAAGGATCGCTATCCGAACGATTTCTAAGGTATCCCTGGACAAACGCATCAATTCTGGCAGCGGCCTCTGCGGTTCGTTCAATTACGGTACCGGAAGGGAATTCGATTTCGAGAGTGAATATGGGTCGGTCTGAGGGAGGAAAGAAAATTTTTGGAACGAAGAAGCGGAAAGAGTAGATTGCTCCCAAAAAGGCAAAAAGAACCAAGACAACAATAAACAGTGGTCTTCGAAGAGTCGAATTAAGGAGGCCCCGATAGAAACCTAGCCAGCGTCTTTCCCCTGGAGAGCCGTCCCTAGTTTGATGTAATTTGAAGGTATGGACTGAAAGGGTCGGGGTGATGGTAAAAGAGAAGAAAGTGGAACAAATAAGAGCCAGCCCTATTACTTGGAAAAGAGGAGTAACGTACTCTCCGCTGGTGGATTCTGCGAGATAGATTGGGAGGAATCCTACGATTGCCGTTACGGTAGCGGTAATGAGAGGACCATGAAGTTGATCGGTAGCTGAGATTGCGGCGGTAACTGGGTCCTGACCCTCTTCTCTAAGCGATAGAATCCTTTCAGAAATCACAATATGGTTGTCGACCATTATACCCAGGACTACAATGAAAGCAGCGAGTGCGACCAGATTAATGGTTACATTGAGACCTAGCATGACCATGAGGGTGGCAAGGATTACGAGCGGCATCATGGATGCGATTACCGATCCAGTCCGAAAGCCTAAAAATCCCATAAGGATAAACATGACGATAAGAAGACTTTGAACTAGGTTGAAGAAAAACCGATTGACGCGTGTGGTTACCCTTTCGGGTTCGAAAGCGACAAATTCGAACTGAACCTTGTCTCCTATCTCTTTGGCGAAGGTGCTAACGAGTTCGCGGACCTGTTTCCCAAGTTTGATTACGTTGCCCCCCTCGGTTAGAGAAATCCCGAGTCCAATTCCAGGGGATCCAGATGAGCGAAGCAGGCTTACAGGTGGCTGATGAGAGCCTTTAAAAATGTCAAGCAGCTCGCCTAAAGCATAAACATCCTCATCGTCTGGGAGAGTGACTGTTAGATTTTCAATCTCCTCTACCGATTGCAAATCGCTAACTGGTTCAACTGGAATGCGAGAATTCTCCTGCTTGATGCTCCCTCCCGGAGCGATTATGTTTTGGGCTGTCAGATAGGTCTTCAAATGTCTGGCCGAGAGGCCCAAGTCTGCCAAGTCAGCATCGTCGTACTCGACAAAAACAACTTCCTCCTGCTCTCCTAACTTGATTACCTTAGAAACCTCGTCTATGCGGAGGAGTCGCCCACGGAGTTGATCTGCAGCTCGCCCAATTTCCTCCGCGGAGGCGTTTTTACCCGATACCGTTAGGATGATTCCGAAGACCTCACCGTATTGGTCGTTGAGAAAAGGACCCCTAACTCCCTCAGGAAGATCAGATCGTATTTGTTCGGTCTTCCGTCGAATTCGATCCCAAATTGGCTGAAGCTTGTCATATCGATCTTTGAGTTTGATGAGTATGGCGCAAGCATTGTTCCGCGATATACTATTTACGAACTCCACCTCGGAAATTTCATGCATTGCTTCCTCAATGCGTGTCGTAACTAGAGACTCGATTCTTTCCACCGAAGCACCGGGATATATGGTGGTGAGCAGCGCATAGCGAAACGGGATTTTCGGATCTTCGAAGCGAGGGAGAGTTAAAAATGCAATAATTCCTCCGAGGATGGTAAAAACAACCAGAGTCCAGGTAAGACGGGTCTCTCTAAGAGCGGTCTTTGTGATTCTCATCAACTCGACAGGAGGTTAGGATGGCACGGAAATAGCCTGAAGACGCTTCCTAAATTAGGGGTAGAATGATGAAGCGAATTGATTGACAAAGGAGTTAGGGAATTTTTTTATCTCGAAGATGGCAACCACTTTCCTAGAGCCATCCCTCGGATCTTATCGTAATTCGAGTCTATTCGAATCAATGACCTCTAGTTCGGAGCTCAGGTTCCCGGCTGTTAGTAGTTGGCCATCACGGTTTAATGTTTTGCCTTTAACTACCCGTTATGGGTTGTTGACTGTATCCAGTATTTTGTTCAAGAAAGCAAGATAGGATTGTAAGCTTATTCTTGAGTACTCAACGACACAACTCGCTCTACCTTCTGTTTCTTTCGGATATCCGTAACGTTAGGAATAGACCTTCTCGAGTGTGAATAAATATGAAACTCAGGGACCCTCTTGCTCTCTATGTGCATGGGTAGGCAGATTACGGATGATCTGTTCTGGCCATTGCGGGAACTATAAATTTTCTAGACAACAGGTTGCAGCTTATCCATTTAGTAATTCTTTGACCCTAGTAATGACTGTGAGGAATCCGTCCGTATGAGAATGGTTGCTATTTACACATTTCAGCCCGCAATCTCGAATTCAGGTTGGTTGCAAAGAGCAAGACCTGACAGTTTTTTTAATAGCGACGAGCATCGGTTTAAGGAGCAACACCCGGAAAACCTGGGTTCATATTTCAAAGGGGAGGCTGAATCATGAAAGAAAAACGTGAACCCCTAGCTATTGTGGGCATTGGGTGCCGTCTCCCTGGTGGCGTATCTGATGCAAATTCGTTTTGGGAGTTTCTTCGCGAAGGACAGAGCGGGATTTCTGAGGTCCCCGATGATCGGTGGAATCTAGAACGTTACTTTAATTCAAACCCGGATGTACCCGGGAAGATGATAACGCGATGGGGTGGATTCCTTGAGAATGTGGGTGGGTTTGATGCCCAGTTTTTTGGAATCTCTCCCCGAGAAGCTCTGCGGATGGACCCGCAGCAGAGGTGGCTTCTCGAAACCGCCTGGGAAACACTAGAAGATGCAGGACTTTCCCAGGATCAGATTTCAGGGACCCGCACTGGGGTGTTCGTTGGGATCTCAAGTAACGATTATGCGAATATACAACAGAAGGGTCCATTCGATGTCGATGTTCATACCAACAGCGGCAGCACCCTTAGCATCGCCTCTAATCGAATTTCCTACCTGTTCAACTTGAAAGGCCCAAGCGTTTCGGTAGATACGGCCTGTTCTTCGGCATTAGTGGCGGTTAACTTGGCTTGTCAAAGTATTTGGGATGGGCAGTGTAACCTGGCGTTGGCTGGAGGAGTGAATGCTATTATTACTCCGGATTCATCGATTGGTTTCAGTAAAGCTTCAATGCTCTCTCCCGACGGACAGTGTTTTGCATTTGATGCTCGGGCCAACGGCTATGTTCGGGGCGAGGGCGTAGGAATGGTTGCGATCAAACCGTTGGACAAGGCACTAAAAGATCGCGATCCAATGTATGCGGTTATTCGAGCGGCAGTAGTGAATCAGGATGGGCGGACTAGTGCTATGACCGTACCAGGCTTGGAGTCACAGTCGCAGATGCTGGAAGAAGCCTATAAAGAAGCGGGCTTAGAGCCTGGGCGTGTCTGTTATATGGAGGCGCATGGAACGGGGACTCCTGTAGGAGATCCGATCGAAGTACAAGCGCTTGGCGAGGTCCTGTCCCGGGAACGGCCGGAAGGGAACAAGTGTGTCATAGGTTCGGTTAAGACTAATATTGGGCACCTGGAATCAGGTTCAGGCATCGCTGGTCTCATTAAGGCTGCTTTGGTACTGAAACACGGAGAAATTCCTCCGAATTTGAACTTCGAGACCCCCAATCCTAATATACCCTTTGAAAAGTTAAAGCTTCGTGTCCCAGTAGAGCTTGAGAAGCTCAAAGCAGTCGGAGAAACTGCGGTTGCAGCGGTAAATTCGTTCGGGTTCGGGGGTACCAACGCTCATATCGTTCTTGAGGAAATTCCAATTGGAAAGACTAGCAAACGACGACGGGGTAGGAATGGGCGAGTTGCTCCAACGGTGGTCCCAATTTCTGCAAAGACTGATGTGGCGTTAAAATCCTACGCTAAGGCATTTTGCGGGTATCTTGAAAAGATGAATGGGGAAGCCGATATTCGAGATCTTTCTTATTCGGCTAGCCTGAAGAAGAGCCAACACGACCAGCGATTTGCGGTCGTGGGTAATAACGTTGAGGATATTCTAGAAAAAATCAAAAAATGGGAACTGGAAGACCGAATTCCTCCCGGTGCTGTTCTTGACCGGGTCGGGTCTGAAGTCCCCAATATTGCCTTCGTTTTCTCTGGCCAGGGTTCGCAATGGTGGGGAATGGGGCAGGAACTTATTAAGACCGAGCCGATTTTTAGGAAAACGATCGAACAAATCGATCGGATTATACAGTCCATGGGAGGCTGGTCTCTGCTTCAGGAAATGCAAAGGAGCGAAGAAGATTCGCAGATTGATCGAACCAAGTTTGCTCAACCAGCCATTTTTGCTCTAGAGGTGGGCCTAGCGGAGGTTTGGCGATCACTAGGGGTCGAACCATCATTTGTTATTGGACATAGCGTGGGCGAAGTGGCGGCTGCTTATTGGTCTGGAGCCTATAGTCTGGAAGATGCCGTAAAGGTGATTTTCCACCGTAGTCGCCTACAGGATACAACGGGTGGATCGGGCCGCATGGCTGCTGTTGGGCTCTCTTATGAAAAAGCATTTGCGACTCTTAAAGGATACGAAAGCCAAGTAGCGATAGCGGCTATGAATAGTCCTAACATGGTAACCTTAGCAGGGGATACCGAGGCTATCGAGCCAGTTGTTGAGGCATTAGAAAAAGAGGGAGTATTTACGCGTTGGCTGCCGATTGATTACGCCTTTCACACTCACCAGATGGAACCTATTCGCGAAGAGCTGATTAATTCTCTTTCCGACATCAATCCCCGCTCCTCCAAAATACCATTCGTTTCGACCGTTACAGGGGATGTTGTAAAGACTGAGGAATTGAATGCAGCCTACTGGTGGAGGAATGTTCGAGAGCCAGTAAAGTTTGAGCAGGGCTTCACCAAAATTGTTGAGCGAGGAATAAGCCTATTTCTAGAACTTGGTGCCCATCCAATTCATACTGCTTCCGCAAAAGAATGTATGAGTAGGGCTGGTGTGAGTGGACGAACATTGGTTTCGCTGCGCCGCAATGAGCCGGAAAAGGCTCTGATGCTGGAGGCATTCGGGTCTCTTTACGCACTTGGATATCCGGTGGATTGGACGGCTTTGAATGGGGCTAAAACCGAGTTTCTAAGGTTACCCTCATATCCCTGGCAGCACGAAAAATTCTGGCTAGAGTCAAAAGAATCGAGAGACTACAGATTCGCAACTGCTCCGCACCCGCTTCTCGGGTTAAGGATTAGTTCTCCGAATCCGACCTGGGAGAACGATCTTGATTATCGTCTCTTCGGTTACCTGGCTGACCATAGGTTTTGGGATTCGATGATCTTTCCAGCTGCAGGTTATGCGGAAATAGGGATTGCTGTGGCCAAGCAGATTTTTCCAGACGAATCCTACGTTGTGGAGGATCTCAAAACGACTAAGGCTCTCTTTTTCTCGGAGACCAAAGTGCCCAAAATGCGGATTGTCTACGATGAGTCGGACAAGTCCATTGAGATTTTTAGTTCTAATGGAACGGGACGTGATTGGGAGATGAATGCCCAATGCCGTATTCAAAAACTTTCAATTCGAGAGGGTGCATCAGGCGATGTGGAGGCCGTCAAGGCACGAATGGAAAAGCATATCAGCCATGAGGAGTACTATTCGGATTATGAGGCTGCAGGTTATCAATTTGGGCCAAATTTCCAGGAGTTGAGTGATATATGGAAAAAGGACGGTGAATCACTCGGGAGGATTGTTGTTCCGGAGGAAGTAAAACAGACGATACCAGATTATCATTTCCAGCCAGCTGTTTTGGATGCCTGTTTCCACTGTGTCAAAGGGGCACAGGTCTTTCCCGATGAGAACAAGGCTGAGGACAACTTTTTTCTTCCCTCAGCGGTGCGAAGGGTACGACTTTATTTACCCGTCGAGGATCGGATGTGGGCACACTGTGTCGTTAACCTTGATGACGGCAATGTGGTTGATGCAGACATCGCGGTTTACAACGATGATGGGAAGCGGGTGGCCGATATACTCGGTTTTCGAGTAGAACGCGTTGAGAAAAGCGAATCCAAGGCGGCCGATGATCTGGTTAATTGTTTCTATCAATTCAACTGGAAACAACAGCATCTCCGAGGAAGTGGAATCTCCGGGTCTGCTAATCTCAGCAGAACATTTGAAATTGTTGAGAATGTCGATTCCGAAGCTCGATCGATCTATGAGCGGTACGACCTGCAGACTTATTTCGATCAGTTCATGCCTGTTCTGGATAAACTCTGTGTCCCATACGCTGTTAATTGTTTTCTTGATCTAGGGTGGAATCCTATTGTGGGAGATCGGATAGAGCTTGAGCCATTTGCGGAGCACCTTGAAATCCGCGAACAACACGTTCGATTGACTCGTGCTCTTCTCAACTACCTGAAAGATGAGCAGTACCTCGTTTCTGTTGCTGAGGATGTGTGGGAAGTGTCTAGGGTTCCAGTTAGGCAGGAAGATCCCCTCCGAGGTCTTGAGGAACTACGAGAGAAGTTTCCGCGATTCGGTTCCGAGCTCCCGCTGATTACAACCTGTGGACCTCGATTAGCTGAGATTCTGGTTGGAGCGCTTGATGGGATGGAATTAATTTTCCCGGGAGGATCGGCCGAACTTTTCGGTACATTTTATAGAGAAGGAGCGGATTTCCTAGTCTATAATGAAATGATCCAGCATGCAGTTTCGTTTGCCATCAAAAATTTACCTGCGAGGAGAACAATTAGAGTACTCGAAGTCGGAGCAGGAACTGGTTCTCTCACTAGGAACATTTTGCCGATTCTTCCTTCTGATCGGTCGGAATTCACTTTTACCGATAACAGCCCCATTTTCTTCAATGAGGCAAGAAAGCTTTTTAGTGACTACGATTTTGTTGAATACGAGCTGCTGGATATCGAAAAAGATCCTTCAGAACAAGGGGTAGATCTCCATTCATTTGACCTCATTATAGCTACTAATGTTGTTCATGCTACCCACGATTTGAAACACACTTTGTCGATCATAAAGAAGCTGCTTGCTTCAAAAGGTATTTTCATGTTCCTCGAGGTAACCACTCCTAGAATTTCGCTGGATATGGTATTCGGGCAGTTAAAAGGGTGGTGGCAATTTACTGATACAGAGTTGAGAAAGCACTCCGCTCTCTTGTCTCGGGAGCAGTGGGAAGATTTACTCAAAGATTGTGAATTCAACAATGTGGTATCCTTTGTTGACACGCCGGAGGGAACATTCGCTCAGCAGACTGCTTTTCTCGTTGAGGGCCCTGAAATCGGCGAGGATGAATCGATTGTTGTTGAGGGCAAAGGTCCGAAGCCGGGCTATTTAGTTGTCGGTGAAGATGTTGGAATAGGAAAACACCTTGTTCAGCTCCTTGAAGAGAACCATTCGGCTCAGTGTATTCTGGCTAGTCCAGGTGACGAATTTGTTTCAATTGGCGAGAAGCGCTATCGCTTTCGAACAGATCATGGAGACGATCTTGAGGAACTACTCCGGAAAACCTCAGAAAATGGTGCTGCTCTTGCCGGTGTGATTCATTTGCTGAGCATTGATCATCCTTTGACCGAAGTAACTTCCCCCGGATTATTGACGGAAAGTCAAAAGAGTGGAGTTTTCAGTATACTCGGTCTTGGCAAGGCACTTGCCCGTATAGAATTGGAGGAGCGTGCTCCTCGAGTATGGGTTGTGACCCGAGGTGCCCATGCTGTGACTTCTGGTGAACCTATTGACCGGATTGCTTCGACCCCAGTTTACGGTATGTTGAGGGTAGCTAATAACGAGCATCCTGAGAATAGGTGGACTGCTATAGATCTAGGGAGAGAGGCAAACTCGGATGAGGTGACTCTGCTTTTCGAGGAGGTCATCTTGGATGATGATGAATTGGAAGTTTCGTTCCGTTCCGGTTACCGCTTCTGTAATCGTCTTACAAGAGTAACCCTAGATGATGTGCCGCAGCGTACCAAAAACGCCGTAAGTAAAGATGACATCTTGCCCTACCGCCTTGAGATTCCTACACCTGGAATCCTTAATAATCTTTCCCTTAGTGAGACGATGCGTCATCCACCGGGAGAAAACGAGGTCGAGGTCCAAGTCAAAGCGGGTGGAATAAATTTCCGGGACGTGATGAAGGTTTTAGGAATGTATCCGGGAAACAGTCGCGATCTCAAATGGCTAGGCGATGATTTCTCTGGAGTTGTGGTGCGTATTGGCAGCAAAGTTACCGATGTTAGGGTCGGAGATGCGGTTGTTGGAATGGCGCCAAATTCTTTCCGTTCATATGTCACTATTAATCGGGATTTAGTGTTCTCTAAGCCACCCCAATTCTCGTTTGAGGAAGCATCTACTCTACCTACGGTGTACCTTACAGCTCACTATGCGCTGAATCATCTTGCCCGTATGAGGAAGGGAGAAAGTGTACTCATCCATAGCGGGACGGGTGGAGTTGGTCAGGCAGGCATCCGTATTGCCCAGAATATCGGTCTAACAATCTACTCGACCGCAGGCTCTCCCGAAAAACGTGCCTTCCTAAAAGAGATGGGAGTCCATTATGTAATGGATTCGCGCTCCGTAGATTTTGCTGATGAGATCATGGAGATTACCGAGGGAAGGGGAGTAGATGCTATTCTTAATGCCCTTGCTGATGATTTTATACCAAAGAACCTTTCGGTTCTTGCACCCTTTGGAAGGTACCTTGAAATCGGTAAGGTTGATATCTACCAGAACTCGAAAATCGGTCTAGAACCTTTCAAGAACAATATCTCCTTTTTTGCTATAGACCTTGCCCAGCACCTAGAGGAACGTCCTGAGTTTTTCGCTTCCCTGATGAAGGAACTGTCTTCCGAGTTTCACGAGGGAAGACTGGCTCCACTTCCTTTCAAGCAGTTTCCTGTTACGGAGGCAGTAGAGGCCTTTCGCTATTTCGCACAGGCCCAACACATTGGGAAGAATGTTCTGTCGTTTAATGAAAAGAATATTCCAGTCGGTCCTTCCACCGAAGTTCAGGATCTATTTGAGGGAGAAGGGACCTACTTGATCACGGGTGGGTCGAGTGGTTTTGGTTTAGAAGTAGCTAAGTGGATGGTAAAATTGGGTGCCGGAACTTTGGTTTTATTGAGCCGGTCAGGTCCGAAAACGGAATCCGAAAAGAGCGATATAGAGGCCCTTAGAGAAAACAATGTGAATGTCGTCGACGCTAGAGCCGATATTTCGTCGGAGGAGGATGTTATTCGAATTGTTGAGCAGATCAAAAGTGAATTACCGCCGCTTAAGGGTGTCATCCATGGCGCCATGGTTCTTCATGATGACTTTATTAGGGATCTTGCTAGTGAGGACTTTGAAAAGGTTCTACGTCCTAAAATGATTGGGGCCTGGCTCCTACACCAGCATACCAGAGACTGTCAGCTAGATTATTTCATTTCATTCTCATCGGTTTCTTCGATGGTTGGAGCTGGACGACAGAGCAACTACTGTTCAGGAAATCTTTTTCTTGATGCGCTTGCGCACCATCGGCGTTTTCTCGGACTACCTGCCCTTACGGTCAATTGGGGGGCTCTTCTGGAGGCAGGGTTTGTCTCTAGAGACCAGAAAACAGCTCAGTATTTAGATAAGATCGGGATGAAGAGCTTTACTATTAGCGAAGCTCTGGAGATATTCGGCCAGATTTTGCGGCGTGATCCTATTCAATTAGGTGCAGCCCGTATCGACTGGAATGCCTTGGCCAAAATAAACCCGGCTACTCTCAGATCTCGTACTCTGTCCTTGATCGCTGAAGAGCAGGCTGCAGAAGAGGCAGCCGGTGGCCAGAATATGATCCGGCCTCAAATCCTTGAGGCAGCTCCAGAAGATAGGATCCAGATAATGGAGGCATTTATCTGTGAGCAGGTTGCTCAGGTGTTTGGTACCAGTTCTTCGAAAATTGATTTAGAGACGCCTCTTACACAGGTAGGACTTGATTCTTTGATGGCTATCGAGCTTATGAACAGACTTGAGTCTAGTTTGGGGACGAGTCTTTCAATGAGCGACTTTCTCCAAGGCCCTAACATAAAGCAGCTTGCAATCCCGTTGCTTGAGAAACTGGTTTTGGAAGGCGATGACCAGAGAGATGGTGCTGCCTCCGGAATCGGCAAGGGAGATTTAATCGAGAAAACTGATAGAGCAGAACGCGAATTTGCTCTCTCCTACGGACAGAGAGCACTTTGGTTTCTCAACCGTCTTGCCCCGGATAGTTCTGCCTATAATCTTGTTTTTAGCTCGGTCATAACACCAGCTGTCAATATTCCTGTAATGGAGAGGGCGTTTGCGGCTCTTTTTCGGCGCCATCCCATGCTCGACGTTACATTTTCGAGTGAATCGGGACAACTTGTTCAGGTTTTGCATGAAGGTAGGACCATTGATTTTCGGGAGCATGATTCGACCCACCTGTCTGAAGATCAAATAAAGGACCTGCTGATTGAGCACGCCAATAAGCCGTTCGATCTGGAGAAAGGACCTGTGATTCGGCTTGAACTATTTCGGACCAAGGACGACGCACATGTTGCCTTACTCTGCATGCACCATATTGTTTCTGATGCCTGGTCAGTCGTGTTGCTAATGAATGATCTTATCGAGAGCTATTTCTCGATTGAGGCTGGCGGAGAACCGCAATTCGAGGAATTGGATTACCGCTATTCAGACTACGTACAATGGCAGAATCGGTTACTCGAAAGTGCCGATATTTCTAAGACTCTTGAATATTGGACCGAACAACTCCGAGACGTCCCTATGGTTCTCGACTTACCAACTGATCATGCGCGGCCGGTGGTACAGACGTTTAATGGTTCCACTCACGGATTCAAGCTGAGCCGAGAACTCACTAAGAAGGTAGAGGCTCTGGCTTCAGATAACAATGTCACCCTGTATATCACTCTGCTTTCCGCGTTTCAGATCTTACTTCATCGTTATAGCAACCAGGATGATATTATTGTTGGCAGCCCCTTAGCAGGAAGGCACCACCAGGAATTCCATGATCTTGTTGGATATTTCATCAATCCAGTAGCGTTGCGTAGCCGAGTAGAGGATGATCCTACTTTTACAGATTATCTCCAACAGGTGAGTAAAACGTTTTTTGGAGCGTTCGAAAATCAAGAATTTCCGGTGCAGAAATTGGTTGAGCATCTTAACGTGAAGCGGGATTCGAGTCGTTCTCCAATCTTTCAAGTAGTTTTTTCAATGGAGAAAGTCCCGGGAATTGATGAGCAGGGCATCGCGGTTTTTCTGATTGGGCAGGGCGGGCACGAATTTGGCGTTGGAGATCTTTCGGTCAAGTCGATCGACCTTAATTTACGTCAGGCCCAGTTCGAAATAACACTTGTTGTTGAGGAAGCAGGTGGAAATATCTACGGCTGCTGGCAGTACAACCGTGATCTCTTTGAACCCGAAACTATTTCCCTTCTTAATGAGCTTTATGAACAGATTCTCGCGGATCTAGCCGTTAACTCTGATAAGAAAATCTCTGAAGTATCCTTCCTCAACAAGGAGGAGGAGAGGAAGATACTAGAGGAGTGGAACGCCACTGCCGCTGAATGCCCTGACGATACATGCTTACATCAGTTGGTTGCGGAGCATGCAGTTCGAACACCTAATTCCATTGCCGTCACTTGTGAAGGCGATTCATTAACTTATGCTCAGCTTGATCGCCGAGCCAATGCCATCGCAGGTAAGCTTCAGAAAGAAGGTGTTGGGGTTAATGACCCAGTCGGGGTATTCCTTGATAGGTCTATTGACATGCTACCTGGAGTTCTGGGTGTATTAAAGGCAGGTGGATGTTTTGTTCCGCTGGATCCAGCCTTTCCCACTTTTCGGTTGGAACAGATGCTGAACGACGCAAACCCAAAGGTTATACTTACGCATGCCAAACTGGATGAGAATTTACCTAAGGGAAGCTGGAATAATCTCCACTTGAATGACAATGAGGAAGCATATTCTCCACCGAATGTGGAAGATCAGACCTCTGAGTCTCTTGCCTACATAATCTATACATCAGGTTCAACGGGCCAGCCTAAGGGAGTTGAAATTCCTCATCGAGCGGTTGTGAACTTCCTAATCTCTATGCGAGATACTCCAGGGTTAAGTGCAGATGACACGCTGCTTGCAGTAACTACCCTCTCCTTTGATATATCTATTTTAGAGCTTTTTCTACCTCTTATCGCAAATGCTAAGGTTGTTATTGCAACCAGAGAGGAGGCCATGGATGGCCGTCGTCTGTCGATCTTGATGGATGAATATGCTATCACTACTATGCAAGCGACACCAGCGACTTGGCAGATGTTGCTTGATTCAGGTTGGGAGGGAAAGTATGACCTAAGGGCTTTCTGTGGTGGTGAAGCACTCTCTCGGGAACTGGCCGAAGCGCTTCTGCCCTGTACTCGAGCAGTCTGGAATCTCTATGGTCCGACCGAGACGACGATTTGGTCGACGGTGGACAAAGTTGCTTCGGGGGTAGGAAACGTTTCGATAGGACGTCCAATTGCTAATACCACTGTTTATATTTTAGACGATAATAACCAAGCGTTGCCTCCCGGATTTACCGGCAATCTCTATATCGGAGGAGATGGTTTGGCTAGGGGGTACCACGGAGAAGAGGAGCTTACTTTGGAGCGATTCGTGGAGATTACATTGCCTAATGGGAAGGTAGAGAGGCTCTACGATACTGGCGATTTAGCCCGGTTTTTGGCGGATGGCAAAATCGAATTCATGGGGCGCAATGATTCTCAAGTTAAAATCCGAGGTTATCGAATCGAGCTTGAAGAAATTGAGCATCAGATCGTTAGTCATCCTTCGATTAAGAGTGCGGTGGTGTTGAAGCGTGATGACATACCAGGTGAGAGCCTTGCTGCTTACATCATTCCCGAAGAATCAAGTGAGGGTTTGGTGGTGAACTTACGGCGTTTCCTTTCGAATCGATTGCCGGAATACATGCGACCGGGAATCTACGTGACTCTCGATGACTTCCCAATGACGCCGAACAACAAAATTGACAGGAGAAAATTGCCGGCGCCCACACTGGAGCGATCCGATCTTCAAGTTGAGTATATAGAACCCCAAACTCCAAGTGAAAAAATCTTAATTGATATTCTCAATGAGGCTTTTTTAAGTGATCGTATAGGTATTCGAGACAACTTTTTCGAATTGGGTGGTGATTCCCTATTAGCTGTCCAAATTCTCACTGAAATATCGAAGACATTTAACCGGCCGATGCCGGTGGAGAATTTCCTCCAAAATCCGACGGTAGAGAGCCTAGCTCAGTACCTGGATATGGAACCGTCTTTCCAGGAGAGTAAAGATGAAGTAATTGAATTAGATCGTGGACTTCCCAATGACCTCGATTCGAGCTATCTCACTATCGATATCCTCGATAGTACTGCAAAGAAGGATGAAACTTTACCGAAGGTTGATTCGGTCGCCCTAGCTTACATTCCGGATGCCTTCCTCAAACTCACTGGGTTGACCAGGGAAGATATCGTTCATACCTGGCTGCATGGACAGCCTTTCGTGAGCAATCTTTACGAAACTAGTTTTGGCCGAATTGGGTTGATCATGCTCCCTCGGCTTGGTGCTGAGCTCTACAAGGACCAGGAGGTATTGAGCCGGCATGTTATGGAAGCTTTGGAACTCGCTTCCCGAATGGGAGCTAGGAATGTTTCTCTGACCGGTCTGATTCCATCTGCAACTGACTATGGAAGAAATGTCTTAGAGTGGGTTAAGGGTAACGAGGATCTTCCTGCAATTACTACTGGCCACGCAACCACCACCGCAACCATTATAAAATCTATTGAAGGGCTCCTTTCTGAGACCAATCGTAATTTTGCTTCAGAGTGTGTCTGCGTCCTTGGGCTTGGATCTATTGGATACGCTACCCTCCGGTTGATGCTGGAAGTTCTTCCTCATCCTTCTAGTCTTATTCTTTGCGATCTATACCAAAAACAGGAATCTCTCGAAACGATTCGATCGGAGCTCCAGGGTAATCTTGGGTTTAGAGGGGAGATACGAATCGAGACAACAAAAGGTCGTCTCCCAGATGCAGTCTATGATGCGACGTTCATCTTAGGAGCAACGAATGTTCCAGGAATCTTGGATGTTGAACGCCTTCAGGCAGGTGCGTTGATTGTCGATGATTCTTTTCCTCCTTGTTTTCGAGTATTCGACGCTATCAAGCGATTGAAAACTGATCACGATATCCTTTTTACGACTAGTGGTCTTCTACGTCTTGGAGAAGAGATCAAGGAGACAATTTATTTACCTTCCGGAACTGCTAGTCTCCTTGAGGAACTCGGGGGGAACCAGCTGCTCGCGTTGGCGGGACGGGACTCGAAGGAAATTACTGGTTGTATATTGTCCGGTTTACTTACTGGTAGGAATCCTGAGATAAAACCGACATTGGGACCTGTCAGTCTGGAGGACTCTTTGGCTCATTTTAAACTTTTGGAGTCTCCTGAATTCGGGCCTGCCAAGCTCCAGTGTGAAAATTATTTTATCTCCCCGGAGACAATTAAATTGTTTAATGCTGGGGAATCCTTGGAATCCGATCACACTAGATCCCCTATTCGGGTTCATGGTTTGGACTGATTAACATACAGCGTGAACGATCGCTCCCCTTCGGCATCTGGTGGTTTTCAAAGGCCCCTCCTTCATCCTTTGGGAGGAAGCAATCTCGCAACCTTATTGGGTGCCTTTCGGAAGTATGCGCCATTCAATAGATATTCTCTTCCGGTGCGTCTGTTGGCGATATCAGCTGTTTTACTTCGGTTCCCTTTCTATCGTGCCGAGCGGATCTTCCATGGGCGTAGGATTCAGAATTTGGAGCTTTCCGAAGATCCGGTTTTTGTAATAGGACATTGGCGTTCTGGTACTACCCATTTGCATAATTTGCTCTGTAAGGATCCCCAATTTGGGTGGACTAATTTCATCCAGACTGCGATGCCTTGGGACTTTCTCAGTCGTCTTAAAATAGCACTGCCTATAATTGAAAGGTTTCTTCCCGATACGCGAGGCATGGATAATGTTAGATTAAGTATCGAATCACCTCAAGAAGAAGAAATGGCTTTAGGCAATATGGGTTCCCTAAGTTATTACTATTGCTACTATTTCCCTCAGCATTTTAGGAGAGTTTATCGGGACTCGATCTTGTGTGATGATTTAAATGAAGAAGAGTTGCAAGGGTTTCGAAACAATTTCCTCTATCTTACAAAGAAACTTTCCTTAAGTGAACGTAATCAGGGGAAGCGACTTCTCTTCAAGAATCCGGCTAATACGGCTCGAATTCCCCTGCTTAGATCTATTTTTAAGGGGGCAAAATTCATTCATATTGTTCGAAATCCTTTCGAGGTTTTCTGTTCCACAGTGAGACATTATGAGCGCACTATGAGCGCCTTTGCTTGGCAAGAGTGGGATGAGATAGATTTCGATCAGTTAACATTGGAAAATTATGAATTGATGATGAAACGGTTTCTCCAATTTCGGTCCAACTTCGATCCGGATTCTTTTTATGAGCTTCGCTTTGAGGCTTTGGAGGAGAACCCTATCCTCGAAATTGAAAAAGTTTACGATCATTTCAAATTTCCAAACAAGGACATGGCTATCAATGCGATCCAAGAGTACGCCCAAGAACAGCGAAACTACAGAAAAAATGTCTACAGGATAAGTAAAAGACAGGTAGCACAGATACGCCGCGGTTGGGGTTTTGCCCTCGATGTATGGAATTATGATCTCCCTGAGGGGGTTGAGGTTACAGATTAGTCCAGTAATTTATTGTCTGCTCCGTTGGCTTTACTGAGTTTCAATGAGCTATAGATCTCTTGAGAAGTTCAGCATTGTATCTCGTAATAGACTGAAAGATAAACACAACAAACGCCTTTTTGGCTATTACTGCATGATAGTTAATGAAGTAAGATGTTTGTCCGTGACTGGCTGAAGAAATCAATGGGCTAACTGTATCTTTTTTTATTGGATATTTGGACTTATCCGATGGAGGTTATCAAGACTAGCCCGGGAGTTTTCTTTGTGATCTGAACGTTGAATTCGTTGAGAGCCTCAATAGGGGATTAGCCAAATTAATCGATTTCGAACACAAGGTCTGATTCGCTATAATGGAAATAGTCTACCAGCCATTCTTGTTCGTATAAATAGGTGTTTCCATTGAATTCAAAGTGAGAGATCTCTAATAAGGCTCGAGTGGTTTTGTGTCTGATAACAAGACTTTTTTTAATAGGCGACCCTCTTCGATCTAAGGGATAATTCTTGCGTCATAAATAAGGCACGTCAGATTTAGTTGGCATGGCAGTTGGAGTTTGTGACTTCCCTTCTTCGGAGACATTCCGTTTTCCCGAGGATTGGTATTCTCGAAAACGGAAGTGCGCTTCTGTCCATACTTTGGGGTGTAGGCTAAATCAATCGGAAAGTCAGCTGATAAAGGATAGTCTTATCAATGCTGGGTATGATCTGGTTCCTTTCGGAGAGAGCGCTGATTTGGGTATAATAAATACCTGCACTGTTACGTCGGAGGCGGATTCAAAGTGTCGTCAGGCCATACGTAAATTCATCCGAAAGAACCCACATGCTTTCACCGCTGTTGTCGGCTGCTATTCTCAGATGGCGGCTATGACGATTGCCGATATCCCAGGTGTGGATCTCATAGTTGGGAGTCAGGATAAGTTGAATGTACACAATTATGTTAGAGGTGGAAAGACGCGCCACCCTATAATTCTTGATAACCGTATGGGAAGAGAAGATTTTTCCATCAATTTGTTCGGAGCAGGTTCATTCGAGAAAAGAGCTAATCTTAAGATCCAAGATGGGTGTGATTTTATGTGTGGCTTCTGTATTATTCCTCGTGCACGAGGGCGTGCCCGGAGTCGAAGGCTGAAAAACCTTATGGAAGAGGTAGATAGCTTATCCCAAAGAGGAGTGCGCGAAATAATCCTTACAGGTGTCAATCTTGGTACTTTCGAACAGGAGGGTTGGAATATTGTATCAATCGTTGATGCCCTTGATGAACAACCTGGGGTTGAACGAATTCGCATAAGTAGTATCGAGCCAACTACGATTCCAGTTGATTTGCTGGAGCGGATGTCTGATCGAGCGCATGCTTTGCTGCCTTATCTTCACATACCACTTCAGAGTGGATCTGACCGTGTTTTAAATCGGATGCGTCGCCGTTACAGCGTCGCTGAGTTTGTTTCTTTCATTCGCTATGCTAATTCTACGGTAAAGGATCTCTGTATTGGCACCGACCTTCTAGTAGGTTCACCGGGTGAAGAGGAAGATGATTTTCTAAAAACTTGCAGTGTTTTTTCAGAAAATCCGTTCTCGTATTGCCACGTCTTTCCTTATTCTAAAAGAGAGGGAACTTTCGCAGCTAAGCAAGATGGCCACGTTCCAGATGGGGTTAAGGCCAAACGTAGTGCCATCTGTCGGAGACTAGGAGCAGTCCGTAAATACGATTACCAAAAGAGATATCTGGGTCAGGTGCTAGAGGTGCTCTTCGAAGATAAAAAGGATGATTACTTTCCAGGTTACACGGAAAACTATATCCGTGTCATATCTCGATCTAAAACCGAGATGACCAATCGCCTTGCCAAAGTAAGGTTGGATCGAATTCGAGGTGATGTTGTTGAGGGTTCGGTTGTAAAGGTCCTCCGCTAAGGGTATTCTTTTCTTCCTTTCTCCCTTGTTTTTTTGAATTCACAATCGTGCTTGGTTTCCTTTGGAGTCGAAAGGACCTTGAAGATACACCAAAAAAACAGAATGGAGACCGTTCCAATCGACATAATCAATATTATCCATCCCCCAGCAGTCATTGCTTATATTGCTTTACTCGAGAAATAACTATAGCAATGAAGACCGCAATAACTAGCAACATAAGGACGCTAAGTTGAGCTACTAAGTTGGGGCTTTCTGTTTTGCTACCTACGAGATCTACCACGTGATAATCGAGGGTTCCCGTTCCCAGTCCTATTACGTTAAATAGAAGCCACATAACAAATATTGCAATAAGAGCGGTTGGGCACAGGAATTTAATAATAAAGCGGAAGATTTTTGGTATTTTAATAATTGCCCCTACTTCTGCTTCCTGCATTCCCTTTTCCACTCCCATGACCCAACCGAAAATAATGATCTGAATTGTGGCCAGGACAAAAATAAGAAAGGTTCCCGCCCAGAAATCAAGTGTGTCGAGCGCCTTTATGTCCTCACTGAAATAGAGGACAAAGCCACAACCGAATGCTGTAATCAAACCGAGGATAGCGACTGACTGTTTACGTTTAATATTAAGGGTTTCCTCGAGAAAAGCGATCCCGGGTTGGAGCATGGAAAGGGAACTGGTAACTGCAGCCAAGAAGAGAAGGAAGAAAAATAGGAAGCCGAAGAAAACACCCAATGGCATGACTGAAAAGACCATCGGAAGTACGTTGAATCCAGTTGCGAAAGTGCTACTCAGGCTTCCGGCGATTCCGGATACCCCTAGGAACGCAACTGCGGCTGGTATTGTTATTAAGCCACCCAATGCAACCTCACAGAACTCATTGGCACTGGTTGCAGCCAGCCCGCTCAGAACTACATCATCACCAGCAGTTAGATAGCTAGAGTAAGTCAGAATAATACCAAACCCGACAGATAGGGAGAAAAAGATCTGTCCAGCTGCAGCCAGCCAAAGTCTTGGATTATATAACTGCTCCCAAATCGACACCTTATCTAGGATAAGATTTGAATCCTGATCGACCTCAGCTTGTATTCTCTCGATGGCCGCGCTCCCCAATACTTCCTCGACAACGATCCATTTTTCCACATTAGGTTCGTCACTAATGTTTTCCTTCAGTACAACCTTTCCTGGGTTCCACATGAATCCGAGTCCATTGTTGACGTTATTCTCAGGTATTTCGGCATTAGGTGCACCGAGAGTAAGAACCCTAATAAGTATTACGATTGCCAGAATAAAAAGGGTTGGCATGGCGAAGGTGCAAAAAAATTCTATGCCCTTAGTCAGTCCTCTGTAGATGAGAACAAAATTTATAAAAAAAACAAAGACCAAGTAGATTCCTACATTCTGGATTCCAAATCCGATTGCGGAGCCGTTGCTCTCCATGCCCGTGAAGGAGGAAAAGAAGGCTCCGGACTCATCGGCTCCGTCAAAGTTCATATTTCCCATTAGGAAATTTACAGAGTATCCGAGGCACCAGGCCTCAACGATGACATAATAAAAATAGATGATCACGGGAATTATGACGCCGATAATACCCAAGTATTTTGCGGATGGATGTGATGCGACTGCATTCAGTATTCCCGGGCACGAATTAAACCCCTTTTGTCCTGCAAATCGCCCCATCGTCCACTCTGCCCAACAAATAGGTAACCCGATCAAAAGGAAGGCGAAGAAGTAGGCCAACATGAAGGCTCCTCCACCGTACTGAGCAGCTTGGCCGGGGAAGCGCAGAAAATTACCCAGTCCTACGGCGCTTCCAGAAACTGCTAGAATAACTCCAACCCGGGAATTCCAGGATTCTCTTCCCGATGCCATTATGGTTACTTATTTGAGACTGGGTTGGTTGACAATACCAGCAAAAAATCGGAGATCGAACTGATACAGTGAAAATTGACGGGTATATTTTCTTCGAATGGATTAGATGGTTTGCTTTGGCTTTGGCAGCGACCCTCGGGATTCTCATCCTTGAGAATATCTATAATGACCTTCCAGACTTGTTGAAAATGGGAATCCGAGGACAAGATATTCTTCGGTACTATATTGTTCTGCTGCCTAGTTTCATTCCAACAGTCCTTCCCGTTTCATTGCTGATATCAGTTCTCCTCGGACTTGGAAATCTATACCAACATAACGAGATAACAGCGTTTAAATCAGTCGGGTTGAGCTTATGGAGAATAAGTCGAGTTTTCTGGGCAATAGGAATTTTCCTATCAATCGTGCTTTTCTATCTGAATGCCCAACTCGTTCCTTCGTCGATTGAAAAGGCAGGAGCAATGAGGGATGATTTTGCTCGATATAGTCATGGATTGGAAGGAGTAGAAAGCGAATTCGGAATAATCTACAACCTAACTTTCTATAATCATCTGGAGCGACGGTTGTGGTTTATGAACCGCTTTAATGAATACGAAAACAGAGGCTATGGTATTACTGTTTCCGAACTTAGTGAAACCGGGAGGGAGGAATTTCGGATTGTAGCCAATGAGGTTCACTACGAATGGGAAGGTAAACGCTGGATTTTTTATGAGGGGCGAATCATTGAATTTGATGTTGAAACGGGAGAGGCTCTTAGGTCGCTTCCCATTATTCAGCGATCTTATTCTGAGTTTGAAGAGAACCCTGTGCTCATGCGCTCTCTAGAAAAACGCCCTAAAGATTTATCGCTTTTCCAGTTGCATCACGTTTTGAAATATCTCGGGGCTGTAGATGATCCACGATTTCCTGCTTACAAAGTTCGATATCACAGTATCCTAGCTAATCCCTTTAGCGTTATTATTGTAATTGCTCTTGCAATTCCTTTTGTTGTTTCTGGAGTTCGCGTTAGTCCTGTCGTTGGTGTGGCTAAAACAGTTGGTCTCTTCTTTGCTTATTACTTGGTTGCAAATGTCTCTACCCTAATGGGTGAACGGGGAATACTTGATCCGATTAGTGCTGGATGGTTGCCAAATTCGATTATGGGGCTGACAGCTTTCTGGTTCAACAGACGACAGATGTGACTGCGTTGTGGCTACGCTTCCAGAGCAATCTCCGAGAGATTAATATAGGTATCTTTTGTTTTATAGGGCAAGTTAAGAGGAGTCTTACAGACGATTTCGATGGACGAATTATATCGCTGCGAAGAGCAGGTTACCCATTTTGTTTTAGAGTCTTAATCGAGTGATCGACGATCGTGGCAAATGGGTTACGTAGCTATAAGCCATAGGGCTAGGTCTCTGCTCGCAGATGAAGACAGAGGCTGATTTGAATCCATTAGGCTGGAGCTGCTAATTATTCCCAATGGTAGTGAGGATGTTTTTCAAGTAACTGACCTCCTCGATCCAGCCCCCAATACTGAGTTTTTCCGAGAATTTGTATCCTTAAAGACATTGTATTAAGGATGGATATTCGATCTTGATTATTTATTTTTTTATTGATGACAAATTCTTGTGTGCTTTGACTGCCTCCGTGGATTTTAGGTCAACACCCTGAGCGACCTTCTAATTTCAAGGGATAACAAAACGGTTGAGAGTTAAATCAACCATACTTCTCATTCTGAAGGCCCCTGAATTAGGACGGGTCAAAACACGCCTAGCGGAGAAAATCGGCGAGGTCCAGGCACTTTCTGCCTACCAAAAAATGACTGAAAAACTATTCGATTGTTTGGCTCCTTACGCCCCATTTGAGATTCATTTCTCGCCAGGAAGTGCGAGGAATCTCATGGAACTATGGCTGGGGCCAAATCATCCGTATTTTCCCCAGGTGAAAGGTGATCTTGGCCATAGAATGCGGACAGCTGTTAGGGGTGCTTTGGACCGGGGAGCAGAGTCTGTTATCTTACTCGGAGGCGACTGTCCCTATGTTTCCTTGCCTCTGCTCTTGAGAGCATCAAATTCCCTTGAGATTCACGACGTGGTTGTGGGGCCATCGTTGGACGGGGGCTACTATTTGCTAGGCATGAATCAGCTTCAATCTAAATTGTTCGTCAACATTCCATGGAGTACAAGCAATGTTTTGCCTATTACTTTGAAGAGAATTAAATCGATGGGACTTACTTCCGAAGTTCTGGAACCTCTTGAGGATGTAGATGACCTCTCCTCTTGGATTCGAGCCGAGCCTCTTTTACGGGCTAGATAAATACTCCAGATTAGATCGTTTTCCAAGTGATCTGTTGAATTCCTGGGGTCAATTGTTGATCCTGTCTTTCTAAGATATGTTTCCTAATAGAACGACGTCCTAGATATTCCCGTGCATTCTTCGGTCTTCGACTGCCACTTCGACCGAGAATTTATTACAAAGGGAAGCATGGAAACACTATTATTACTATGGGTTAATCAAAGTTAACCCAAATTCTTGTTTTCTCCAGAAACACTATAAGTAACAGTTGATCGTGGGTTCTTAATATGACAAATGGCGTTGCCCATCGGATGATTTAGCATGTAGGGGTCGGTTTAGACCAGAAAGAGGGTATCCTCATCCGAAGAAACGAACGGTTTACAGTTGGTAAGGAGGGGTGTGTTCACCGTTTGGATCAACTACGCTGATAGTGAACTTACGCTTCTCTCCTTCAAACGGGGACTGGTTAATCAATGATGAGATTAGGGAAACGTCGTTACAGTCTTTGCTGAGGTGAACTAGGAAAACTTTTTCCCAGCCAGGTTCAGATTCGGTTCTAAGAAACTCAAGTGCTGATGCATTTGAAAGATGGCCATGCCTGCTTTTGATTCGCTGTTTCACTGACCACGGTCGTTTCTTATCTTCATTAAGCATATCAGTTTCGTAATTTGCTTCCATAACGAGTACATTGACTGGCCGTACATGTTCTCTTACGAGCTGTGGAATATGCCCGAGGTCAAGGCACCAAGCCATGCTGCGCCTCGGATTAAAGAGATCTTCGCCTCCGCTAGCAAAAACGAATCCTACAGGATCTAAAGCATCATGGGGAACAGGAAAGGAAGTTATCTCTAGGTCACGAAAACGGAAGGTACGCCCTGTTTCGAATATCTGCCAATTAGCTTTTCGTTTTAAGGAGTCCTGAATCGCCTTTGCGGTTGAGAAATTGGCAAAGGTACGGATATGAGGGATTTTTGATAATCCTGTCAGACCGGCTGTGTGGTCACTGTGTTCATGGGTTACAAAAATAGCATCAATAGAATTGATTGACTCTCCGCTCGCTTCTAAAAATGCACATGTTTTTCTGGTGGAAAATCCTGCATCGATAAGTACACGGCATTGTTCAGTAACAAGGAGGGCACAATTTCCTGAACTACTACTACCGAGTATTTGGAGGAACATACATCAATTCTTTTGGTGGATGTTCCTCTTTTTGTAAATCCTTTCCGATGTTAGAATTTACTTGCTTGCCGAACTCTCCCTGTCTCTGCATTTTTAGATGAGAATGAGTGAAGATAAAGAACTAATCTCTGATCTTGATAGGGCCGGTCGGCCGAAATCGCTCGATCACCAATACGACGATGGATTTACCGTTAGTCGACCGTATCGCGAGTCTTTGCCAGACGTGCAAAACAGAACTGGGGTGGAGATCCATGGTGATGGTGTTCCAATCATTGAGGTGGGAATTTCTAATTTCCATTTGCCCTTGAAAGTTCTTACGGCGCAAAACGAATCAATTGATTTAGAGGCGGCAGTTACGGGTACGGTCTCATTGGGTTCAGACCGGAAAGGAGTCAACATGTCTCGAATTATCCGGACTTTCTATGAATTCAAGGATCGGGTCTTTACACTGGAGTTACTTGAGGAGATTCTTCTTCGCTACAAAGAAACTTTGGAGAGTAGCCGTGCGCGTCTCACTGTTCGTTTTTCTTATCCGATCTATCAGGAAAGCCTTCGCAGTGGGTTGGGGGGATATCTCTACTACGATGTCGATTATGAAGGAATTATTGATGACCTCGATCGATTTCGAAAGCGGATGCACTTAGACTTTATTTATTCTTCAGTTTGCCCGAATTCAGCCGAGTTGGCTGAACACGCCCGTAACATGAGAGGCAAGTATGCTTTGCCCCATGCTCAAAGAAGTAAAGCGAGGGTAAGTGTTGAGGTTCGGTCTGGTGCTTTAGTCACGATCGAAAATATCCGCGAAAAATGTCTTGAGGCCCTCAGAACTGAGGTTCAGTCTATGGTGAAACGGGAAGACGAACAAGCATTCGCTGAACTGAACGGAAGCTTTCCTAAGTTCGTAGAGGACGCTGTTAGACTCCTCCACGAAAAATTCAATGTGGACAAACGGATTATCGATTTTCAGATTGCATGCGTTCATCTAGAATCGCTCCATGCTCATGATGCAGTTGCGGTTATTAATAAAGGAGTTAGCGGAGGATTCTCCGGATCTGTCGAGGATTTCCGAAGGTTTGTTTGCTAGATAAGGTTATTGGAATAGTTTTGCTGCGTTTCAGGAAATTCCAAACCTCCTGGGTTGTCTCGAGGCTCTCAGATGATCTTCTTAGGCTCGAATGGCTAAATCAATTCCATTTGGTTGTCTGTTGAGTTGCGTTTGAGTCCTATGACCTCGAATCCCCTGGGAGTTACGATACGACCTTGGGGCGTACGTTGGAGGAATCCTTCCTGAATTAGAAAGGGTTCGTTGACTTCCTCAAGTGTGTGTTCTTCTTCTCCAACAGCTATGGCGACAGTCCCAAGTCCAACTGGTCCTCCACCATAGTTCTCTGCGATTATTCGGAGAATACGCTTGTCCATTTCATCTAATCCGTGTCGGTCGATTTCAAGTAACTCGAGGGCAGAGGAGGCAATTGAACGGGTGATCTTTCCGTTTGCTCGTTGTTGAGCATAATCGCGGATGAAATATATTAAATTGTTTGCGATTCTTGGGGTGCCGCGGGCTCTACCTGCTACTTCTTCTTCACCCTCAACATCAATGGCGATATCGAGGATCCGACAGGTTCTTCGTACGATTGCTCTCAGATCTTCTTTGCCATAGTAATCAAGGCGTGTCTGAAGAGTGAAACGGCTTCGGAGGGGGGCAGTTAGAAGACCAAGGCGCGTGGTTGCTCCGACTAGGGTGAATCTGGGAATATTCAAACGTACGCTCCGGGCATTAGGACCCTGGTCCAACATAATATCTATATGAAAATCCTCCATTGCAGAGTAAAGATATTCTTCTACGGTTTTGGGGATACGGTGGATCTCATCGATGAATAGGATATTGCCTTCTTCAAGATTGGTTAGCATTCCCGCCAAATCACCTGGTTTTTCGATCACTGGTCCAGAGGTGGAGCGAACCTGAGTGTTTAACTCGCTTCCGAGGACATAGGCGAGAGTAGTTTTGCCCAAACCCGGGGGACCGCTAATAAGGACATGATTGAGGACGTCACCCCTCCCGCGGGCAGCTCCAACAATTATTTCAAGACGTTCCTTGGTTTTGTTTTGCCCGGTAAAATCCGAAAATTTGAGGGGTCTAAGTACCGCCTCAGCTTCATCCTCTGGTTTCATAGAGGGATCGGTTAGACGGGTGCCCTTTTGTGGTTCAGGGGAATTCATATACTGTGGAATTTAAAATTATTCTTGGTTACGAAATCCCGCTGGCATGTACTTTGCCTCGAGCCGTTCGATCACAGCACCGAGAGATTGGAGTTTTTGATCGATTTTTTCAAACCCGCGATCGATATGATAGATCCTTTGAACCCAAGTTTCATTCGAGGCCGCTAGTCCGGCCAGTATGAGGGCGGCACTAGCTCTGAGATCTGAAGCCATAACCGGTGCGCCAGAAAGTTGAACGCCACCATCCACGATTGCGCTGGCGCCTTCAATTGCAATATTCGCACCCATCCGTTGTAATTCTGGGATGTGCATGAAGCGATTTGGATAAACTCTTTCAGTAATGATGCTCAATCCTTTCGTCACACTCATGAGGGCGCATATTTGCGCCTGAAGATCGGTTGGAAATCCAGGATAGGGAAGGGTTATTACATCAACTGCTCGATGTTCCCCATTGCCTTCGACTACTATACAGTCGGGACTTTCAATTGACACGCTAATTGCTGCTTCTTCCAATTTGTCGATAAGAGCACGTAAGTGATCTATTTTAACTCCACTGATCGAAATTCTACCACCCGTGATTACGGCTGCGATAGTTAAAGTACCGGCTTCAATACGATCCGGTATGATTCGATAGGTGCAGCCTCTAAGTCTTTGTACTCCCTCAATTCTGAGATGGTGGCTACCTATACCCTCGATATTGGCCCCCATTTTCATGAGCATATTACAGAGGTCGACCACTTCAGGTTCGCAGGCAGCGCTTTCAATATTAGTAACCCCCGGAGCCAAAACTGCGGCCATTACCAGATTGGCTGTACCGAGGACGGTACTTCCATGTCTGCCACCAAGAAAGATGTCAGCTCCCTTCAAATTTCTGCCGTTGAGTCGTACATAACCGTTGTCGACTGTTACATCACATCCCATTTTTGCGAATCCTTTAAGATGGAGGTCAATTGGGCGTGGACCAATGACGCAGCCACCGGGAAATGACACCTCTGCTTTCCCCATTTTTCCCAAGAGAGGTCCCATCAGGCAGACTGAAGCTCGCATTTTTCGTACTAACTCATAGGGTGCAGTCGTTTTTATATCACCAGATTGAATTGACCAGGTATTGGACTTAATGCGATCGACTTGTGCTCCGAGGTGAGTCAAAATCTCGGCCATAAATCGAATGTCCGAGAGGTCGGGGACATTTTCGATCACACACTTTTCGTCAGTCAGAAGACTGGCTGCAAAAATGGGGAGAGCAGCATTTTTAGCACCGCTCACATAAGTTTTACCCCTAAGAGGCCTGCCTCCCTCAATTCGAATTACATCCATCGTAAAGACCAGATTAGCGGCCTAGTAATCGTCTTTTTAACTTTAAAGATTGGGGCATGTCGCTTTGCAAAGGAGCATTTCTTAATTTGTTGATGAATTAGGTTTTTTTTGTCCTCTCCCTGGGCTCCGATTCCGTTTCGTAGCCAAATTCTTGGGGCTTGGTTTCTTCTCAATATTCTGTCTATCACTTGTGGAATCCCGAATTATTGAAAAATCCCTAGACTTCTGAGGTTGTTGTTGTGATCCACGATTTCGGACTTTAGTGCCGTTTCGTTTTCGTCCAGTGTTAGTGCCTCTGCGTTCCTGATTACTCATCCTCTCTCGACGTCTTGGATACCCTTTCCTCGAATTCTCGCGTCTGTTCTTGTTTCTTCTCCGTCTGTACCGCGACCTCGAGGACTGGTTGTCGTTTTTTTCCAAAAATCGCTTCAATAGGCGGATCAGGAATGTCTTGAGCCGGGTAAATAGATTAGGTCCCTTGGGGCTTTTCGGCATACGGGCTATGCTCGCTGGAAGGTTTTTTTTCGTGTAGGCATTCCGTATCCGAATATTACGTCGGGCTCGGAGGTTTCCATCTCCTACACTACCTTGAGTTCTTCCAAAAGGCTTCTCTTTCGAATCTGAAATCCCACTGTTCGATCTTTGTGGTATGTATTCAACGGCTTCTCCGCGATGAGGCGCTATGGGCTGATTTAGTGGATTTTCCGGCTTCGTTGAAGAGGAGTTCAGTTCATTTAGATCCGTGGGTTGCTTTTGAGCTAAGCCTGGATCTACGGCGTTAGAACAATCTTCAAATTCGGGCATGGTGTAACTTTCTAGCGGTCGAGGAATTAATGTCTAACCAGAAAATCCTTTAAGATTTATTGACGACTTGATTTTCACGATTCAACGGTTGCTTGTTCTTTAATCTGTCTTCGGCGGGAATAAAGGATGGGTTCCGTATATCCATTCGCCTCATTTCTCCCCTTGAACACGAGATCGAGTGCTGCTTGAAAGGCGATGCTATCGTCGAAATCAGGAGCCATATTTCTGTAATTTGGATCTAGATCATTCTGCCGGTCCACTACTGCGGCCATACGTTCAAATATTTCCCTTACTTGTTGTCTGTTTGTAATGCCGTGATGTAGCCAATTCGCGATGTGTTGGCTTGAGATACGGAGAGTCGCCCGATCTTCCATAAGACCGACATCGGAGATATCCGGCACCTTGGAGCAACCTACGCCCTGATCAATCCATCGAACCACATATCCGAGAATCCCTTGCGCATTGTTTTCTAGTTCTCTCTTTATTTCTTCGGATGATAGTTCCCGATCGAGAAGTGGTGGGGTAAGGATATCTTGAAGGCTGGCTCTTTCCCTATTCAAGAGTTCGGTTTGGCGATTGGCTACATTGACTTTATGGTAATGGAGGGCATGAAGGGTCGCTGCAGTCGGGGAAGGTACCCAAGCGGTACTCGCGCCAGACTCAGGATGACTTATCTTTGTCTCCATCATTGCCTTCATTTCATCCGGCATAGTCCACATTCCCTTTCCCATCTGTGCGCGTCCTGGCAAACCTACTTCATTGCCTATGTCGATATTCCAGTCTTCGTAGGCGAGCATCCATGGTTGCGATTTTATCTCAACTTTCGGAATCACAGCTCCGGCTTCCATACTGGTATGAATCTCGTCCCCAGTTCGGTCCAGAAAACCAGTATTGATGAAAAAAACCCGATTTTGGGCAGTTCGGATTGTCTCCTTAAGATTGACGGTTGTCCGGCGTTCTTCGTCCATGATCCCAATTCTCAAGGTATGGGTGTCTAGTCCAAGGGCATCTTCGACGCGATCGAATAACTCGATTGTGAAAGCGGCTTCTTCTGGACCATGAAGTTTCGGTTTCACAATATAAATATTCCCGGTCTTGCTGTTCCTAAATCTACCACTGCCCTTCAGGTCATGGATTGCAGCTAGCGAGGTTACCATGGCATCGAGAAACCCTTCTGGGATATTGCTGCCATTTTTCTGAACGGTGTCGGTGTAAATATGAAGACCGACATTTCTTATCAGGAGTAGGCTCCTGCCGGAGAGCGTTAGAGTTTCTCCCTGAGGTGTTGTATAAACCCGATCGGGGTTTAAGTGACGTGTCACATTTTTTCCATTCTTCTCGAAGGTTACGGTGAGATTTCCCCTCATGATTCCATTCCAGTTACTGTAAATGCGTACCTTGTCTTCGGCGTCTACAGTGGAAACTGAATCCTCGCAATCCTGGATTGTAGTAATTGCAGATTCGATTAGAATATCGAACACGCCTGCCCGATGCTTACTGCCAACAGGGTGATTTCTATCGATTTGAATTTCAACATGGAGACCATTGTTTTTCAGAAGAATTCGAGTTATGTCATTGCCGTCACTGTGATATCCGCAGAATTTTTCCCTCTCATTTAATACAGTTCTTCTTCCGTTACTTAGTTCGCAAATGAGGTAAAGACCCGAGTTTTCGTAGTTCAGTGAAAATTGAGTGACATCTGAATAACTTCCGTCTTTTAGCGTAAAAAACTCATCGAGAAAGGCTTCGGCCAGCTTTATTACCTTTTGTCCGCGTAAATGGTTGTAGGATTCACTGATCCCGGCACCATTGTTTTCCGAGATAACGTTAGTTCCATATAGTGCGTCAAAGAGGCTACCCCAACGTGCGTTGGCCGCATTCAATGCATACCGAGCATTGTCTACTGGGACAACCAATTGAGGGCCAGCAATCTCTGCAATCTCTGGGTCAACACCCGTAGAATTTACTGTAAATGTCTTTCCGTCTGGAAGCAGATAACCGATATCATTGAGAAAGGATTTGTATTCCTGAGAATTAATTCGCTTCCCTTTTTGTTCCGAATGCCATGAATCGATTTTTTTCTGGAGGGAGTCACGTTTTGTTAGCAACTTCCGGTTTTTTGGTCCCAAGTCAGTAACGATTTCTGAAAAGGTAGTCCAAAAGTGAGCTGGATCAACCCCTGTTCCCGGGGCAATTTTATTGCCGACAAGATCGTAAAGTCCCTTGTCGATCTCGAGTCCGTGTACGCTTATTCTATTTTGCATTTCTCTGATTCCAACGCTTGAATTCGACCATTGTAGTCAAAACATTCCAGTTGGTTATTTTGTAGAATGTTTTGAGCAATTTCAATGGATTGTTTTTCCGTGATTTCACCATTATCGATTTCCTTTTTCAAGGCCTGGACAACACGATTACGTGCTTGTATAGAATAGGCAACCGCGGCCCGAGGTCGATAGGTATCGCCACCGAAAGCGAATAGCTTATTTATTGGTGCCGCATGAAGATAGCGCCGTAGGAAATCTGTGCAGGCATGGGGATTAATAGACCAAGCCCAGCACATGTCCACCCAAACATTTCGGTAATGCTTGGCCAACGCTATCAGTTCTTCCTGATAGGGGTAAGATATATGCATAAGTACGAATCTGGCTTTTGGATATTTGGCAAGAAGGGGACAGAGATTTCCTGCCCTTATGAAGTTGATCGGCATCCGATTGTATCCAGCGTAGTACCCAGTATGGATTTTAAAGGGAAGGTTATGTTCAATGGCATGTTCAACACCTCGGGCCCAACACCAATCCCCGATACAATTCTTTTCTTCAGTGGTAAGTTCCTTTCCTTTTATCCGCTTTTGTAGAAGGGGTGAAACTTCTTCTTCGGACCGTTCCTTCCAGACTAGAGTTCGATTATAGGCATGTTGCGATTTGACCGCAATGGCGAGCGGACCATAGAGGGAAAATAGCTTCTCCATAGCAATTTTAAGGGAATTGAGATTTCTTACCTCTATCCCGGAATACTCGCGGAGCGAAACCAGATCAAAAGTGCCCGAACAAAAGGTGGCCCATGACAGATCATAGAGGAAAAAATCCGGTCCGGATTCATCTCTTATGCATTCCCAAGATGAATCGTCTGTTTGGATGTGATGGAAGCCTCCTTCATCTCTCAGAATAGCCAATCGATCCTTAGCTTCCCATTGTATCGGGAGGGAGTCTTGGGCCTGGACAAGGCTGTGGCAGGTAATCTCTTCTATACCAAAGAATTTCTTTGCGATGAGACTACAGGCTTGACCGTAACCTGTGAACTGAATCGCTTTCCAGGCTGTCTCCACAGACTGGAAGCGAGCTGAGATATCAGGATTGGAAGAATTCCTCAAGCGTTCTTTATCGCTTTCCGGAAGACCAGCGGTAACGAAGTCTGCAAGCACATAGTTGTCGAAAATTTCCGAAAGAATGTCCGGCTTATCAGCTTCCCAGCTTTCCTGTTTCCACATATGCTCATGGGTATCACAGATTTTGATTTGGGAGACAAATTCTTGAAGTTGGGTACTCATAAATAGTGCAGATAGAATTTTAGATATTAGCCTTCGTGTCCAGTATGGAGATAAGGGAACTCTTGAGTCTCATTCTTTCGTGGACTCCAAATCCCTAGAAGGCTTAGGTTGTATTTGTTCTTTAGAATTCAACTAAATATAAGATGAACCATCATTTTATTAATAAAGCCATGGAGAAATTTCAAGAAACGGGAGAAAGAAAGGGTTATGGTGAATTCTGTATTAGGGCGTTTGAAGACGTTGTTTGAATCGAGAGGAGTTGTATTCAGGCTGTTACGGCATGAGCCCGTTTATACGAGTGAGGAGGCGGCTGCTGTTCGGGGTGTTGCTTTGTGCAGTGGGGCCAAAGCGTTGATTTGCAAATGTGAAAAACAATTTGTAATGTTCGTTCTTCCAGCTGACTGCAAGTTGGACAGTAAGCGGGTTCGAAAGGTGTATGGATGGCGGAAACTACGGTTTGCTGATCGAAAAGAATTGTTGGGTTTGACAGGGTTAAATCCTGGATCTATTCCGCCTTTTGGCAGTCTTTTTGGGTTATCAACTTACTGTGATGAGAAGCTCGGGTCCAACGCGACAATCAATTTCAATATCGGTGACAATGCAGTGTCAGCTAACATGCGCTTTAAGGATTACATAAAAATAGAACAACCAGAATTAGGAAATTTTTCAGAATAGAAAAGGCCTAGGCTTGTAATCCGGTTCTTTTGGAGGTTATAGATTCTAATCTTATAATATCAGACAACAGTTGGTTGTCCCCTATTCAATTTTGATTAGTCGGACTTAAGAACGCAAAATGGAGATAACAGAAATACGATGGGAAGCAGTAACGGTTAACCATAGAGGTGATTGGCTCTTCGTAATTGTTGAAACCGATGAAGGTGTTAGAGGCTTTGGAGAAATTAATGCGGGAGTCAATTATGCCGATCGCGTAGAGTCCTTACACCAGTTAGCGAAAGAATTGCATGGATATGATCCGCGTGAAATAGAGCCGCTGGTCCGCCGAATGGTCGATATGAATCTTGATGCCTCCTCTCTTTCTTCTTTCAGTGCTATAGAGCAGGCGCTTTGGGACATAGATGGAAAGTTAGCGGATGCGCCGATGTGGCGACAATTCTTCCCTTCGGGGGGAGATCCTGTCGCCCTTTACGCCAATATCAACCGAGCGACAGTAGATCGTTCTCCTGAAGGTTTTTCTCGAAACGCAGTAGCAGCCGTGGCGGATGGATTCGATGCTGTAAAGTTGGCACCATTTGATGGGTTTCCTTACGAAATCGATAATGCGGAGAATGCGAAAGAGGGAATAGCATGTGTCGAAGCAGTACGCGAATCAATAGGACCAACGATTCGGCTTATGGTCGACGTTCATTCCCACTTTACCATGAAGGGTGCTTTAGAATTAGCGGAGGCACTTCGCCACCTTGATCTTTTCTGGATAGAGCAACCTTTTGTTGAGACAGACCTTGATGCAGTTGCCCGTTATCGAAAGGAATGCGGAATTCGCCTAGCCGGCGGTGAAGGATTTAGAAGGGCTTCTGAATTCATTAAGCTTCTTGAATGCCAATGTTTGGATGTGATCATGCCTGATATCTGCTATATTGGGGGAGTCCATGTTCTGAGAGAGATAGCCAAAGCTGCTTCCAATTACGGAACTTTTGTTTCTCCTCACGGGCCACGTGGACCATTCTCCTTGGTAGCTTCGTCACAAGCGGTTTCTTCTTTTCCCCAATTCATGATGATGGAATTTGCCTGGGGAGAGGTGTCTTGGAGACAGAAACTTACAATTCCTAACGAGATGATTAGGGACGGAAATCTTATTTTGACAGATGAACCTGGGTTGGGTCTGGAACTTAATATGGAAGTTCTAAAAGAATATCGGGTTAGTGCACTTGATGGAAGTGTCGACGGTTGAAAAGCAGGTTCAGATGCAGACTGATAAAGTTTAAAGCAACCTGTATCGGGATCCGATTAGATCATGAATATTGTTACATTAGTAAGGATTCCTCCGCTAATGTGCCAAAGTCTTTCTGTTTCTGGCTTGCCCACTGGGAGGTGAACTTCTGATTCACGAAGTTCTAGTGCTGATTTGTTTCTAGATTTGCTATGATAGGAATAGTAGCAGACGATATTTCTGGAGCAGCGGAAGTAGGTGGGGTTTGCCAACGGTTTGGTCTTGAGACCTGTGTTGTACGCGATGTCGATGGATTACAGTGTTCAGCCGATGTCATCGTGATTGATACCGATTCTCGGTCTCTTGGTCCCATTGAGGCTGGTAAAAGGCTTAGCAGGGTGGCGAATCAACTGGAAGAGTTGAAACCGGAGTGGATCTATAAGAAGGTGGACTCAGTTCTTCGGGGAAATGTTTATGACGAGGTCATAGCGTTGGGGGACTCTTTCGGGTTCGAACGCGCTTTGCTTCTGCCCGCAAATCCATCACTAGGTCGTCAGATAAGAAACGGTATTTACTACGTTGGCGATTGCTTGATAGATAAAACGGACTTCGCTCACGATCCTGAACATCCAGCTCGTTGTTCAGATGTGATCGGGTTGCTGGGAAGGCCTACTAGTTGGTCAGTTACTTCCTGTAGGCAGGAATCTAGCATTCCCAATGAAGGTATTATCGTGGGAGATGTGAGGAACAAAAAGGATTTGAACCGGTGGGCTTCAGAAGTAGTTAAGGAGACGATTTTTCCGGTTGGAGGATCCGAATTTCTTGTTGCTATTTTGAAAAATTTGAATCTGGAGGAGGATCCATGCTTATGGGAGTTCAAACGAGACGATAAGAATTTATGGATTTCGGGTAGTACGTCAGCCTCTTGTCGATATCGAATCCTCGAAGCAGAGGAACGTGGGCTAACAGTTATCCCTATGCCAGCCTCCCTGATGGAGGTACATGAAGACGAATGTGGGGAACTGCGTACTTGGGCTGAGAGGGTTCTTGATTCGTTATCAAATTTCCCCGAAACTATCGTTACCATTGGGCAGCCGATCTCTTTGAAACCCGAAATTCCAGCTCGGTTGGGGCTAACCCTTGGGCGATTATCTAAGATCGTTTTAGAGAATATGCCAATTGACCATCTTTGGATGGAGGGAGGCGCTACTGCATCATTTGTCCTTGAGGAACTGGGATGGAAGGAATTCGAGGTTGTTCAGGAAATTGAACTCGGAGTGGTCTCGATGCGTCCTCTTGATAGATCAGCGCCTACCGTAACCATTAAGCCAGGGAGCTATGAATGGCCGAAGGGAATCTGGAAGCGGCGTACTGATAAATAAGATTCCAATTAAGGTATGGGGTTGCAATATTAGAACAGTTATAGCGATAGATTTTCCTTATTTAGGACAAGAATACAATCGGCGATATTAGAACGAACTTTGATGGAGCATTACAGGCCTATATTACTAGTTACTATGGGAGATGCTGCCGGGACCGGACCGGAGATCATCACTAAAACTTTGACAGATGAAGGGATTCGTAACGGTTGCCGGCCTATTGTGATCGGCGATGCGGATATTATGAAGGCAGCGTTGAAAATTACGGGAATGCCGGGAAGAGTACGTTCGATTCTAAATATCTCAGAAGCTGAATGGGCGAAAGACACAATAGAAGTATTCGATTTACAGAATATCGATTTAGGGAGACTGATTCGAGGTGAAGTAAACATAGGGGCGGGTCAAGCGGCTTATGAGTACATCAAGGAGGCAGCGAATCTGTGTCAACAAGGTGAAGCGGATGGGATGGTAACATCAGCTATAAACAAGGAGTCGCTGAACAAAGCGGGTCATCACTTTGACGGCCATACTGAACTTTTGGCCAAGCTCTGTGGCATTCCTAATGTAACGATGATGTTGGTAGTGGACAAGTTGCGAATTTGCCATGTATCAACCCATGTTTCTCTGCGCAAGGCCCTTGATCGAGTACGGCCAGAAAGGATTCTCAAAGTAATAGAGTTAGCTAGGGAAGGAATTAAGGAATTAGGAATCGACAATCCTCATATTGCCATAGCAGGACTCAATCCTCATGCTGGAGAGAATGGGTTGTTTGGTGATGAGGAGGTAAAATATATCCAACCGGCGATCGAAGAGGCGATAAGCCGAGACTATCGAGTTTCAGGCCCCTATCCGGGCGATACGATTTTTTTCCGCGCTCTTCAAGGGCATTTTGACGGAGTGGTTGCTATGTACCACGACCAGGGCCATGTGGCTGCAAAGATGCTTGGAATTTGGCGCGGAGTGAATGTTACTCTGGGTCTGCCCATTATCAGAACATCAGTCGAACATGGCACGAGTTTTGATAAGGCAGGAAAGGGGACAGCAGATCCTAGAAGTATGAATGAGGCAATAAAATTGGCTACTTCTATGGTTATGAACAGAAAAGGGGTGGATCTGTGAAATGGGAAAATCCATGTTCTTTTTGGAAAAAAGTGTCCAAAATCGAGATAAGAGCTGAAAAATTGTTTTGCCATTATATATTGAGCTCATTCCGATTTTGAGAGGATGTCTATTTGCTGGGATGGTAGTTCATACCGGATAGTCGATTCCTTGCCTTTAGACTTTTGCTGATTTGGGTTGCTTACTGCTATGGCAAAAGCATCTGACCAGGACTAACATTATATAATAGATGGCTGAACTTAAAATCAATGGATGAGGTCCCATGTCCCATTCTCTTGAACTGGATTTCTTTTGTAATCTTTTTGATTATGTTCATGTAAAGTAGTCGGCTGGGTTTTGTGTTTTTTTCTTTGGTTTCCTCTGTTAGGACGATAACTATTAAGAGATGTAAAAGAATCGGGGTTGCATCATCGACTACAAGTTGCATACGGTCCTCTTAAGTATACTTTTGCAGGAAGGAAATTCAGATGACTGAAATGGATGTTAATAAGAACGAAAAGTTGTGGGCGCTATTCACTCATCTTTCGGCGTTGGTATCCTTTATCGGTATCCCGTTCGGTAATGTTTTCGGGCCACTGGTTATTTGGCTAATCAAGAGAGAGGAAATGCCACTAGTGGATCGATCTGGAAGAGAGGCTCTGAATTTTCAGTTATCTATGACGATCTACGCGTTGGTGACGATTCCTCTAATGTTTATCGTCGTTGGAATTCCTTTGTTCATTGCATTAGCCATTACCAATGTGATTTTTGTCGTAATCGCGTCGATTCGAACCAATGAGGGGAGGGAATACCATTACCCATTGGCTATTCCTTTCTTTAAAAACGATTAGAATCTTTTGCGGATAGAATCTTCTTGCAATCCGGTTGCTCTAAGATATTCCTGGCAGTCTTTTTATTCCTTCAGCTTGTAGTTCTATTCTTCGGTCGGAGGGAGGAAATGGGTCTGGCTTCTTTGGAAAGCATAAAAGCGATAGTATTCGAAGGAAGTGGGATCTTTTACGAATGGCACTGGGGTATTGACGACATCCGGCAGTTTATTCTTGCAGTGAATATGCCAGATGGCTCTTGCTCGAGTAACTCTTCAGACACTTAACCAAAGTATCAATCTCAACCTTACATCGCCAAAGCTTTCCGGAAGAGACGGCTGTTTCCTCACCTCGAGGGGCGACGATTAATATGAATATAACGATTAAAGATCTCTTGGATGCGGGGGTTCATTTCGGACACCAGTTGAGAAGATATAATCCCAAGGCTAGGGAGTATGTCTTTGATAACCGCCACGGTATTTCCATTGTTGATTTGGAGAAGACTTACGATCTCTTGCAAAAGGCAAGCGATTTCATTGAAGAGTCGATTTCGGATGGGAAGCAAATTCTTCTTCTTGGGACTAAACGCCAGGCTCAGGAGATAATCCGTGAAGCTGCTACTCAATGCCAGATGCCTTTCAGTTCGAATCGGTGGATGGGTGGGACACTGACGAATTTCGCAACGATTAAAAAAAGCATAGCAAAGTATAAGGGCTACCTTTCCATGGAAGCGGATGGCAGTTTGGCGAAGACGCCCAAGAAGGAAGCGGCTGTTATTCGTCGTGAAATGAGCCGCATGCATCGTAATTTTGAAGGACTTTTAGAGATGCCGGAGCTTCCAGCTGCGGTTCTTGTAATCGATTCCAAAACGGAGCAGATAGCTGTGGCGGAGGCCAATCGGCTGGGTATTCCAGTTGTGGCTTTAGTTGATACGAACTCCGATCCTTCGCTCATTACCTATCCAATCCCAGGAAATGACGATTCAGTGAAGTCAATACGAATTATCGTCGAGGTCCTTTTGGATGCGATGCAGAATGGTCTATCCAGACGTGAGGAAGCCAATATGGGTAGGTCTCTAACCCCGATGGTGCGCGAAGAAGCAAAAGAGGAGCAGCTTCCAGTGACTCCAATGGCGCCTGCAGCTTCTTTATCGAGCGACACAACCGTTGAGGAAGTTCCTGATTCCTATTCAACAGATGACGATTCAGATTCGCCAATGGAATCAGGAGGAAACTAGAAATTTGTCGGCCTTTACACGATAATACAACTGGATTAAAGATGAGTGTTCAAATTACGGCAAAGATGGTAGGGGAGCTGAGAGGAGCGACGGGCGCGGGTTTGATGGATTGTAAGAACGCCTTGACCGAGGCGGCCGGTGATTTAGAGCAAGCGATCACTATTTTGCGAAAGAGTGGAATCGCTTCGGCGGAGAAGAAAGCTGGACGGGCCACTAGTGAGGGTCTTATCGAGCA